>WYBA01000111.1 GCA_011526095.1 Myxococcales bacterium | reverse complement strand
GGCGCCGGCGCGGCCTCGGCCGGCGCCGCCGGCATCGCCTGGGAGAACGCCACGTCGACCGAGCCCGACCGCGCCGGGTCGTACAGCTCGGACGGGCGCACCGCGGGCCGCGTCGGCTCGCCCTCGTCGGGCGGCGCCTCGGGCTGGCGCGGCGGTCGTTTACCTCGGCGAGACAACGCCCGAGTATGACGCAGGATCGCGGCGGATCGTCATCGTGACGGCCGTCATCCCGGCGCGGCGCGGCGCGGCGCGGCGCGCCGCCCCGCCGTGATCAGGGCAGCACGGTCGCGATGTTCTGCTCGACCTGATCGCCGCCGGTCGTCTGGACCGTGGCCGGCACCCGCGTCAGCGTGCTGACGATGAAGTACTCGACCAGCGGCTCCGGCGGGGTGGCCGGGACCGGGGCGCCCTCGGGCGGCGCGGCCGGCGGCGTGACGCGCTTGTACAGCGTCAGCTTGCCGAGCTCGCCGCCCTTGGCGTCGCGGTAGACCAGCGTCACCAGCTCGGTCGCCGTCGCCAGATCGAGCGTGGGCTCGAACTTGTTCGGCTTGAGCTCGGTCTCGACCTTGGACAGGAAGTTCGCCGCGGTCGTGTCCGCCGCGCCCGTCGCCTTGTCGCCCCAGGTCTTGGTGATCTTGCTGGTCTTCTCGTCCTTGAGCGACAGCCGATCGACGCGACGCGACTTGCCCGCGGGGGTCGCGAGCTCGATCGCGGCGACCGCGTCGCCCGTCGGCACGGCGAGCTTGGGCTTGAGCGAGGTCTCGCCGCCCTCGAGCGCGGTGAACACCGAGTCGGCGATCACGTAGCCCTGCCCGCTCTCGACGTCGACCGCGTACTTGCCGGTCGCGCCGGTCGCCTTCTTGCCGATCACGAGCGACCGCGTCTGCCCGGCGAAGATCACCGTCAGCGTCGCCGCGACCTTCTCGTCCTCGAACCCGTACTCGGCGCGCTGGTCGTCCGACACCGGGCCGAGCGCGCGCAGCGCCCGCATCGCGGAGAAGTCGGCGAGCAGCTTGGTCGCCGCCTCGCCCACGGGGTACTCGCGGGTCGAGGTGACGATCTCCTGCTCGGGCTCGGCCGGGGCGCCCGCGTCGGCAGCCGCCGGGACGCCCGCGTCCGTCGCCGCCGCGGCCACGCCGCCGTCCGCGACCGGCGCCGCCGGCACGCCCGCGTCTCCGACCGGGGCCGCGGGCACGCCCGCGTCCGGGGCCGCCGGCTTGGGCTTGGTCTTCTTGGTGATCTTGGTGTCGACGCCCCACAGGTAGCTGGCGGCGCCCTCGCCCTTGCGCTCGAGCTTGGTCGTGCGCTTCGGCGTCTCCCACACGATCGACGTCAGCTCGCCCGGGCGGGCGTTCCACAGCACGACCTCGCCGGCCGTCTTCTTGACGTCCTTCTCGCGCGTCCACGTCTGGTAGCCGAACAGCAGCATCGCCACCAGCAGGACGCCATGGACGATCGCTCCCTTCATGGCGACTCCTTGCGCGCGCCGGACGGCGCGCCCTTGCGCGGCGCCGCGGCCGCGGGCTTGCGGCGGCGGCGGCGCGTCGCGGCGAGCCCGCCGCCCAGCACCAGCAGCGGCGCCGCGATGATCGTCAGCACGAACCACTTCGCGTCCTGGCTGCTGGTGTGCGCCAGCGGCTTGTCGAGCTCGTCGGTGATCGCGCCGGCGAGGTCCTCCTCGCCGCCGAGCCACCGGATCACGTCGTCGGGCAGCGGGCCGCCGTTGGTCTGGCGGTAGACCATGAGCTGGCGGCCCTTGACGTCGATCCGGTCGGCGAACAGGTCGGCGTCGGAGAACACCATCGCGCGGTAGCCCTCGGCCCTGGCGGCGTCGCCATCGTCACCCGCGCCGCCGTCGGGGGCGCTCGCCGGCTTGGGCCCCTCGATCGCGACCGCGATGTTGTAGCGGTCGCGCTTCTCGCCGTCGTCGAACCGCGCGTTGCCGTTGGCGTCGCGGAACGAGCTCTGCATCGACTTGATCACGAACGTCTTCCTCGGCGCCTGGTCGGCCGCGCCGCCGAACTCGACGTCGTCGAGCGAGCCGGCCTGGAACAGCGGCAGGCCCGCGTTCGACGCCGCCCGCGCCATCGCGGTGATCGACTTGTGCGAGCTGAACTGGTTGGTCAGCGCGACCCGCGGCCCGGCGGTCGGCAGGTACTCCTTGTCGTCGACGATCGGCGTGTGGTCCATCTTGATCGCGAACCGCTGCTCGAGCGGCCCGAGCACGACGTCCGACAGCGGATCGAGCGCGACCAGCAGGCTGCCGCCGCCGGCGACGTAGCGATCGAGCGTGGCCAGCTCGTCCTCGGACAGCGCGGTGCGCGGGCCCAGGACCATGACGATCGCCGCGTCCTCGGGGACCGCGTCGACCAGCCCGTCCATCGCCCCGAGGTCCTTCACCTCGTAGTTCTGGTCGCGCAGCATCGCCTTGATCATCGTCGTGCGCGCCTCGGGGAGCTGCTCGCGCAGCGCCGGCGCCAGCGAGTCGGGGTCGTTGATCTCGCCGTGGCCGACCGTCAGGTAGGCGACGCGCTTTGACCGCGCGAGCTTCATCAGGGCGGCGTTGACCGCGCCGTCGAACGTGCGCAGCGTCGGCTTGGTCGAGCTCTTGGTCGAGCGGCGCGCGCGCTCGATGTCGGTGTCGATCGTGATCTTCTCGTTCTGCTCGCCGCGGACCAGGACGATCGTCCCGGACTCCTTGACGCCGAACTGCGACACGATGCCGGCCGCGACGACCGGGTCGTGCTGCTCGACGGTGAGCCGGCCGGTGGCGTCGGCGAGCTCGTCGAAGTACGCCGCGACCTCGTCGAGCACCTCGTTGGGCGAGGTGAAGAACAGGTGGACCGCGATCGGGTCCTCGATGCTCTTGACGATGTTCTGGGTCGACGCGCCCGGCGCCGACGTCTTGAAGTAGCTGACGTCCGCGCGCATGTTGCGCTGGCGGGCGACGCTGCACGTCACCATCAGCAGCGCCGCGGCGAGCGCGAGCGTGAGGCCCGAGGTCGCGACCTCGCGCACCCGCCGGTGCTCGACCGCGCCGTCGCCCGAGCCGGCCGCGCCGCCGGTGGTCCTGAGGTCGAACAGCTCGCGCCGGGCCAGGCCCAGCGTCGCCTCGACCATCACCATCGGCAGCACCGACGCCAGCCCGAAGATGCCGGCGAGGATCTCCAGCGGCGTCGACCACCGCGCCAGGGCCTTGGGATCGTCCTGGGCGACGCCCGCGAGCTCCGCGCCCGCGTCGGTGCTGAGGTACCAGCACGCGATCGCCACGACCGAGGCGAGCGTCGCGATCAGCAGCGTGCGCTCGACGCGGCGGCGGTCGCCGCGCGTCCGCGCCACCGCGATCACGCGGGCGACGACCGCGAACGTGAGCGCGGCGAGGGCCAGGCCCGTCGCCACGGTCTGGAACGTGTCCCAGTGGCCGAGGAACCGCTGCGACACGAAGAACAGCAGCAGGCCCAGCAGGTGCTGCCAGGTCAACCACCACGGCGTGGCCGTTCTCAGTGCCATCGCTTCGCCTCCATCGTCTTCACGGTGAGCAGCAGGAAGAAGTACGTGAGGGCCAGGTAGTAGACGACGTTCTCGAGCGTGAGCACGCCGACCATGAACCCGCCCTGGTAGTGGCCCCACCACGCGTCCATCTGCGACAGCACGCCCTTGAACGGCTCGTCGAGCTTCTTGGCCAGCGGGTAGAGCAGCGTCATGACGCCGCCGAACAACGTGCCGAGCACGCCGGCGACCAGCTGGTGCCGCGTGAGGCTGCTGGCGAACATCCCGATCGCCAGGTAGCTCGCGCCGAGCAGCCACAGCCCGAGGTAGCCGACGAAGATCTGCGCGCCGGTGACCTTGCCGTTGACCTTGATCATCAGCGGCATGTAGACGCTGAGCGCCAGGATCAGCGCGAGGAACGTGCCGGCGGCGAGGAACTTGCCGACGACGATCTGGGCGTCCGACACCGGCGAGGTGTTGAGCAGCACGATCGACTGGGTCTGGCGCTCCTCGGCGATCAGCCGGATC
The DNA here is from genome assembly GCA_011526095.1 of Myxococcales bacterium. Lineage (GTDB taxonomy): Bacteria > Myxococcota_A > Polyangia > Haliangiales > Haliangiaceae > WYBA01. The sequence goes on along the minus strand of WYBA01000111.1, from coordinate 33,320 downwards.
GAGAGGATCATCGCCAGGAACATCGTGGTGCCTGACATCGACCAGAAGAACTGGCGCAGCACGTCGGCCGACAGCTTCTCGCCTTGCAACGCGTTGGCCTGGAACAGGATGCCCTGGACCAGCAGCGCCGCCGCGGCGACGACCCAGCCGACCGGGGAGCGGACATAGGCCGCCAGCTCGCGCTTGTAGATCGTGAACGTGGCGGACATCAGTTGGCTCCCCCGCCCGGCGCCCCGACGAGCCGGATGAACGTCTGCTCGAGCTCGGAGTGGACCGAGTCGAGCCGGACCAGCGGCAGGCCGGCGTCGATCACCGCCTTGCCGACCGCGGCGCGGACGTCGCGCTCGCACGCGACGGCGAACGTCAGCGTGCCGTGGACCCGCCGCGCCTCGCCGACCGTCGTGACGCCGTCGACCGCGGTCAGCGCCGCGCGCGCCGCCGCGGCGCCGCCGTCGCTCGTCTCGCTCGCGGTGATCGCGACGATCACCTGGGTGACGTCCGGCGCGTGGCCGGTCAGCTCGTCCTCGGTGCCGCTGCCGAGGATCTCGCCGCGGCCGAGCACGAGCAGGCGGTCGCAGGTCTGGCTGATCTCGGACAGGATGTGGCTCGAGATCAGGATCGTGTGGGCGTGCTTGAGGTCCTGGATCATCGCGCGCATCTCGATGATCTGGACCGGGTCGAGGCCGCGGGTCGGCTCGTCGAGGATCAGCAGCTTGGGGTTGTGCACGATCGCCTGGGCGACGCCGACGCGCTGGCGATACCCGTGCGACAGCGTGCCGATCACCTCGCCCGCGACGTCGGTGAGGTGGGTGAGGCCGAGCACCTCGGGGATGCGCCGCGTGTAGTCGGCCTTGCGCATGCCGCGCAGCTCGGCGGCGAACTTGAGGTAGTCCGCCACGGTCATGTCGGCGTAGATCGGCGGGTTCTCGGGGACGAACCCGATCCGCTTCTTGACCTCCTGCGGCGACGCCACCGCGTCGACGCCGCCGACGGAGATCGACCCGTCGGACGGCCGCAGGTCGCAGGCGAGCATGCGCAGGACCGTGGTCTTGCCCGCGCCGTTGAGGCCGAGGAAGCCGACCGCCTCGCCGTCGTCGATCTCGAAGCTCACCGGACCGAGGGCCCGCTTCGCTCCGTAGTACTTGGAGAGGTTCGTGACCTTGATCATCTGTTCGCTCCGCGCGCGGAGTGGTCGGAATTGGTTGCGCTTTTTAGACACGGGCCCGGCCCGTGTCAAGCGCCCCTCTCCCGACCGTCCCGCGTGCGCGCGAACCACCGCGCGTGGGCGGCGCATTCCCGTCGCGCCGCGCGGCTTGACGATCGGGTCCGCGCACGGCACCGATGGCCTGTGGTATCCGGGGACATGGTGGATCCACAGCCCTCGGGAGCTGTCGGCCGCGCGGTGCCGCGCGTCGACGGCGTCGCCAAGGTGACCGGCGCGGCGCGCTACCTCGACGATCTCGAGCTGCCGGGCGCGTGGCACGGCGTGACGGTGCGCTCGACCGTGGCGCACGGGGTGCTCGAGGCGATCGACCTCGACCCGGCGTTCGACTGGACCGACGTCGTGGTCGTGACCTCGGCCGACATCGCGGCGCACGGCGGCAAGAACGTCGTGTTCCTGATCGAGGAAGATCAGCCGGCGCTCGCGCCGCTCGGCGGGCGGGTGATGCACGTCGACGAGGCGGTCGCGCTGGTCGCGGCGCCGACGCGGGCGCGCGCGCTGGCGGCGCGCCGCGCCGTCCGGCCGCGGATCGCCGCGCGCACGCCGGTGCTCTCCACCGACGACGCGCTGCGCGGCGAGGTCAAGCTCTACGGCGACGACAACGTGTTCAAGCGGTTCACGATCCGCAAGGGCCACGCCGACGACGCCGCGTTCGAGCGCGTCATGGCGTCGGCGGCGCGCGTGATCGACGCGACGTACACGACCGGCGCGCAGGAGCAGATGTACATCGAGACCCAGGCGATGGCGGCGTGGTGGGACGGCGGCCGCTGCCACCTCGTCGGCTCGATGCAGTGCCCGTACTACGTGCACAAGGCGATGAAGGCGCTCCTGGGGTGCGGACCCGACGAGGTGATCGTCACGCAGTCGGTGACCGGCGGCGGGTTCGGCGGCAAGGAGGAGTACCCGTCGATGATCGCCGCGCACGCCGCGCTGCTCGCGCGCAAGGCGGGGCGCCCGGTCAAGATCGTCTACGACCGCGGCGAGGACATCGCCGCGACGACCAAGCGCCACCCGGCGATCGTCCGCCACCGGCTCGGCCTCGACGAAGGCGGCGGCATCGTCGCGATCGACGCCGACGTCGTGATGGACGGAGGCGCCTACCTGACGCTGTCGCCGGTGGTGCTGTCGCGCGGCGTGCTCCACGCCGCCGGCCCGTACCGGTGCGCGACCACGCGCGTCGTCGGCCGCGTCGTCGCCACCAACCACCCGCCGCACGGCGCGTTCCGCGGGTTCGGCGCGCCGCAGACGACGTTCCCCTACGAGCGGCAGATCGACAAGGCGGCGCGCGCGCTCGGCGTCGACCCGCTCGCGTTCCGCAGCCGCCACGCGCTGCGCGCCGGCGACACGACCGCGACCGGCCAGGAGCTCACGGTCTCGGTCGGGACGGACGAGGTGCTCGGCGCGATCGAGCGCGTCGCGGGCGCGCCGCCGGCGCGCGACGGCCGCGCCGCCAGCGGGGCGCCGGTGCGGCGCGGCCGCGGCGTGTGCTTCTACAACCACGGCGCCGGGTTCACCGGCTCGGGCGAGCAGCGGCTCGCCGGCCGCGCCGAGGTCGCGCTCACCGCGGCCGGCGCGATCGAGGTGCGATCGAGCTCGACCGACATCGGCCAGGGCTCGATCACGATGTTCGCTCAGATCGCGGCCGACGCGCTCGGCGTCGCCGTCGCCGACGTCCGCGTCGTCGACCCGTCGACCGACCGCGTGCCGGACAGCGGCCCGACCGTCGCGAGCCGGACGTGCATGGTCGTCGGCGGGCTGGTCGAGCGCGCCGCGCGCGCGGTGCGCGCCCGGGTCGAGGCGTGGGGCGCCGCGCGCGGCACGCCGGGCACGTTCGCCGCGCTGGCGGCGGCGTGCGCCGCCGCCGAGGGCGAGGTCGCCGAGCGCGTCCAGTACGAGCCACCGCCCGGGATCGTGTGGGACGACGCGACGTACACCGGCTCGGCCTACCCGGCCTACGGCTGGGCCGCCTGCCTGGTCGACGTCGCGATCGATCTCGACACGTGCGAGATCACGATCGAGCGGTGCGTCCAGGCGATCGACGTCGGCAAGGCGATCAACCCGACCATCGTCAAGGGCCAGATCGAGGGCGGCACGCTGCAGGCGCTGGGGTGGGCGGTGCTCGAGCACGTGGTGTACAAGGACGGCCGGGTCGCCAACGCCACCATGACCAACTGCATCGTCCCCACGTTCGCCGACGCGCCGGAGCTCGAGACGATCCTCGTCGAGGTGCCGTTCCCGTACGGCCCGCACGGCGCCAAGGGCGTCGGCGAGATCCCGATGGACGGGCCGGCGGCGGCGGTCGCCAACGCGATCCGCGACGCGCTCGGCGTCGACTTCGACCACGTGCCGATCCTGCCCGAGCACCTCGCGGCGCGGCGCGACGAGTGGACGCGGGCGATCGCCGCGGCGGGGGGCGCGTCGTGAACGTCACGATCGAGGTCAACGGCGAGCGCCGCACGGTCGACGTCGACCCGTGGCGGCGGCTGCTCGACGTACTGCGCGAGGACCTGCGCCTCACCGGCACGAAGGAGGGCTGCGGCGAGGGCGAGTGCGGCGCGTGCACCGTGCTGCTCGACGGCGCGCCGGTGAACTCGTGCCTGGTGGCGGCCGGCCAGTGCGACGGCCGCGCGGTCGTCACGGTCGAGGGGCTGGCGCGGCGCGACGGCGGCGAGGTGCTGCTGCACGAGGTGCAGCGCGCCCTGGTCGAGCGCGGCGGCGCGCAGTGCGGCATCTGCACGCCGGGCATCGCGGTGTGCGCGGCCTACGTGATCGACGCCGAGCCGGCCGTGGCCGCTGCCGGCTCGGGTGCGGGCGGCGACGGCGACGCGCGCGCCAAGGTGCGCGAGCTGCTCAGCGGCAACATCTGCCGGTGCACCGGCTACCAGCTGATCGTCGACGCGGTCGTCGAGGCGGCGCGGGCCCGCCAGGGCGGAGGCTCCCGATGACCACGACGACGACGACGACAACAGCGACGACGACACCGACGACACCGACCGGCTACGTCCGCCCCGCGACCGTCGCCGACCTGATCGCCGCGCGCGCCGACCACCCGGACTGGGCGGTGCTGTGCGGCGGCACCGACCTGATGGTCGAGGCCCCGCTGCGACCGGCGCCCGCCGGCGTGATCGACGTGTGGGGCCTGGCCGAGCTGCGCGGGATCTCGGAGCTCGACGACGGCGGCGGCGCGGCGGTGCGGATCGGCGCGGCGACGCCGTGGACCGAGGTGATCGCCAGCGCGCTGGTCGCGGCGCGCGCGCCGATCCTGGTCGCCGCGGCGCGCGAGATCGGCGCGCTGCAGATCCAGGCGCGCGGCACGATCGGCGGCAACGTCGGGACGTCGTCGCCGGTCGGCGACAGCCTGCCGGTGCTGCTCGCGCTCGACGCCGTGCTCGAGCTGCGCTCGCCGCGCGGCGCGCGCACCGTGCCGTACCGCGACTACCCGATCAGCTACCGCAAGACCGCGCTCGCCGCCGACGAGGTGATCGTCGCGGTGCGGCTGCCGGCGCCGCACCCCGAGGCGCGCCAGCACTGGCGCAAGGTCGGCACCCGCCGCGCCCAGTCGATCAGCAAGGTCATGGCCGCGGCGGTGCTCCGCGTCGAGGCCGGCCGGTTCGTCGAGGCGCGCCTCGGCCTCGGCGCCGTCGCCGATCGCCCGGTGCGCGCGCCGCACGCCGAGGCCGCGCTGCTCGGCGCGCCGGTCGGCGCGGCCACCGCCGACGCGGTCGCCGCCGCGCTCGCCCACGACGTCGCGCCGATCACCGACGTCCGCTCGACCGCGGCGTACCGGCTGCAGACGCTGCAGCACGTCGTGCGCCGGTTCGTGCTCGAGACGGCGTAGCGCGGCGTGATCTCAGACGGCCGTGCCACGCTGCGCGGCGATGGGCCCGCTGTCCCCGCGCCAGGCCGCGCTGCTCGCCGCCGTCGCCGTGGCGGCCGCGTTCACGCTCGCGCTGGTCGCGGCGCGCGCGCTGCGCCGCCGCGGCGCGAGCCGGCGCGCCGTACGCCGCGCCCGCCGCGCCCTCGCCGGCGAGTCCGACGCGACCCGGCTGCTCGCGGCCGCGGGCTACGCCGTCCTCGACACCCAGCTCGCGCGCACCTGGACGATCCACGTCGACGGCGCGCCGGTCGAGATCGAGCTGCGGTGCGACGCGCTGGTCGAGCGCGACGGCCGCGTCCTGGTCGCCGAGACCAAGACCGGCGAGCGCGCCCCGAGCCTGGCCACCGCCGCGACGCGCCGCCAGCTGCTCGAGTACGCGGTCGCCTACGCCGCCGACGGCGTGCTGCTCGTCGACCCCGAGGCCGGCGCGATCCGCGAGGTCGACTTCGCGCTCGCCGCGCCGCCCGACCCGGCGCCCGCGCCCGCGCCGCCGCCCGTGCCGTGGCGGTGGCTGCTCGCCGGCGCCGCGCTCGGCGCCATCACGGTCGCCGCCGTCACCGCCGCGCTGTGAACGCTCACGGCCGCGGCGCGAGATCCGACCAGAACGCCGCCAGGTCGAGCTCGATCGCATCGAACGGCTCGGCGCGGACGCGGTCGTCGTCCTTGTGGACGCCGACGGTGAGCCAGTGCGGCCCCTGCCGGCGCATCACCTCGAGGGTACGCGCGCGCGGGTTGATCAGCCAGGCGTGCCCGACCCCGGCGCGCGCGTAGATCCCGAGCTTCTCCGCCCGATCGGACTTCTCGGTCGACGGGGAGAGGATCTCGGCGACCCAGTCGGGCGCGAGCTCGAAGTACGGCACGTCGCCAACGACCGGCAGCCGCTCACGTCGCCACCCGGCGTAGTCGGGGACGACGACATCCTCGCCGAGATGCAGCTCGGGCTCGTAGAGGAGGATCCAGCCACCAGGGCCGCCCCGCCCCCGTCGAAACGGCGGTCCGAGCTCCTCGGCGAGCACGGACGCGACCTGCGCGTGCGGCGCGGCGGGCCGCGGCGACAGCCGCAGCTCGCCGGCGATGATCTCCGCGACCATGTTCGCGGGCGCCGCGAGCACGTCCTCGTAGGTCGCGCGCTTGCGGACCGGGGAGACCATGCCGCCATTCTAGACCGCCCGCCGCCCTGCCGCAGCCACGATCACCGTGCGCGGCCGGCGACGCCGGCCGCGCGGGTCGCCGCCGTCACTTCAGGTTCTTGTTCGCGAAGTCCCAGTTCACGAGCTTCCAGAACTCCTCGATGTACTTGGGGCGCGCGTTCCGGTAGTCGACGTAGTAGGCGTGCTCCCAGACGTCGATCGTCAGGATGCAGTTCTTCCCCGTGGCGAACGGCGTGTCCGCGTTCGCCGTCGTCTCGATCGCCAGGCCGCCGTCGGCGTTCTGGACCAGCCACGCCCAGCCCGAGCCGAACTGGCCGGCCGCGGCCTTGCTGAACTTGTCCTTGAACTCGGCGAAGCCGCCGAACGCCTTGTCGATCGCCGCGGCGATCGCGCCGGACGGCGCGCCGCCGGCCTTGGGCGCCAGCGAGTGCCAGTAGAACGTGTGGTTCCACACCTGCGCCGAGTTGTTGAACACCGGCTTCTCCGACGCCTGGCCGTACGACTGCTTGACCGTCTCCTCGAGGCTCAGCGACTCGTACTTGGTGCCGGGGATCAGGTTGTTGAGGTTGTTGACGTACGCCTGGTGGTGCTTGCCGTAGTGGTAGTCGATCGTCTCGACCGAGATCACGGGGACGAGCGCGTCCTTGGCGTAGGGCAGTTCGGGCAGCGTGTGAGCCATGGTCGTTCCTCTTATGTCGGCGCGTCCCTCGACGCGCCGGTGGCGTTGGTTGGTGCCGGGCAGGATGTCCCCCGCTCGCCGGGGTGTCAACCGGACACGCGGAGCGTTAGAGTGCGCGCGCTCCCGTGCGCACGTTCACCACGATCGGCCACGTCGCCTCCGCGCTCGCCTACGCCGCGCGGCGCGGCGCGCGCGTCCGCGCCGACGAGGCCGCGGTCGCCGACGCGGCGTGGGCGCGCGCGCCGGTGCCCGGCGCGCTGCCGCCCGGGCTCGAGCTCGAGTGGCTCGGCACCTCCGGCTTCCGCCTGTCGTACGACGGCTGGGACCTGCTGATCGATCCGTACCTGTCGCGCGTGCCGCTGTCGGATCTCGCGCGCCGCCGCGTCCGCCTCCCCCGCTACGACGCGATCGCCGCGCGCGCGCCGCGGGCCCGCGCGATCCTCGTCGGGCACACCCACTTCGACCACGCCATGGACGCGCCGGCGATCGCCGGCGCGCTCGGCTGCCCGGTCTACGGCGGCCGCTCGCTGGTCCAGCTGATGACGCTGCACGGCCTCGGCGCGCAGGCGGTCGAGGTCACCGCGCACCGCACCTACGACGTCGGCCCGTTCGCGGTGACGTTCGTGCCGAGCCGCCACAGCAAGCTCGCGCTCGGGCTGTGGACGCCGATGGACGGCGAGCTGACGTGCGAGCACCTCGACGCGCTGACGCCCCAGGCCTACCGCTGCGGCCAGGTGTGGGGCCTCCACGTCGCGGTCGCCGGCGTCACGCTCTACCACCAGGGCTCGTGCGATCTGATCGACGACGAGCTGCCCCGCGGCGACGTCGACGTCCTGCTCGCCGGGATCGCCGGCCGCCGGTTCACGCCGCGCTACCTGCCGCGGCTGCTCGGCCGGCTGCGGCCGCGGCTGATCGTGCCGCACCACTACGACGACTTCTTCCGTCCGCTCGACGCGCCGATGGGCTTCTCGCTCAACGTCAACGTCGAGAGCTTCCTCCACGAGGTCCACGCCGCCGCGCCCGGCACGCCGGTGCGCGCGCTGGCGATCGGCGAGGTGATGCGCGCTCCGAGGTGATGCGATGACGAAGTCCCGACGCCCCGCCCACTGGCTGATGAAGACCGAGCCCGAGACGTTCTCGATCGACGACCTGGCGCGCGTGAAGGTCGAGCCGTGGACCGGCGTGCGCAACTACCAGGCGCGCAACCTGATGCGCGATCAGATGCAGGTCGGCGACCGCGTGCTGTTCTACCACTCCAACGCCGAGCCCTCCGGCGTCGCGGGCCTCGCCACGATCCACCGCACCGGCGTCGTCGACGAGACCCAGTTCGACCCGGCGAGCCCGTACCACGATCCCGCCAGCCGCCGCGACGAGCCGCGGTGGATCTGCGTCGACGTCGCGTTCGAGCACAAGCTGCCGCGCCTGATCCCTCTCGCCGAGCTGCGCGAGGTCCCGGCGCTCGCGGACATGGTCCTCTTGCGCAAGGGCAGCCGGCTCAGCGTCCAGCCGGTGACGCCGGCCGAGTACGCGCTCATCGTGAAGCTGGCGACGAAGCCCGCGCCGACGCCGGCTGCCAGTCGCGCCAGTAGAACGACAGCGCGACGGTGACGCCGCCGACCGGCAGGTCGAGCATCGCGTCGTCGTCGCCGCCGTGGCTGCGCGTGTAGTCGACCGACAGCACCGCGCCGGCCTTGCGCGCGCCGAGGCGGACGTCGACGCCGACCCGCGTGTACGTGCCGAGCGTCCGCGCCGCGACGCCGCGCAACTCGACCGCGCGGCGCTGCAGCCCGACCTCGAGCCGCGGCTCGGGCGCGACCGGGAACGACGGCCGGACCCACGCCAGCCGCGCCACCGCGCCGAGCTCGAGCGTCGAGCCGTCGATGCGATCCGGGTCCTCCCACGTCGGGCCGGCGGCGTAGTGGCCGCGCGCCCACGCCCACGCCACGCCGACGTCGACGAGCGGCGCGTGCTGATAGACGAGGTCGCCGCGCAGCCCGAGCAGCACCGGCGCGTCGGCGAGGTAGCCGTAGGCGTCGAGCGCCGCGAGGTCCGCGTCGGCGTCCGCGTCGGCCGAGGTCACGCGCAGCAGGCCGCCGACCGACCACATCCACGCCGGCGCCTCGGGCGGCGGGGCCGCGGCGGTCAGCGCGGGCGCGCCGTCGGCGTGCGCGCGGCCCGCGCCGCCGGCGAGCAGGCCCGAGAGCACGACGAGGCTCACGACGACGCTCACCCCGACGTTCACGATCGATCTCCGCGGCAGCGCACGCATCCGGGTCACCATCCATCGTCGGGCGCGGACACCATCACGCGCAGGTTGTCGATCGCGCACGGCCCGGCCCACGGATCCGCGCGCAGCACCAGCTGGGCGAGCACGGGCCCGCTCCAGTCGTCCGACGTCGCGTCCGGGATCGGCGGCAGGTTGGCGTACACGCGCTGGAACGCCCCGCCGCCCGCGGCGGCGGTCGGCAGCGTGACCTCGACCGCCCACGCGTCCACGCCGGCCCACGACAGCGCCACGGCCGGCGCGCCATGGCAATCGGACGTGTACTCGACCCAGGCGCCGTCGCTGTACTCGTCGCTCACCGTGTAGGCCATCGGCGCCGCGATCGCGGTCGCGCGCTCGAACACCAGCGCGTGCTCGGCCGGGTGGACGGTGGGCGCGAGCGTGTAGGCGCCGTACCACAGCGTCCACCGCCCATCGAGCTGACGGTCGGGCAGCCCGTCGGGCTGCCCGCCGGGCTGGCCCTCGAACCGCTCGTCGAACACGACGATGTCGAGGTCCTCGGGGACGCACCCGGCGCTCGGGGCGAGGGCGGCCACGCCGAGGGCCGCGACGAGAGGGAGCGAGGACCAGCGCACGGCTCGGTGCGATTTGCACCACGCGGGCCAGGGCCGGCGGTCGACGCAAGCCCGTGACATCGCACGCACGCGCCGCGCCCGCCGCGACACGGATGTCGCGATCGACGGGCCCGTCGCGGATCACGGCTCCGGCGCGTAGAGCCGCTTCACCAGGTCGCCGATGTCGCCAGAGGGCACGCCGCCCGATCGCTTCATCCGGTACATCTCCTGGTCGGCGCGCTCGAGCAGCTCGTCGAACGTGTCGTCCGGCTCCAGCGTCGCGGCGCCGATCGACACGGTCACCACGAGGTCGGGGTGCGGCCCGACCGACAGCGCCGGCAAGGCGGTCCGCCGCAGCCGCGCGGCCAGCGCCGCGGCCGCCTCGGCGGTCGTGTCCGGCAGCACGACGAGGAACTCGTCACCGCCCGGGCGCCCGACGTGGTCGGCGAGGCGCACCGTGTCGGTCAGCATGCGCGCGAGCAGGCGCAGCACCGTGTCACCGAGCTGGTGACCGTACGTGTCGTTGATCGACTTGAAGTGATCGACGTCGATCGCGAGCACCGACAGCGCGCCACCGCCCCGCCGCGCGCGCTCGACCTCTCGCCGCAGCACGTCGGCGATGCCGCGGCGGTTGAGCGCGCCGGTCAGCGGATCCACCAGCGCGCGCCGCTCGAGCTCGCGCCGCTCGTCGACGCGGCGGAGCTGGACGCGGACGCGCGCGAGCAGCTCGCCCGGATCGACCGGCTTGGCCAGGAAGTCGTCGGCCCCCAGATCGAGCGCGGCGATGCGACGATCTGCCTCGGCCAGCGCCGAGACGAGGATCACCGGCACGCGCGCCGTCGGCGCGCGCGCGCGCAGACGTTGCACCAGCTCGAGCCCGTCGCCGCGCGGCATGCGCACGTCGCTGATCACCAGATCCGGCAGCTCGTGGCCGACCAGCGCCAGCGCCGCGTGGCCGTCGGGGGCCGTGGTGACGCGATATCCCTCGTCCGCGAGCAAGGCGGCCATCGCCTCGCGCGCCAGCGGGTCGTCCTCGACGATGAGGAGGTGTGCGACCATACCCTCCCGCGGTGCGAGCGCCGTGCCACGCGCCCACGCGCCTATGGGCCCTGGCGGTACGACAGCTGGAACGCGGCGCCGCGCCCGGGCGCGGTGGTCAAGTGGATGTCGCCGCCGTACCGCCGCGCCGTCGCGAACACGTTGGCCAGACCCAGGCCGGTGCCCTGCTCGCCCTTGGTCGAGAAGAACGGCTCGAACGCGCGCGCCTCGACGTCCGGGGTCATCCCCGGCCCGTCGTCGGCGACCTCGACCCACGCCCGGCCGCCCTCGACGCCGGTGCGCACCGTGATCACGCCGCGCTCGCCGCACGCGTCGGCGGCGTTGACCAGCAGGTTGACGAGCGCGCCGACCAGCTCCGCGCCGTGCGCGCGGACCCGCCCGGTCGCCTCCAGCTCCTCGCGGATGTCGAGCCCGGGCCGGTCATGAAGCCGCGGCCGGATCATCGTGACGGCCTCCTTGGCGACCGCGGCGAGGTCGACGTACTCGGCGACCGGCTCGGGGTCGATCCGGCTGAACGTGCGCAGCCGGTCGATCGTCTGGACGCCGCGCTGGATGATCTCGCGCATCACGCCGATCGACTCGGGCCGGTCGGCGCCGGCGCGGCGCAGCGCGCGCTCGACCAGCTCGACGTGCAGCCCCAGCGGGTTGAGCAGGTTCTTGAAGTCGTGGGCGACGCCCGCGGCCATCTGGCCGAGCGCGCGCAGCTTCTCGGTGCGCAGCAGCGTCGCCTCGGCGCGCCGCAGCTCGTCGCGGCGCTGCGCCTCGACCAGCTCGCGCTCGATCGCCGGCACCAGCCGCGCCGTGCGGTCCTTGAGCACGAAGTCGTGCACGCCCGCGCGCATCACCTCGACCGCCGCCTCCTCGCCGATCGTCCCCGACACCATGATGAACGGCAGGTCGAGCCCGCGCGCCTTGACCATCGCGTACGCGGCCATCCCGCCGAACCCGGGCATCGCGTAGTCGCACAGGATCACGTCCCACGGCTCCGCCAGCGCCGCGTCGAGCTCGGCCGCGGTGTCGACCCGCTTGCTGTCGAACACCAGCCCGCCGCGGCGCAGCTCGCGCTGCACCAGGCGCATGTCGTCCTCGCGATCCTCGATGAACAGGATCCGCAGCGGGGCGCTCACGGCCGGACCTCGGTCCCGTTCGGACGCCCACCCGATCTCCTTCGGACCCAGATTCCGTTCGCGGCGCTCACGGGATCGTCCGCGCCGGCTCGCGTCCGAGCGTGAAGTGGAAGGTCGCGCCGCCGCCGGGCGTCGCGTCGGCCCACACCCGCCCGCCGTGGCGGTGGATGACGCGGGCCACGGTGGCCAGGCCGATGCCCGTGCCCTCGAAGTCACGCGCCGGGTGCAGCCGCTCGAACGGCGCGAACAGCCGGGTCGCGAGCGCGGGATCGAACCCGACGCCGTCGTCGCGCACGAAGTAGCACTCCCCGTCGCAGCCGACGCCGCGGCCGACGTGGATGTGGGCGAGCGGCCGGCGCCGCGTGAACTTCCACGCGTTGTCGAGCAGGTTGTCGATCGCGAGCGCCAGCAGCCGGGGATCGGCGTCGACGGTCAGCTCCGGGTCGAGCTCCACCTTCACCACGCGCTCGGGGTGCGAGCGCCGCAGCCGCGCCTCGGCCGCGCGCACCAGCCGCGCCAGATCGACCGGCTCGCGGTGGAGCTCGGCGCGCGACACCCGCCCCAGCACCATCAGGTCGTCGATCAGCGCCCCCATCCGCGTCGCCGCGGCGTGGACGCGCTCGAGGTGATCCCGCCCGACCTCGTCGAGCTGGGCGGCGTGGTCCTCGAGCAGCGCGCGCGCAAAGCCGTCGATCGATCGCAGCGGCGCGCGCAGGTCGTGCGCGACCGAGTAGCTGAACGCCTCGAGCTCGCGGTTGAGCGCCTCGAGCGCGTGCTCGTGGCGGTGGCGCTCGGTGGCGTCGCGGACGAACGCGACCGTGAGCGCCTGCCCCGCGTGCTGCATCGGCGCGAGCATGATCTCGACCGGCAGCTCGACGCCGTCCCGGCGCGTCGCCACCAGCCGCAGCCCCGAGCCCATCGGCCGGCTGTGGGGTGCGGCGACGTACGCCTCGCGCTGCGCGCCGTGGCCCGCGCGCTGCGCCGTCGGGACCAGCACCTCGACCGGCTGCCCGAGCAGCTCCGCCGGGGTCCAGCCGGTCAGGCGGGCGATCTCCGGGTTGGCCAGGACGATCGTGCCGTTGCGGTCGACCACCAGCACCCCGTCCGGCGCGGCGGCGACGAGGTCTCGCAGCACTGCGTCCGGAAGCTCGAGCGACGTCGACACCGCAAGCATGGCAGGCCGGGACTGGTCGATGCAGTCCGCATGCCTGCCGTGGGCGTGTCCTGCGAGCCTGCGCCGCGCAGGCTCTGCGGCGCGGGGGGCTCACCGCGCAAGTTCTGCGCGGCGCGGCGGCTCAGCGCTGGATCGCGCAGCCCAGGCACAGCGCGGTCTCGGGCAGCGCCTCGAGCCGCTCGCGCGCGATCTCCTCGTCGCACGAGGTACAGCGCCCGTAGCGACCGGCCTCGATCCGGCGCAGCGCGGCCATGACCGCGTCCAGGGTCCGGCGGTCCTGCTCGCCCATCGACGACAGGACCCGCGCGTCCCACAGCTCCGCGGCGTTCTCCTGCTCCTCGATCTCGCGTGAGTCGAGCTCCTCCTCGGCAAGCTCCCGGGCGTGGTGGTAGCGGGCGAGCAGGTCGCGGCGCCGGGCCTGCAACCGCTCGCGGGTGGCGGTCAGCTCGAGTTCGTTCATGCCCGGGGTCAATGCATGCGGCGGTCCCGCGCGCGATCGGACCACGGCACGGCAATCGCAATGTCATCGAGCCATGAAGACCCGACATCCGACCGTCGCCGACGTCATGGTCACCGCCGTCATCACGGTCCGGGCGAACGAGGCCGTCAAGGCCGCGCACGCCGACATGGAGGTCGGCGCGTTCCGCCACCTGCCGGTGCTCGACGAGCGCGGACGGCTCGTCGGGATCCTGTCCGACCGCGACGTGCTGCGCTCGGTGACCAAGCCCAAGGCCGTGCTCGTCGCCGACATCATGACGCGCGATCCCGTGACCGTGCGCCAGGACCAGCCCGCCCACCTCGCCGCGGCGATCATGCTCGACCGCAAGATCGGATCGCTGCCGGTCGTCGACGACGACGGCCACCTGATCGGCCTGGTCACCCAGACCGACTTCCTCGACGTCGCGCGCCGCGCGCTGCTCGGGCTGCCGCTGCTGCCGTGACCGCATGCAGGCGCCCGCCGGGCGCCAGACGGAGGCCGCGGCCAGCCCCTCGATTCAGGCGCCGCCGGCCTCGATCGCGGCGAGCTGGCGGCGCAGCGGGATGACGCTGTCCGGCGCGACGCTGATCGCGCCGACGCCGCGCTCGACCAGCCACCGCGCCAGCGCCGGATCGTCGAGCGGCGCCTGGCCGACCAGCGCGACCGGCAGCCCGCGCGCGCGCGCGGCGTCGATCACCAGCCCGCACGCCCGCCGCACCGCCGGGTCGCGCTCGTCGAACGAGGTCGCGACGCGCGCCGCCTCGCGGTCGACGCCGAGCACGAGCTGGGTCAGATCGGTGAGGCCGATCGTGAAGCCGTCGAACAGCTCGGCGAAGCGGTCGGCGAGCAGCGCGTTCGACGGCAGCTCGGCGAGCAGGTGCCAGCTCGGCCCGCCGGCGCCGCGCGGCAGCCCCGCCGCCGCGGCGAGCTCGAGCACGCGCGCCGCGTCGTCGGGCGTGCGGCAGAACGGCAGCATGACGTGGAGGTTGGTCAGCCCGAGCTCGCGCACGCGCCGCACCGCCGCGCACTCCAGCGCGAACGCCTCGCGGCACTCGGGATCGAGGTAGCGGCTGGCGCCGCGCCAGCCGAGCAGCGGGTTGGCCTCGAGCGGCTCGAACGGCAGGCCGCCGGGGAGCCGGGCGAACTCCGCCGAGGTGAAGTCGGAGAACCGCATCCGCACCGGGCGCGGCCACATCGCCGCGGCGAGCACCGCGAGGCCCTGGGCCAGGCGGTCGACGAACACCTCGGCGCGGTCGGTCCGCCCGTCGAGGCGCGCGTCGATCGGGCCGCGCAGCTCGAGCGGCAGCCGGTCGTAGTGGACGACGGCGAGCGGGTGGAGCCCGACCCACGTCGTGAGCACGTACTCGATCCGCGCCAGGCCGATCCCGTCGCACGGCAGCCGCGCCAGGCGGAACGCGCGATCGGGCCGGCCCAGGCTCATCTCGACCCGGGTCCGCGTCGACGGCACCGCCGCCAGCGTCGCCGCGTCGAGCTCCAGCGGCTCGAACGGCTGCGCGCCGCGGTAGATCCGCCCGACGTCGCCCTCGGCGCACGACACCGTCACGATCTCGCCGTCGGGGACGCGGCGCAGCGCGCCCTCGACCCCGACCACCGCGGGCACGTCGAGCTCGCGCGCGACGACGGCGGCGTGCGAGGTGCGCCCGCCGCGCTCGGCGACGATCGCCGCGACCCGGCGCAGCACCGGCGTCCAGTCCGGGTCGGCGAGCGTCGTCACCACGACGTCGCCGCGCTCGACCTGGTCGAGCTGCGCCGACGACGTCACGACGCGCGCGCGCCCGATCCCGATGCCCGCGCCGACCGAGGTGCCGTGGGCGATCGCCGCGGCGTGGCCGAGCAGCCGGTCGAGGCGCAGCGCCGGCGCGCGCGCCGCGCGCCCGGTGGCGGGGCGCGCCTGCACGACGTGGAGCGCGCCGCCCGCGTCGCGCGCCCACTCGACCTCGACCGGGGTCGGCGCGCCGGCGCGGGCCGACAGGTGCGCCTCGATCGCGGTCGTCCAGCCCGCCAGCGTCCGCGCCGCGTCGTCGGGCAGCGACGGCCGCCGCCGGTCCTCGAGCGAGACCGGCTCGTCGCGCAGCCCACCGCCGCGCGCCTCGACGCACCGCACCTCCTTGGCCCCGACCCGCCGCCACACCACCGCGCCGGTCGGCTTGTGGACGTAGAGCTCGTCGGGGCGCACCCGCCCGCCGACCACCGCGTCGCCCAGCCCCCACGCCGACGACACCAGCACGACGTCGGGGAAGCCGGTCTCGGGATCGAGCGAGAACGCGACGCCGGCGGCGCCGCGATCGGCGGCGACCATCGCCTGCACCAAGACGCCGACCGCGACCGCCTCGTCGGGCAGGCCGTGGGCGCGGCGGTAGGCGATCGCGCGCGCGGTGAACGCGCTGGCCCAGCACCGCCGGACCGCGTCGACCACGGCGGACGCGCCGCGGACGTGGAGGAACGACGTCTGCTGCCCCGCGGCGCTCGCCGCGGCCAGGTCCTCGACCGTCGCGCTCGACCGCACCGCGACCGCGGCGTCGCCGTGGTGCGCCGCGACCGCCGCGGCGAGCTCGGCCGCGAGCGCGGGCGCGACCGGCGCCCGCTCGATCAGGGCGCGGGCGGACGCCGCGCGCCGGGCGAGGTCGTCGAGGTCGTCCGGGTCGAGGCCGGCGAGCGCGGCGGCGAGCGGCGCGACCAGCCCGTGGTCGACGAGGTGTCGCCGGTACGCCTCCGTCGTCACGGCGAACCCGCCCGGCACCGCCGCGCCGAGCACCGCGCGCGCCGCGATCAGCTCGCCCAGCGTGGCGCACTTGGCCCCGACCGCCGCGACGTCGGCGAGCGTGACCTGGTCGAGCGGGCGGACGAACATCACCTCTGGCGTGCTTCGCAGCTTTCGTGCCGCGGAACAAGTCTTGCCAGGGCTTCCGGGTCAACATGCGCCCAGTGCCCACCCTGTCGTTCCATGGCGCCGTCAGTACCGTGACGGGCTCGCGCTATCTGCTGGAGCACGACGAGCGCGCCGTGCTCGTCGACTGCGGCCTGTTCCAGGGCGTGAAGGCCCTTCGCGAGCGCAACTGGAAGCCCCCGTCGTTCGCCCCCGAGCGGGTCGACGCGGTCGTGCTGACCCACGCGCACATCGACCACAGCGGCTATCTGCCGCGGCTGTGCAACGACGGGTTCACCGGCAAGGTGTACTGCACGCAGGGCACCGCCGACCTGCTCGCGATCCTGCTGCCCGACGCCGGGTTCCTGCAGGAGGAGGAGGCGCGGCACGCCAACAAGTACGGCTACGCCCGCCACAAGCCGGCGCTGCCGCTGTACACGCGCGACGACGCGGTGCGCGCGCTCGACCGGCTCGTGCCGGTGGCGTTCGACCAGCCGTTCGAGCCGGCGCCCGGCGTCACCGCGCGCCTCACGCGCGCCGGCCACATCGTCGGCGCCGCGTGCGCCCAGCTCGCGATCGGCGGCGTGACGTTCGGGTTCTCCGGCGACGTCGGGCGGCCGCACGACCCGGTGATGAAGGCGCCCGAGCCGATGCCGCCGTGCGACGTGCTGATCGTCGAGTCGACCTACGGTGACCGCCGCCACCCGGCCGACGACGTCGCCGACCAGCTCGCGACGATCGTCGCCGACACGGTCGCGCGCGGCGGCGCGCTGATCGTGCCGGCGTTCGCGGTCGGGCGCGCCCAGCACCTCTTGCACCTGCTGGCGCGGCTGCGCGCGGCCGGCCGGCTGCCCGCCGTGCCGATCTACCTCGACAGCCCGATGGCGATCGACGCCACCGAGCTGTACCTGCGCCACCGCGACGCCCACCGGCTCGACGAGGACGCCTGCCGCGCGCTCGGCCAGATCGCGCGCTACTCGCACACGCCCGACGACTCGCGCGCGATCGATCGCAGCACCGACCCGATGATCGTGATCTCGGCCAGCGGCATGGCGACCGGCGGGCGCGTGCTCCACCACCTCGCGCGGTTCCTGCCCGACCCGCGCTCGACCGTGCTGCTCGTCGGCCACCAGGTCGCCGGCACGCGCGGCCGGTCGCTGCTCGACGGCGCCGACGAGCTCAAGCTGCACGGCCAGTACGTCCCGGTGCGCGCGCGGATCGCGCAGCTCGAGGGCCTGTCGGCCCACGTCGATCACGCGGAGATGATCGCCTGGCTCCGCGCCAGCGGCATCTCGCCGCGCCGGGTCTACGTCACCCACGGCGAGCCGTCGGCGGCGGACGCGATGCGCCGCCGGCTGCAGGAGGCGTTCGGCTGGGACGTGGTCGTGCCATCGAACGGGCTCGCGGCCGTGCACCACCCGCAGCCGTGACGGTGGTGGCCCTCGCCTTGCTACACCTGTGGGCGTGCACCCGCTCTGTTCTTGCGTCGCGCACGGTTCACCACGTCGCATCGTCCTGACCGGGGGCCCAGGCGCCGGCAAGACCGCCGTGCTCGAGGTCGTCCAGCAGCACTTCTGTCGTCATGTCGTGGTGCTGCCCGAGGCCGCCAGCATCGTGTTCCGGGGCGGGTTCCCACGTCGACCCACGCCCGCCGCGCGGGAGGCCGCGCAGCGGGCGATCTACCGCGTCCAGGTCGAGCTCGAGCGCATGGTGCTCGAGGAGGGCGACGCCGCGGTGATCCTGTGCGATCGCGGCACCGTCGACGGGCTGGCGTACTGGAGCCGCCCCGAGACGTCGTTCTGGGCGGACGTCGGCACGACCCATGCCCGGGAGCTGGCGCGCTACGACACCGTGCTCCACCTCCGCACGCCCGCCGCCCACCGCGGCTACAACCAGTCGAATCCGATGCGCACCGAGTCGGCCGCCGAGGCCGCGGCGATCGACGCGCGGCTGCTCGACGTGTGGGCGGACCACCCCGATCGCCTGGTCATCAACACCAGCGACGACTTCGTCGTGAAGCTGGACCAGACGCTCGCGGCGATCCGCCGCGCCGTCCCGGCTTGTTGCCAGCCGCGCTGACCGCGTCAAGGCCCGAGCCGGCGGCCCGCGACCCTGCGCTCGGCCGCGGCGGCGCGCTCGGCGCCGCGGCCGAGCAGCTCGAGCAGGTCGGTCGTCGTCACGATCCCGACCAGCTCGTCGCCGTCGAACACCGGCAGGCAGCCGATCGAGCGCCCGCGCATCAGGTTCGCGGCCTGCTGGACGGTCGTGTCGACGGTCGCGCTGATCACGTCTGCCTGCATCGCGTCGCGGACCGTGGCGCCGGTGTGCGCCATGGCGCGGTCGCGCTGGGACAGCACGCCGACCACGTGGCACGCCGACACCACGACCAGATGGTGGACGTGGCGGGCGTGCATCTCGTCGAGGGCTTCGGTCAGAGGCGTCTCCGGGGACGTCGTGAAGACGTCCGCGCTCATGATCTGCGACAGCCTCATGCTCCCGGGTGGTAGCGAGCGCCGTGCCACATCGGCGCGGCGACGACGCACGCGCGACGGGACCGGAACGCGAAGGACTTGCGCGACCCGGAGGTCACGCCGCACGGGTTGCGTAATCCGCCGCCCCATCCCACAGGGGTGAGATCAGGCCGCGTGCGCTGGACTGCGCGGGCTACTGAGGGGGCGCGACGACCTTGGCCAGCAACTCGTCGTGGTACTCGGCGAGCGCGCGGTCGTAGCCGTCGAGCTGGCCGGCGTGCGACAGGTCGAGCACGACGCCGAGCATCGTGGCGAGGGCCGCGTGCGGCTGCCCCGCCGCCGACAGCGCCAGGGCGAGGAACGCCTGCAGCGCGGGGTAGTCGGGGTAGGAGCGGACGGCCTCGGCGAGCACCGCGACCGCCTCGTCGACGCGCCCGACGTTGCGCAGCGTCGAGCCGTAGCCGACGAGGAACCGCTTGCGCTCCGCGTCGGGGACGCCGAGGCGGAAGGCGCGGTCGTAGTGGACGATCGCGCCGCGTTCGTCGCCGGCGCGATCGAGCGCGTAGGCCTGCTGCATCGCCGCGCGGACGTCGTCGTCGCTCATACGTCGTCCGGCGAGGCGACCGGCCCGTGCGCGCTGTCCGTCTCCGTCTCCGTCTCCGTCTCCGTCTCCGTCTCCGTCTCCGTCTCCGTCTCCGTCTCCGTGCCCGTGCCCGTGCCCGTGCCCGACTCGGCCTTCGCGGTCCGATCCTTCGCCGCCTTCGGCTCCGGCTGCTTCTCGGGCTTCTTCTCCGCCTTCTCCGCCTTCGGCTCGGCCTTCTTCTCCGACTTCTCTGCCTTCGGCTCGGCCTTCTTCTCCGACTTCTCCGCCTTCTCCGCCTTCTCCGCCTTCTCCGCCTTCTCCGCCTTCGGCTCGGCCTTCTTCTCCGACTTCTCCGCCTTCTCCGTCTTCTCCGCCTTCCGCTTGCCGTCGCGCTCCGACTTCGGCGTCTTCTTCCACTGCTCCTTCGCCCGCTCCGAGCGGTCCTTGTCGACGACGCGATAGACGATCACCGTCTCGCCCTTCTCCACCACCGTCTTGTGCGACTTGCGGTTGATCCGCGCCAGGTCGCGATCCGTCAGCCCGTACTTCTTCGCGATGTCGGCGTACGACTCGCGCTTCTTCGCCACGTACTCGAACCGCTCGCGGCCGACCCGCGCCTCCGCCAGCTCGAGGTGCTCCTCGCTGCCGCGCGTGACCACCAGGATCCGCGTCTCGTCGAGCAGCGCGACGTGCGCCGCGTCGGGGTCGTAGTCGGGCGCGACCCACGCCTGCAGGATCATCCGCGGGTGCAGCTTCGCGCCGGCCTCGACGCCGTTCCACCGCGCCAGGTCCTTCTGCTTGACGTCGAGCGCGAGCGCGATGTCGTCGAGCTCGTCGCCGGTGACGACGCGGTAGAACACGCGCCGCTTGCCCTCGACGTGCGCGTCCTTGTCGGGCACCGGCACGATCAGCGGCTCGCCCTTCTTCTGGTCGACGCCCGAGGCGTACAGATCCTCGCGCGCCCGCGCCAGGTTGGCCTTGCGCTCGGCGTCGCTGACCCGCGGCACGACCAGCATCGTGCCGCCCGCGACCTCGGACTCGTGCTCGAGCTCGTTGAGCGCCATCAGCTTGCGCTTGCTGATCCCGAACTGGGTCGCGACGTCCTCGAACCGCTCGCCGTGCGCCATCACGTAGGCGTCGTACTTGTCCCAGTCGCCGCGCAGCTGCGGGAACGTGCGCGCGAACTTCTCGCCGCCGCCCGCCGGCACGCGCACGACGTACTTCTGCCCCGGCGGCGTGCGCCCGCGCAGCAGGTGCGGGTTGAGCCGCTTGAGGTCCGCCGCGGTGCACCCGGCGGCCTTCGCGATCACGCCGAGCGCGACCGAGGTGGGGACCTCGACGTCGTCCCACGCCTCGGCCGCCTCGGCCTTGACGTCGGCGAACCCGAACACCTCGCGGTTGTGGCCGACGATCGCCGCCGCGAGCGCCTTGGGCACGTAGATCGACGACTCCCACGGCAGCCCGTTCTCGTACTCGAGCAGCTGCCAGAAGTCGTTGGTGTTGTAGCGGGCGATCGACCGGATCACCGCGCCGTAGCCGGCGTTGAACGCGGCGAGCGCGAGGTGCCAGTCGCCGAACCGCTGGTGCAGGTCGTGGAAGTAGTCGAGCACCGCGACCGTCGCCTTGATCGGATCGTTGCGCTCGTCGACCCACCGGCTCTGCGCGAGCCCGTAGATCTTCCCGCCCTCGGGCATGAACTGCCACAGCCCGCTCGCGCCGGCGCGCGAGTACGTGTACGGGTCGTACGACGACTCGATCATCGAGACGTAGAGCAGGTCCTCGGGCAGCCCCGCCGCCCGCAGGTGCTCGACGATCATGTCCTTGTACTGGCCCTGCGCCTCGAGCCAGCCGCGCATGATGTTCCGGCCGCGCTTGTCGTCCTTGTAGAACACCAGGTAGTCGATCACCCGCGCGTCCCACGTCACCGGCAAGTCCGGCAGCTCGAGGTCGTCGAGCCACGGCAGGTCGGGGCGCAGCTCGCTGGGCCGCTTCACCTCGGCGGCGCGCGGCGCCGGCTCGACGATCCGCGCCGTGCCCGCCGCCGCGTCGGTCGTGATCCACGGATCGCCGCCCGGCGGCGGGAACGCCTCCAGCTCGAAGTCGCGCAGCCGCTCGTGGCCGGGCCGGCAGTCCTGGTCGATCGGACAGCCGCGCACCGCGCGGCGCCCGTCGGCGTGCTGGTCGAGCGGCGGGCGCTGGACCCGCGGGGACGGCGGATCGGCCTGCACGCCGACGGTTCGGTCGCGGCCGCGCTCCGTCGGCGCGTCCGCCGACGCCACCGCCGGCGCGAGGATCAGGGCCAGGACCAGGAGCCGAGCGAGCCTCCGCATCGTCCCGAACATAGGCAAACCCCGCCGGACGGACCAGTTTTCGCGCGCCCTGCGCGATTCCGTCGCAGATCCGGCTGTTTGGACGTCCCCCGATCGGTGGTAAGGTCCGCCTCGAACCTCACGGAGTCCCCAATGCCCGGAATGGGCGAGCTCATCATCATCCTGCTCATCGTGCTGCTCATCTTCGGCGCCGGGAAGCTCCCGGCGATCGGGGACTCGCTCGGCCGCAGCATCCGCAACTTCAAGCGCGCCACCAAGTCCGAGGACGAGATCGAGGTCTCCAAGAAGAAGGAGATCGAGGGCGGCAAGGCGCGCGAGCTCGGCGACGGCGACAGCGACGTCGAGGACGCCGAGGTCGTGGCGTCGCGGCGCAAGGCCGCGAAGAAGGAAGCCTGAGACGCCTGAGACGCCTGAGACGCCTGAGACGCCTGAGGCGCCTCAGGCGCCTCGATCACCTCCGGCGCGCCGCGGCCAGCAGCTCGGCCGCGTGCATGCGCAGCGGCAGCGGCAGGTGGGTGTCGGCGGCGATGGCGGCCAGATCGCGCTGGCGCAGCGTGGTCGCGATCCGGATCGCGACGTGCGCCGGCGTGTACGGGTTGAGCACCACCGCGCGCTTGACCGCGTAGCGGATCGACCACCGCGCGTGAGACGCGACGCGCACCAGCGCGTCGGGCACCGCCGGGCGCAGCGCGGCGACGGTGACCACGTCCGCCTCGGTCAGGTGCGGGTTGTCGAGGAGGATCGTGACCACGTCGGGGTGGGGATCGCGCAGCAGCGGGACCAGGAAGTCACGGCGCGACGACCGCGCCAGCGCCTTGCGCTCGCCCAGGGTCAGCGCCCGCCCGCGCGGCCGCAGCGGGCGCTCCGGCTCGAGCGCGCGCTCGAGCTCGCGATCCCCGACGGTGGGCGGCGAGACCTCCAGGAACAGCCGGGCGACGGCGTCGCGCCCCGCCTGCCGCGCCGCCGCGTAGATCGCCTGGCGCGCGGGGTACGACAGGTGGGGAACGGACACCGCCTGGGTCACGCACTCGACCGCCGCCTGGACGTCGGCGTCGTCGGTGCGCGCCGCCAGGACGATCAGCTCGTCGATGACCTCCACCGAGGTGGGTGGATCGGTCTGTTCCAGCACGCCGGCGAGGTGGATGCGGCGCAGCTCGACCTCGCGAATCGCCTTCAGACGGCGGACCAGTGCGCGCGCGTCCACGCGTCGAGCATGCCACGCCGGCCCGTTGGGTTGCCGCGGCGCCGTGCCGCGTGATACCCAGGATCCAAGGGGGCTTTCGAGCCATGACCGAGCCACGGATCATCAAGCGATACGCGAACCGGAAGCTGTACGACACGCAGCACTCCCGGTACGTCACGCTCGACCAGATCTCCGAGATGATCCGGGCCGGTGACGAGGTCAGGATCGTCGACAACAAGACGAAGGAAGACCTCACCTCCGTCACGCTCGCGCAGATCATCTTCGAGGAGGAGAAGAAGCAGCGCAGCTTCCTCCCCCTCACCGCGATGCGGAACATCATCCAGAACGGCGGGGAGTGGTTCGCGGAGGCCCAGCGCCGAGTGACCAGCATCCTGCCGTTCAAGGGCGAGCACGGCGAGGGCCGCCCCGACAGCGAGAGCGACGTCGCCGAGGCGTCGGGCGCGGCGGGCGAGCACGGCCTCGACGACGACGCGCCGCCGCCGGATCCCGATGATCTGGACGAGGACGCCGTCGCCGCGCCCGACGAGGACGGCACCTACGGCGGGATCCCGCGCAAGCGCGAGGAGCTGGTCGCGCTGCGCCAGGTCCGCGACTGGGTCCAGCAGAGCCAGAAGGCGCTCGACGACTGGCAGAAGCGCGTCGACGGCCGGATCCGCCACGCGGTCGAGACGATCTCGCCGTTCGCCGGGCTCCAGAAGGACATCAAGAACCTCGCCGAGCGGATCGCCGAGCTCGAGGGCAAGCTGGCCGAGGCCGAGCACGAGCACGCGGCGGGCGCCCCGCCCGCCGACAAGTAGCGCGGGCCCTGCCCGCGGTCACCACGGCAGCGGGCCGCCGGTGAACGGCGTCATCCGATCCCGGCGGCGCTCGCGCCGCTTGCCCCTGGCCTCGACGCGCACGTCGCGCGCGGTGATCGTGGGCCGCAGGCCGACGCCGGTGGCGAGCGCCGGGACCTCGGGCCGTCCGCGCATGGCACGGCGACGGTTCCAGGCCTGGCCGGCCGGTGGCCCCGGCCACAGTCCGGCGGAGCGGTGCGTGGCCCGGTGGGCCGGAATGCTGGGATCCGGCGTGGCCCGCGGTTAGCATCGCCGGACTGACCACGGAGGCCCCATGAAGCGCTTCGCCTGCTCCCTGTTCCTGCTCACGATGACCGCGGCGCTCGCCGCGTGCGGCGGCGACGACCCGCCGGCCGATGACGATCCGCAGCCCGACGCCGACGTCAACGCCGACCTCGTCGAGGTCGACTGCGACACCACGACCGTCGCCGAGATCATCACGACGTCCGGGTTCGCGTACTCGCCGATGTCGGTGACGATCAACGTCGGCGAGTCGGTCCGGTTCTCGCCGACCTCGGGCCACGACGTCGCCGGCGACGGCAACGCCATCGACGTCCCGATCGCGGGCGAGGGCTGCTACCGGTTCAACACCGCGGGCACGTACGACTTCTTCTGCACGCCGCACGGCTTCACCGGCAGCGTCGTCGTGGAGCCGTGATGGTCCGCGCCGCCCTGCTCGCGCTCACCGCCGCCACCGCCCTCGCCGCCTGCGGCGACGACGGCCACGATGACGACCACGATCACTTCGACGCGGCGGCGACGCCCGACGCCGCCGCGATCGACGCCGACCCCGGCGCGCCCGACGCCGACCCGACCGCGCCCGACGCCGCGCCCGCGCCGGACGCGGCGGTGTCCAGCGTCCAGGTCGTCGACTGCGGCAGCGCGACGAACCCGGTCGAGCTCACGACCAACGGCTTCGCGTTCAGCCCAGCGGGCACGCTGAACGTGCCGGTCAACGGGTACGTCCGCTTCACGCCGGTCACGACCGCGAACCACAACGTCGCGTCGCCGCCCGACGCACCTGCCGACAAGACGTTCAGCAGCGGTACGCCGGGGCACGACAACATCGTCTGCTTCCAGTTCACCGCGACGGGCTCCTATCCGTTCCGCTGCGACGCACACCCCGGCATGACCGGGACGTTCAACGTCCAGTAGCGGCGTCAGTCCTGCGCGGCGGGCGCGGGCTCGTAGAAGAACGCCTGCGGGTGGACGTAGTCGACGTAGCCGTCGCGCGCCGACAGCGGCGCGACGGCGGCCAGCTTGCGCGCCTCGAGATCGTAGGCCGCGAACGCGAACGACGGCCTCCACCCCTCGGTGCCCTTGCGTGCGACGGGCACGCCGACGAGCACCCATCGCCCGGACGGGTCGACGTCGAAGACGTACAGCGCCTCGTCGAGCAGCTTGGTCGCCTTGCCGTCGTCGAGCGTGACCGCCCACAGCTCGCCCGGCGCGTCGTCCAGCATCGCCTTGGTGTGGAACACGAACGTGCGTCGAGCGGCGCTGTACGCCTGGGCCGTGCCCCAGTCCGGCGCCCCCTTCGGCATCGTGAACACCCGGCGCGTGGCCTTGGTCGCGAGGTCCAGGACCTCGAGGTGGACCGTCCCGGCCTCGTCGCGCCCGGCGTAGATGATCTCCTGCTCGGTCAACCACAGCGGATCGTCGTGCGACAGGGTGATCGGCGCGACTGCCTTGCTCGCCTTGACGGCCCTGGGCTTGCGCTGCTTGCCCTTCGGCGGCGCCGGCAACGCCTCGACGTGATAGCCGTCGCGGGACTGGTAGGCGACGCGCTTGCCGTCGGGGGAGATGCTCGGGAAGCCGACGCCCTTCTTGCGGCGATCGAGCAGCGCCCACCCGAACGGCGAGGCGCTCACGCGATAGCCGCGCAGCCCCGTCGCCGCGGCGGTGACGCGCGACGTCACCAGCGTGGCCCCGCCGTGCGTGAACTCGCTCACCATCTCGAAGCACTTGCCGGCCACGCACGTCTTGTCGCCCGCGAACGCCGCGGTGACGCCGGCGCCGATCGTGCCGAGGTAGAAGATGCTCGTGTCGTCCTTCACCCGCGCCGTGTGGCCGTCGAGCTCCGGCGCGGACTTCCCGTCGGACAGGAGCGCCGAGATCGCGTACCGCCGGGTCGCCGCGTCGACGGCGAGCTCCACCCCGTACGTCAGCGCGATCGTGTGCAGCGCGTCGAACGTGCCCGTGGCGAGGTTCGCGGTCCCCACCTCGGACGTCGTGCGCCCGGGGCCGAGCAGCTCGACGGCGTAGACGATCGGCGGCGGCTCCGCGGCGCCGACGTCGGAGCGCGCGGCCGGCGGCGAGATCATCGCGACCGCGAGCACGGTCGCGACCACGTGCGGCCATCGCCTGGAACGAGCGAGGTGCGTCATCCGTCGGTCCCCCTGCGGTGATGCTACCACCGCCCCTGCACGCGGTCGCCGTGGTCGTCGCCCCGCGCCGCGGCCGACGGCGCGAGCTCAGTCCACGATCTCGTCCGCGCCCATGTCGGCGCGGGCGCCCTGGGGGCGGGCGTCGCCGTCGATGTCGATCGTCACGGTGGCGTCCTCGTCGGCGAGGTCGCGGACGGGCGAGGTCGGCTGGAGGTGGAAGTCGCGGGTGGCGACGTCGACGAACAGCGGCGGCTCGTTGACGTTGCCCTCGCCGGTGACCGGCTGCGGGCCGATGTCGGAGTAGGTCCAGGTGCAGTCGGCGTCGCCGCCGACCTGGGTTCCGGTGCCGGTGACCGGGTTGGCGTAGACGATGTTGTTGGCGAACGCCAGCGGCGTGAGGATCGAGGCGCACTCGACGCCGGTGATCGCGTTGGTGAGGCCGGCGTTGTCGGTGATCGTGTTGAACTGCAGCTCGTGCAGGCCCGGGGTGGCGATGTTGGTGATCTTGAGCCCGCCGAACAGGCTGTTGCCGCTGCCGTTGACCGCGATGACGTTGTTGACGAGCGAGAACTCGCAGCCGTCGATCAGCACGCCGCCGCCGCCGTTGTTGGCGATCACGGTCGAGCGGCGCAGCCGCAGCGTCGCGGCGTTGCAGCTCAGCGCGACCGTCGTGCCGGTGCCGAGCGTGCCGGTCACCGTCAGCCCGTCGATCGTCGCGTCGGCGCCGCCGCGGATCGTGACGACCGAGCC
Source organism: Myxococcales bacterium (assembly GCA_011526095.1). GTDB lineage: Bacteria > Myxococcota_A > Polyangia > Haliangiales > Haliangiaceae > WYBA01. The sequence continues at coordinate 6,267 of WYBA01000111.1, read as the reverse complement.
GGTGCCCGACGGCTGCGCGGTCGCGCCACGCGCCAGGATCGTCACGTCGAGGCCGTCGACGTCGATCGGCCCGCTGTAGGTGCCGGGCACGGCCTTGATCGTCGCGCGCGCGCCGCCGACCTGCGCGAGGCCGAGCGCGAACGTGTTGCACGGCGCCGCCGCCGTGCAGGTGCCGCTGCCCTGCCCCGACGGGGACAGGTAGATCACCTCGGCCTCGGCGACGCACGCGCCGGACTCGGTGTTGCAGACCTGCGACGCGCACTCCTCGTCGGCGGCACAGCCGCGGCAGGTGCGATCCTGCTCGTCGCACACCGGCGCGGCCGCGTCGCAGTCGGAGGCGTCGAGGCACGCGACGCACGCGCCGCTGCCGGTGTCGCACCGCTCGGTGCCGGCTCGCCCGGCGCAGTCGCCGTCGTCGCCGCACCCCTCGCACAGGTGCGTCGCCTCGCCGCACACCGGCGCCTCGGCGTCGCAGTCCGCGCCGTCCTCGCACTCGACGCACACCGAGTCGACGCAGAACGGGCGGGCCGAGGTGCACTCCTGCGGGCCGCTGCACGCGGTCGCCTCGGGGTCCGCGATGCACGTCCGCGCTGGCCCGTACTCGCCGGTGTCGTCGCAGTACGGCCGCGCGGGGTCGGTGCACGGCGTCAGCGCGCCGCCGCCCCCCGCCGCGGCGCAGGACTCGGCCGAGGTGCAGCAGTACGCGGCGTTGTCCTTGGTGCAGCCGGCCAGCGCCACCGCGGCGAGGACGGCCGCGGCGCCGGCGAGGGTGATCGTGACGGGGTGGGTCGCGCGGGCGGGTCGGCTCACCTGGATCTCCTTGGCCAGCACTTCTCGCACGTCCCGCCCGGGCCGTCCATGATCCGGCCGACGCCGGCGCCGGAATCCGACACCGCGCCACATGCCGCGCGCGCGGCTCGTGCCATGGTCGCGCGGTGCTGCGGCTGTTCTACCCCGCGTTCGTCACCGGCCGGCCCGCGCTCGGCCTGCTCGCGCTGCGCCTGCTCGCCGGCACGGCGATGGCGCTCCACGGCTGGAAGAAGATCCAGGATCCGTTCCACTGGATGGACGGCGCCGCGTCGCCGGCGATCGCGCCGCTGCAGGCGCTCGCGGCGGTGTCCGAGTTCGGCGGAGGGATCGGCCTCGCGCTGGGCCTGCTGACGCCGCTGTGCTGCCTGGGGATCCTGTCGACGATGGCGGTGGCGATGTACACGCACATCTCGCGCGGCGATCCGTTCGTCGGCAAGCCGTCGTGGGAGCTCGCCGCGATGCACGCCAGCGTGTCGCTGACGGTGCTGCTGGCCGGGCCCGGGCGGTGGGCGGCGGACTTCGCGCTGCTCGGGCGCCGGCGCGGCGAGCTGCCGCCCGAGTGACCCACCAACGTCACGTGAACGGAGGTCGCACCTCGCGTCCGGACGCCGGACACCGGGGCGTCACGATCACAGCGTTCGACACACCTCGATTTTCGTGAGGTGCGCTGCGAACGGCGACCCCCGTTGATCATCTCCGTCGGGCGGCGCACAAAGAGAGGCAGCATCGCGAGGCGTCGGCACCTGACGCCGCCTCGCTTGGAGAGCCGCCGCCGTGCACGCGACCCCCAAGCCCCAGCCGCCCCGGATCCCGACGAAGACGCCGACGCCAGCGCCAGCGTCGCCCGCGCCCCGCGCGCGCCGCGAGACGATCGAGACGCTGCCCGCGGGCACGCGGTTCGGTCGTTACGAGCTGCTGCGCCGGCTCGCCGTCGGCGGGATGGCGGAGCTCTACCTCGCGCGCGCCACCGGCATCGAGGGCTTCGAGAAGCTCGTCGCGCTCAAGCGGATCCTCCCGCAGCACGCGGCCAACGACGACTTCGTCGCGATGTTCCTCGACGAGGCCCGCCTGTCGGCGACGATCCACCACGCCAACGTCGCGCAGGTCTACGACATCGGGCGGTGCGACGACGGCCTGTTCTTCACGATGGAGTTCGTCGCGGGCGAGGACGTCCGCACGATCATGCAGACGCTGATCAAGGCCGGTCGCACGCTGCCGCTCGAGCACGCGCTGGCGATCGTCCTCGGCGCGTGCGCCGGGCTGCACGCCGCGCACGAGAAGTGCGGCCCCGACGGGCGCCCGCTCGGCATCGTCCACCGCGACGTCTCGCCGTCGAACGTGCTCGTCGCCTACGACGGCTGCGTCAAGGTGATCGACTTCGGGATCGCCAAGGCGCAGCGCCGCCAGACCGAGACGCGCGCGGGCACGCTCAAGGGCAAGATCTCGTACATGTCGCCCGAGCAGTGCATGGGGCTCGAGCTCGACCGGCGCAGCGACGTGTTCTCGCTCGGCGTCATGCTCTACGAGATCACCACCGGGCTGCGGCTGTTCCCGGTCGAGAACGAGTACGCGGCGCTGCGCCAGATCGTCGACCACGACGCGCCGCCGCCGTCGCGGCGCCGCCCCGGCTACCCGCCCGAGCTCGAGGCGATCGTCATGCGCGCGCTGCGCCGCGATCGGGCCGAGCGCTACGCCTCGGCCGAGGCGCTGCTGCTCGACCTCGAACAGTTCGTGCGCGCGCGGGGGCTCGCGGTGTCGACCGCGCAGCTCGGGTACTTCATGCGCGAGCTGTTCCCGGACCACGCCGCGGACCCGCCGGCGCTGTCGGCGACGGTGGCGGCGCCGGCCGGCCCGATGCCCCGCGCGCCGCGGTCGAGCGAGCCGCCGAGCGAGCGCGCGCTGCCGCTGCCGGCGCCGACGGAGCGCTCGGTGCCGGTGGCGATCCCGCTCGACGCGCTGCCGCAGCGCGCGCCGACCGCGCCGGTCGACGACCTCGCGCTCCCCGGCGGCGCGATCGGGACGTGGATGTTCCGCGCCGACGGCACGCCGCCGCCGAGCCCGGAGCTGCGCCAGGCGCGCCACGAGCGCGGCCCCGGCGACGACGACGAGCTGTCGATCTCGATCGAGCGCGACGCTGCCGGGGCGCCCGCGCCGGCGTCCGCGGTGTCGCTGGTCGACGCGGCGACGCTCGCGCGCCAGCGGCGATGGCACGTCGCGATCGCCGCCGGCGTCGCCGCGTCGATCTCGGCGGTCGTCGCGGCGGTCGTCGTGATGATGACGCGGCCCGCGCCGCCGAGCGCGCCGGCGGGTGCCCCCCCCGCGGCGGCGGTCGAGCCCGCGCGCGCCGAGCCTGCCGTCGCGCCGCCGGGGGCGGAGACGGAGACGGCCACGGAGACGGCGACGGAGACGGAGACGGAGACGGAGACGGAGACGGCCACGGAGACGGCCACGGAGACGGCCACGGAGACGGCCACGGAGACGGCGACGGCGACGGCCACGGAGACGGCCACGGAGACGGGGACGGCAACGGAGACGGCCGCCGCCGCGACGACGAACGAGCCAGCAGCCTCGCAGCCACCGTCCAGCTCGAAGACCAAGACCAAGACCAAGACCAAGGCCAAGGCCAAGGCCAAGTCCAGGACGCGGACGCGCGCCACGCCGCCACGGTCAAGCGCCGGCACCCGCCCGGCGGCGAAGCCCAGGGGCGCCGGGTGGAACCCCGACTCGGCGCTGCCCCCGATGTGAGGAGCCGATCGCGCATGATGTCGACGTACCCACACCGGCTGGCGGCGCTGCTCGCCGCCCTCGCGATCCCGAGCGTCGCGCTCGCCGGCCCCGATCGCCTCGCGCCGCCCGAGTCGCGCGACGACACGCCGACCTTCGTCGAGCCGACCACCGCCGACGAGTGGCTGCGCCTCGGCCTCGAGCGCTACGAGGCCGGCGACTTCGCCGGCGCGGTCGCCGCGTTCGAGCGCGGCCACGCGCTCGACCCGCGCCCCGCGTTCCTGTTCGCGATGGCGCAGGCCGAGCGCCGGCGCGGCGACTGCGCCGCGGCGATCCTCCTCTACGAGCGGTTCCTCGCCGCCTCGCCGCCCGAGGAGCAGGCCACGGCGGCGCGCGACCAGCGCGACCGCTGCGAGCAGGCGCTCGGTGCGCACGCGACCGCGGAGGCGACGCCACCGGCCGCGGCGCCCGCGCCGGCCGCGCCGCGGGTGATCACGCGCACCGTCGTCGTCACCGCGCCGCACCGGCCGTGGTACCGCGACGTCGTCACCGACGCGCTCGTCGGCGGCGGCGTCGTGCTGATCGCCGGCGGCCTCGGCCTGCTCGCCAGCGCCGGCGCGACCGCCGACGACGCCGCGGCCGCGCCGACCTACCCCGAGCACGAGGCGCTGCGCGACCAGGCCGCGTCGCGCCAGACGCTGGGGTGGGCGACGATCGGCGCCGGCGCGCTCGTCGGCGGCGCCGCGGTGTGGCGGATCCTCCGGCACGACGGGCGCCACGACGGACGGCACGACGGCACCGGCGAGGCAGAGCGGCCCGAGCCGCGCGGCGTCTCCGTCGGCCCGGGGCCGGGCCTGGGCGTCGCGCTCGGAGGGCGGTTCTGATGCGCGCGCTGGCGCTGGCCGCGCTCGTGGCGCTCGCGGCGGGCGCCGCGGCGTGCGTCGAGGTCGCGCCGTTCGAGTGCGACCGCGACGAGTCGTGCGGCGAGGGCGGGCGGTGCGAGGCCGACGGCGCGTGCTCGTTCGCCGACGACAGCTGCCACGGCGGCCGGCGCTACGGCGAGGCGAGCGCGCCGGCGGTCGCGGCCGCGTGCGTCGGCGACCAGACCGGCGCGATCGCCGGGCTCGGCGCCGGCAGCGATCACGCGTGCGCGCGCGCGATGGACGGCGGCCTGTGGTGCTGGGGCGACAACCAGGTCGGCGGCCTCGGGCGCGACGACATGCTGCTCGCCGGCGCGCCGGTGCGCGTCGCCGCGATCCCGCGCGTCACCGCCGTCGACGGCGGCGACGATCACACGTGCGCCGTCGCCGACGGCGAGGTGTGGTGCTGGGGCCGCGGCGATCACGGCCAGCTCGGCGACGGCCTGACCGCGAGCCGGGCCGCGCCCGAGGCGCTGCCGACGCTGACCGGGGTCGAGCAGCTCGCGGTCGGCGACGCGCACGCGTGCGCGCTCGACCGCGACGGCGCGGTGTGGTGCTGGGGCGACAACGAGGCGCGCCAGCTCGGGCGCCCGGGCCCGCCGCAGGCGGTGTCGGCGCGGATCGTCGACGGGCTGCCCGTCGCCGACGCGGTGGCCGCCGGCGGGCTCACGACGTGCGCGATCGCGGGCGCGACCGTGTGGTGCTGGGGCGACAACACCGCCGGTCAGCTCGGGGTCGGCGACGACGACACCCCGAACGCGCCGGTCGAGGTCCCCGGGCTCGCCGGCGCGACCGCGCTGGCGATCGGCGACGATCACGTGTGCGCGCGCCTCGGCGACGGCACGGTCGCGTGCGCCGGCGCCAACGACCGCGGCCAGCTCGGCGACGGCACCGGCGACGGACGCGCGACGCCCGCGGTGATCGCCGGCCTCGACGGCGTCACCGCGGTCGCGGCGCTCGACGCGGCGACCTGCGCGATCGACGGCGCCGGCGCGGTGCGGTGCTGGGGCCGCGGCGACGCCGGCCAGCTCGGCGGCGCGGCCGACGACCGCGCCGACCGCGCCGCGCCCGCCGACGCGGTGGTGCTGCCGCGCCCGGCGGTCGCGCTCGCCGCCGGCGACGACCACGCGTGCGCGCAGACCGACGACGGCTGCGTGTGGTGCTGGGGCAGCGACGCGCGCGGCCAGCTCGGCAGCGGCGGAGGCGACGACGGCGGCGCGGTCCGCCCCGCCCTGCTCGCCTGCTGGTAGCGCGGCCTACTCGCCGAACCGCCAGCGCACGGCGCCGGTGTCGAGCGCGCGCGCCTCGAGCCGCCCCCACTGCGACACCAGCACCGCGTCGCCGACGACGATCAGCGCCGACAGCGGGTCGTCGGCCAGCTCCTCGTCCCACAGCCGCCGGCCGTCGTCGAGCGCGAAGCACGCGGCGCGCAGCGGCCTGGCCACCGAGTCGGTGTAGTAGGTGGCGCACGCCGCGCGCGGCCCGACGACGACGTTCATCGCCGCGCGCTCGATCGCCGCGAGCGGCTCGCGCGGGACCTCGACGCGCCACCGCGCGCCGCCGCGCCCGTCGAGCAGCGCCAGCGTCGCGACGCGCGTGCCCGTCTCGCGCGAGCCCGACAGCACGCGCGCGCGCGGCGCCTCGCCCGAGCCGGACGACGGCCCGGTCGCGACCGCGTCCGGGTACAGGCCGAGCGCGCGCGCCGCGGCGCGGTCGGCGTCCGTCGGGTCCGCCTGCCGACCGCGCGCGTCGTGCTGATCGGTCGGCAGCGCGGGGCACGGCGCCGGCGGGCGCGCCGGGCGCGGCCGCGGCT
>WYBA01000110.1 GCA_011526095.1 Myxococcales bacterium | reverse complement strand
GCAAGGCCGCGACGGGACGGTCGACGGCGGCGAAGCGCGCGCGGTGAGCGCGCGCCCGGGCGCGTTCGCGGCGCTCACCGCGGCAGCGTCGGCGGGCCGAGCTCGACCCAGCCGCGCGCCGGGTCGTGGTAGGCGAGCGACGCGAGGTCGATCTGGTCGAGCCGGAGCTCGAGATAGAGCGGCTCGTCCCCCCCGTCCATCGGGCTCGGGGCGGGCATGAACCGCACGACGCCGTCGCCGACGTCGTCGATCCACCCGAGGAGCTCGCGGCCATCCTTCAGGCGGAGCGCGTGCTTGGCCTCGTGCATGGCGAGGCGTCGGACGTGCCGCGCCGCCGCCGCGAGCGGCGCCTCGTCATCCGAGCTGGTCGACATGGTCCACCACCCGCGCGAGCATACGCGAGGTCCCGCGCGGCTCGTCCTGCGACCCGTCAGTCGTCGCGCCGCGGCGCCCGTGCGAGCTCGCGCTCGGCCTCGCGCAGCGCCTCGGGCTGGACCAGCATGCCCTGTCGCTCGTAGCGCTTGCGCGCGCGGCTGAACCGGACGACGACCGCAAACACCTCGCTCTTCGCCTTGGCGCGCCGGCTGAGCGCGGCGTCGCCGGCCGGCAGGAACTCCAGCCCGCCCAGCCCCGCGCACGGCAGGCACGACGGCCCGGCGCTCTCCATGATGAGGAGCGCCCCGGTGCCGCCGCACCGGTGGCACACCCAGTCCTGCTGCAGCGGCTGGATGACGACGAGCTCCGGCGGGCGGCTCGCCTTCGCCTCGAGCCGCTCGCGCTGCTTCGCCGTGAGCTCGCGCGACATCCAGTGCGTCCGGTAGCCGCGCTCGGTCGCCTCGCCCCCGTCCGCGGTGAACCGCAGCGCCGGACGCGCCGGCGTCCTCGCGACGTACTCCACCTCGCTCGGCGCGAGGCCTCGCGCCGTCGCCCACGCGTGGAGCAGGCGCATCGCCTCGGCGACGCGCGCGGGCCTCGTCTGGATCCCCTGCTCGAGGCAGGTCACCTCACCGCGCTGCCACCGCTGCAGCGTCGCCAGGTCGAGCCAGCCGATGCCGGTCAGCACGTCCACGGCGCTCGCGTAGCCCTGGCGCGCCAGCGCGGCCTCCGCCGCGCGCTCGACCCGGGCTGCGAGCTTGGTCTGTTCGTCGGGGGGCATCGCGCGGTCGCCAGAGTCTACCGCCGCCGCGGCGGCGCGCGGCGGCGGCAGCGCCGTCGTGGCGCCGCCCCACACGCCCCCGCCCGAGAACAGGTCATCGGCCGACGCCGATCGCCGCGGGCTCATCACCCGCGGCGCGCCTGGACCAGCTTCCACCCGTTGCCCGACGGGTCGCGGAAGCCGGCGTCGACGCTGCCGTAGCGCTCGACGGGCTCCTGGGTCAGCTCGACGCCGCGCGCGCGCATCCGGTCGCACGCGGCGCGGCAGTCGTCGACGACCATGACCAGCGGCGGCATCGCGCCCTTGGCGAGCAGCTCGCGCAGCGCCTGCGCGGTCGCGGCGTCGTGGATCGGCGGGCCGGGCGCGAACAGCCCGAGCTGGAACGACGGCTGGTCGGGGTGCTGGACCGTGAGCCAGCGGTAGTCCCCGTTGCGCACGTCGGTGTGGACGCGAAACCCGAGCTTGTCGACGTAGAACGCGAGCGCCTCGTCCTGGTCTCTGACGTAGAGGCCGACCGTCTCGACTCCCTGGCTCATGGATCCTCCTTCTTGGTGGAGGCCGTTCTACCGCCGGCCCGGCGCCGCCGCTTCTCCGAAACTGCGATCGTGAGGCCCGGCCGGTGGCCGGCGGCGAGGAAGCACGGCGGCACGCGGTCGAGGCCCTCGAGCTCGCGGCGCAGCCGCTCGCGGACCGCGCCGGGGCTGTCGCCGGTGACGTCGCGGAACGTGCGCCCGAACGTGCCGAGGCTGCTCCACCCGGTCGCCAGCGCGATCTCGGTGATCGGCAGGTCGGTGTCGCGCAGCAGCGCGGTCGCGCGCTCGATCCGTCGCGTCAGCAGGTAGCGGTGCGGCGGCACGCCGTACGCCTCCTTGAACGACCGCGCGAAGTGCGCCTCGGACACGCCGCTGACCCGCGCGAGGCGCCGCACCGGCCACGCCTCGTGGGAGGCGGCGTCCATCCGGTCCCTGGCGCGCAGCAGGCGCCGCAGCAGCTCGGGGTCCTGGCCCACGCGCGCAGTGTACGCCGCCGCGACCCGCTGGTAGCGTCTCTGTCGACACGCGCCCACGTCGTGGCGCGGCGCACGCGGAGGAGCCAGATGAGCAAGCCACTCGCAGGGAAGGTCGCCGTCGTCGCGGGCGCGACGCGCGGCGCAGGCCGGGGGATCGCGACCGCGCTGGGCGAGGCCGGCGCGACCGTCTACTGCACCGGCCGCAGCGCGGCCAGCCACCCGGGCTCGGGGCTGAAGGGGCGCCCCGAGACGATCGACGAGACGGCGGCGATCGTCACCGCGCGCGGCGGCCGCGGGATCGCCGTGCGGGTCGACCACACCGTCCCCGACGAGGTCGCGCGGCTGTTCGAGCAGGTCGGCGAGCTCGACATCCTCGTCAACGACATCTGGGGCGGCGACGACCTGGTCGAGTGGGGCAAGAAGCTGTGGGAGACGCGGCTCGACGACGCGCTGACGCTGGTCGATCGCGCGGTCAAGACCCACCTCATCACCAGCTACCACGGCGCGCCGCGGGTGCGGCCCGGCGGCGTGGTGTTCGAGATCACCGACGGCGATGGCTTCTACTACCGCGGCCACTTCGTCTACGATCTGGTCAAGACCACGGTGATCCGCATGGCGTTCGCGCTGGCGCAGGAGCTGCGCGGGCGCGACGTCACGGCGCTGGCGGTGACGCCGGGCTTCCTGCGCTCGGAGTGGATGCTCGATCACCTCGGCGTGACCGAGGCCACCTGGCGCGACGCCGCCGAGAAGGTCAAGGAGTTCATCGCGTCGGAGTCGCCGCTGTTCGTCGGCCGCTGCGTCGCCGCGCTCGCCGCGGATCCGGGCGTCGCGGCGCGCGCGGGCCGCGTGTTCGCGTCGTGGGACCTGGCCGAGGACTACGGCGTCGTCGACGCCGACGGCTCGCGCCCGCACTTCGCGCGGTGGCTGCGGGAGCACATGCCCGAGGTCGCCGCGGGGTGGCGCCGCGCCGACGACGGCCTGTACGCCTACTGGGGGCCGACGCCGTACGCGACGCCGGGGTGAGCGCCGGGCGCGCGCCCGGCGGTCCGTTTCCGGAGATACTCGGCCGATGCCCACGCCGCCGCCCGAGCCGCCGCACCCCGCCGACCGCCACGACCGGATCCGCGTCGTCGGCGCGCGCGAGAACAACCTGCAGGACGTGAGCGTCGAGCTGCCCAAGCGGCGCCTGACGGTGTTCACCGGCGTCTCGGGCTCGGGCAAGTCGTCGCTGGTGTTCGCGACGATCGCGGCCGAGTCGCAGCGGATGATCAACGAGACCTACAGCGCGTTCGTGCAGGGGTTCATGCCGACCCTCGCCCGGCCCGACGTCGACGTGCTCGACGGGATCACGACCGCGATCCTCGTCGACCAGGAGCGCATGGGCGCCAACGCGCGGTCGACCGTCGGCACCGTGACCGACGTCAACGCGATGCTGCGCGTGCTGTGGAGCCGCCTCGGCAAGCCGCACGTCGGCCCGCCCAACGCGTTCTCGTTCAACGTGCCGTCGGTCCGCGGCGTCGGGCAGATCACCGTCGACAAGGGCGGCGGCAAGAAGACCGAGAAGAAGACGTTCACGGTCAACGGCGGCATGTGCCCGCGGTGCGAGGGGATGGGGAAGGTCAACGACATCGACCTCGCGCAGCTCTACGACGACACCAAGTCGCTCGCGCAGGGCGCGCTGACGATCCCTGGCTACACCGCCGACGGCTGGAACGTGCGGATCTTCAGCGAGTCGGGGTTCCTCGATCCGGACAAGCCGATCCGCAAGTACACCGCGCGCGAGCTGAAGGACTTCCTGCACAAGGAGCCGGTCAAGGTGAAGATCGGCAACATCAACCTCACCTACGAGGGGCTGATCCCGAAGCTGCAGAAGTCGATGCTGTCGAAGGACAAGGAGGCGATGCAGCCGCACATCCGCGCGTTCGTCGACCGCGCGGTGACGTTCACGACCTGCCCCGACTGCGCCGGGACGCGGCTCAACGCCGCCGCGCGGTCGTCGAAGATCGCGGGGATCAACATCGCCGAGGCGTGCGCGATGCAGCTCGACGACCTGGCGACGTGGGCGCGATCCATCGACGCGCCGGCGGTCGCGCCGCTGGTGGCCGCGCTGCGCCACACGCTCGACTCGTTCGTCGAGATCGGGCTGGGCTACCTCAGCCTCGACCGGCCGAGCGGCACCCTGTCCGGGGGCGAGGCGCAGCGCACCAAGATGATCCGCCACCTCGGCTCGTCGCTGACCGACGTGACCTACGTGTTCGACGAGCCGACGATCGGGCTGCACCCGCACGACATCGAGCGGATGAACGCGCTGCTGCGGCGGCTGCGCGACAAGGGCAACACGGTGCTCGTCGTCGAGCACAAGCCGGAGGTGATCGCGATCGCCGACCACGTCGTCGACCTCGGGCCCGGGGCCGGCGCCGCCGGCGGGCGCGTGGTGTTCGAGGGGACGGTGGACGGGCTGCGCGCGAGCGCGACGCTCACCGGCCGGCACCTCGGCGAGCGTGCGTCGGTCAAGCCGGCGGTGCGCGCGCGCTCGGGCGTGATCGAGGTGCGCGGCGCGTGCACGCACAACCTGCGGGACGTCGACGTCGACATCCCGCTCGGCGTGCTGGTCGTGGTGACCGGCGTCGCCGGCTCGGGCAAGAGCTCGCTGATCCACGGCTCGGTGTGCGGGCGCGACGGCGTCGTCGAGGTCGATCAGGCGCCGATCCACGGCTCGCGGCGGAGCAACCCGGCGACGTACACCGGGCTGCTCGAGCCGATCCGCGCGGCGTTCGCGAAGGCCAGCGGCGTCAAGGCCGCGCTGTTCAGCGCCAACTCCGAGGGCGCGTGCCCGACGTGCAACGGCGCGGGCGTCATCTACACCGACCTGGGCATGATGGCGGGCGTGTCCTCGCCGTGCGAGGACTGCGAGGGCAAGCGGTTCCAGCCGTCGGTGCTCGAGCACCGGCTGGGGAAGCTGAACATCGCCGAGGTGCTCGATCTCGCCGTCGACGACGCGCTCGGCTTCTTCGGCCCGGGCAAGACCCACGTCCCGGCCGCGCACGCGATCCTGCAGCACCTCGCCGAGGTCGGGCTCGGCTACGTCCGGCTCGGGCAGCCGCTGCCGACGCTGTCGGGCGGCGAGCGCCAGCGGCTCAAGCTGGCGACCCACATGGGCGAGCCGGGCGGCGTCTACGTGCTCGACGAGCCGACGACGGGGCTGCACCTGGCCGACCTGCGGCAGCTCCTCGGCCTGCTCGATCGCCTCGTCGACGGCGGCAAGTCGGTGATCGTCATCGAGCACCACCTCGCGGTGATGGCGCACGCCGACTGGATCATCGACCTCGGCCCGGGCGCGGGTCACGACGGCGGCCGCGTCGTGTTCGAGGGCACGCCGGCCGATCTGGTCGCGGCGCGGTCGACGCTGACCGGCCAGCACCTCGCGGCGTACGTCGGCGGCGCCGCGGTGGCGGCCACGGGTGGCAAGGGCGGCGGCCGGCCGTCCGGCTCGCGGCGGCGCTGATCGGGCCGGTGAGGCGTTGCGAGCGAAGGAGTCCTGCAACCTACATCCCGGATGCGATGGGGTGAGGCGATATGAAGCTGTACACGTTCGCATTGCTTGCATCCCTGGGGCTGGTCACGGCGTGCGGCGGCGGCGGAGACGACGACCACGATCACGAGCACGACGCCACCGTGCCCGACGCCGAGGTGCCCGACGCCGAGGTGCCCGACGCGGCCCCGCCCGACGCCAGCGCCTGCGCCACCTGCTCCGAGGTCGTCACCGGCGACGAGCGCCCCGCCTGTGTGGGCACGAGCGAGGACCTGTACGACGCCTTGGTGCAGTGCGTGTGCGCTGACGTGTGCGGCGCCAACCTCTGCGCGGGCGGTAACCCCGACCTCCCGTGCGGTCAGTGTGTGCAGGACGCCCGTGCGGGGCTGCCCGCCGGGCGGATGCTCATGCGGCTGCCGGCGATCAAGGCGTGAGGCGGGCGCGCGCGAGCGCGCGGCGCTCGACCAGCGCGAGCGCGCCGACGACCACGCCCTCGCCCAGCAGGTAGCCGGCGCCGAGCCAGCGGCCGGGGCCGGCGACCGAGGCGGCGAGCACGACGCACACGCCGGTCCACGTCAGGTTCGCCGCGATCAGCGCGGCGACGGCGCGGCGCGGGGCGCGGGCGCGCACCGCGAGCGAGCACGCGTAGCTGCCGTAGGCGAGGTTGGCGGCCGCCGTGACGAGCAGCAGGCGCGTGGTCAGCCCGAGCAGCGGCGCGAGCACGCCGGCGAGCGTGAGCGCCAGCATCGCCGCGCCGACGCCGAGGCCGGCGAGGGCGTCGAGCCACAGCAGGCGACGCAGCGCGAGCTGCGCGGAGGCGGGCGGGATGGTCACGGTCCGCCTCGGATGCGCCACGCGGCGCGGCCGTCGCGCGACGCGGCGCCGTGTCGCACGTCGCTCACGCGGCGCGGACGTGGGCGGCGATCCGCGGCAGGACGTCGTCGGGGCGGGCGAGCAGGCCCATGTGGCCGAGGCCGGGGCAGGCGACGTGGGTCGCGCCGGGGATCGTCGCGGCCAGCACCTCGCACACGCGCTGCTCGGCGGCGGTCGTCCGGTCGCCGGACAGGATCAGCGTCGGCGCGGCGAGGTCGCGATAGGCGTCGGCCGGCGTGCGATCGGTGCACAGCGCGCGCACCTCGCGGAATACCTTGGCGCCGACGGCGAGGAACGCCTCGCGCTGGGCGTCGGGCAGCGCGGCCCACGCGCCGGCGCCGTTCCAGTAGTCGACGAACTCCCGGTACCACGCGGCCGAGCCGCCCACCTCGGGCGCGAAGAAGCCGTCGGTGAACGAGGCGAGCGCGGCGGCGACCGGGCCGCCCGGCTCGTCGATCGCGACGCCCCAGGCGACCGGCTCGTAGACCGCGAGGCTGCGCACCCGCGCCGCCGGCAGCCCGCGCGCGACGCGCAGCGCGAGCAGGCCGCCGTACGAGTGGCCGACGAGGTGCACGGGCGCGTCGAGGGCGTCGATCACCGCGCGCACGACCGCGGCGTCCTCGTCGATCGAGAACGTGTCGGCCGGCGTCCAGCCGCGGGTCGCGCCGCAGCCGAGCAGGTCCGGCATGACCGCGCGGTGCGTCGGGGCGAGCAGCCGGGCCAGCCCGCGCCACTGCCGCGACGACATGCCCGAGCTGTGGATCATCACGACGGGCTCGCCCTCGCCGAGTTCGTCGGCGTGGATCTCGATCGGACCGAGCGGGAGGCGCATGGCCATGCGCTACCACGGATCGCGCCGCGGCGCGGTGGTAGCGTCGAGGCGCCATGACGCCGAACATCTACGCGCTGGGGCTCGACAAGAACGCGGCGAACTTCGCGCCGCTGTCGCCGGTGACGTTCCTGGCGCGGGCCGCCGACGTCTACCCGGAGCGCCTCGCGATCGTGCACGGCGCGCTCCGCCGGACGTGGGGCGAGACGTACGCGCGGGCGCGGCGCCTCGCCAGCGCGCTCGCCGCGCGCGGGATCGGGCCGGGCGACACGGTCGCGGCCATGCTGCCGAACATCCCGGCGATGTACGAGGCGCACTTCGGCGTGCCGATGACCGGCGCCGTGCTCAACGCGCTGAACACGCGCCTCGACGCCGAGTCGATCGGCTTCATGCTCGGCCACGGCGAGGCCCGGGCGGTGCTCGTCGACCGCGAGCACGCCGCGGTGATCCGCCCGGCCGTGCACGCGCTCGGGCGCGACGTCCTGGTGATCGACGTCGACGACCCGGAGTACGTCGGCCCGGGCGATCGCATCGGCGCGATCGAGTACGAGGACCTGCTCGCGTCCGGCGATCCGGACTTCGCGTGGACCGGCCCGGCCGACGAGTGGGACGCGATCGCGCTCAACTACACCTCGGGCACGACCGGCAACCCCAAGGGCGTCGTCTACCACCACCGCGGCGCGTTCATGAACGCGGTGTCGAACATCCTCGAGTGGGACCTGCCCAAGCACGCCGTGTTCTTGTGGACGCTGCCGATGTTCCACTGCAACGGCTGGTGCTTCCCGTGGTCGATCGCGGCGCGCGCCGGCGTCAACGTGTGCCTGCGCAAGGTCGAGGCGCGCGCGATCTTCGACGCGATCCGCGCCCACCGCGTGACGCACTACTGCGGCGCGCCGATCGTCCACAACCTGCTGGTCAACGCGCCGCCCGAGCTGCGCGCCGGCATCGATCACCCGGTCCGCGCGATGGTCGCGGGCGCCGCGCCGCCGGCCGCCACGATCGAGGGGATGGAGCGGATGGGGTTCGAGATCACCCACGTCTACGGCCTGACCGAGGTCTACGGGCCGGCCGCGGTGTGCGCCAAGCACGAGGCGTGGGACGCGCTCGACATCGGCGAGCGCGCCCGGCTCAACGCGCGCCAGGGCGTGCGCTACCACCTGCAGGACGCGGTGACCGTGCTCGATCCCGAGACGATGGCGCCGGTGCCGCGCGACGGCGAGACGATGGGCGAGATCATGTTCCGCGGCAACATCACGATGAAGGGCTACCTCAAGAACCCGACCGCGACGGCCGAGGCGTTCGCCGGCGGCTGGTTCCACACCGGCGACGTCGGCGTCCTCCACGCCGATGGCTACGTGAAGATCAAGGATCGCAGCAAGGACATCATCATCTCGGGCGGCGAGAACATCTCGAGCATCGAGGTCGAGGACGTGCTGTACCGCCACCCCGCCGTGCTGCTCGCGGCGGTCGTCGCGATGCCCGATCCGCGGTGGGGCGAGACGCCGTGCGCGTTCGTCGAGCTCAAGGCCGGCGCCACCGCCACCGCCGAGGAGATCGTCGCGCACTGCCGGCAGCACCTCGCCGGGTTCAAGCTCCCGCGCGCGGTCGTGTTCGGCGAGCTGCCGAAGACGTCGACCGGCAAGATCCAGAAGTTCGAGCTGCGCAAGCGCGCCGGCTCGGCCACGGCGATCGACGTGTAGCGGCCGCGGGTGGAGGGCTGGCGGCAAGCGGGCAGTGCGCCTAGGATGCGCCGCACCATGGCTGCCCCCGCCTGTCCGGTCTGTTCGATGGAGGACGTGCTCACCCACGCCGCCCGCTACGAGTGCGCGACGTGCGGCCACGAGTGGGCGCGCGAGGCCGCGCCCGAGGCGCCCGAGGCCGAGGAGGTCGAGGCCGCGCGCGTGGTCAAGGACGCCAACGGCAACGTCCTCGTCGACGGCGACAGCGTCACGCTGATCAAGGACCTCAAGCTCAAGGGCTCGTCGGAGGTGCTCAAGCAGGGCACCAAGGTGAAGGGCATCCGCCTCGTCGACGGCGACCACGAGATCGACTGCAAGATCGACGGCTCGTCGATCGCGCTCAAGGCGTGCTTCGTCAAGAAGGCCTGAGCGCCGCGCACGCCGCGGCGCGGCCGAGCAGCAGCGCGCGCTCGCGCGCGTTCGCCGTCATCGCCGCGGCGCGCTCGAACGCGGCGCGGGCCTCGGCGTGGCGGCCGAGCCGCGCCAGCAGGTCGCCGCGCACCGCCGGGACGAGGTGGTAGTCGCGTAGCGCCGGCTCGCCGGCGAGGTCGTCGACGAGCGCGAGGCCCTCGGCAGGCCCGAACGCCATCGCGACGGCGACCGCGCGGTTGAGCTCGACCACCGGCGAGCCGGTCAGCTCGACCAGCGCGTCGTAGAGCGCGACGATCCGCGCCCAGTCGGTGTCCTCGACGCGCGCGGCGGCGGCGTGGCACGCCGCGATCGCGCCCTGCAGCGCGTAGGGGCCGAGCGGGCGCGCCAGCGCCTCGGCGCGCGCGAGCCCGGCGAGGCCGCGGGTGATCAGCAGGCGATCCCACCGGCCGCGGTCCTGGTCGGCGAGCAGCACCGGCGCGCCGTCGGGGCCGACCCGCGCGCGCGCGCGCGACGCCTGCAGCTCCATCAGCGCGAGCAGGCCGTGGGCCTCGGCGTCGTCGGGGACGAGCCCGACCAGCACGCGACCCAGCCGCATCGCCTCGTCGCACAGCGCGGGGCGCAGCCAGTCGTCGCCCGCGGTCGCGGCGTAGCCCTCGTTGAACACCAGGTAGATCACCTCGAGCGCGGGCGGGATCCGCGCGCGCAGCTCGTCGCCGGCCGGCAGCTCGAACGGCACCTTCGCCTCGGCGAGCGTCCGCTTGGCCCGCACGATCCGCTGCGCCATCGTCGCCTCGGCGGTGAGGAACGCGCGCGCGATCTCCGCGGTCGACAGCCCGGCGACGAGGCGCAGCGTCAGCGCGACGCGCGCGTCGCGCGATAGCACCGGGTGGCACGCGGTCAGCACCAGGCGCAGCACGTCGTCGCCGACCGGGCGATCGAGCGCGTCGAGGTCGATCGTCGTCGACGTGGCGGCGTTGCGCGCGAGCGCGTCGTGCTTGCCGGCCATCATCGTGCGTCGCCGCGCGTCGTCGATCGCGCGGTGCTTCGCGGTGGTCATCAGCCACGCGCCCGGGTTGTCGGGGATGCCGGCGTCGGGCCACCGCTCGAGCGCGGCGAGCAGCGCCTCCTGCGCGAGATCGTCCGCGCGGTCGACGTCGCGCACCAGGCGGACGAGCCCGCCGACGAGGCGGGCGGCCTCGATCCGCCACACCGCCTCGATCGCCGCGCGCGTCGTCGCCCCGGACATCGCGGGCCTACGCCTCGTGCTGGCGCTCGAGCTCGGCGCGGATCCGGTCCTCCTGCGCTTGCACCTCGGGCGTGTAGGCCTCGCCGAGATCCGCCGCGTCGAAGATCGGCCGCAGCTCGAGCTCGGACTCCTCGCCGGGCATCGGCGCCGGGCAGCGCCGCGCCCACTCGACCGCCTCCGCCATCGACCGGACCTGCCAGATCCAGAACCCGGCGATCAGCTCCTTGGTCTCGGCGAACGGGCCATCGACGACGGTGCGCTGCGCGCCGGAGAACCGGACGCGCTTGCCCTTGGCGCTGGGGTGCAGGCCGTCGCCCGCCAGCATGATCCCGGCCTTGACCAGCTCCTCGTTGTAGTTGCCCATCTCGGTGAGCAGCTGCTCGCTCGGCATGATCCCGGCCTCGCTGTTCTTCGTCGCCTTCACGATCACCATGACCTTCATCGCGCTGTCCTTTCGAGGGCGCCTCGGCGCCCGGTGGGGTGGCTCGTCTCGGTCGTCTCGGTCGTCTCGGTCGGGGAGGCGACGAACCAGCGCTGGCCGGATCGACATCGTGCGCGATCTTTCTCGCGGCCGGCTGGCTCGCGCGGTGCGAAGCGCGCCCGGCTCAAGGAGATCAGGGGCTTGCACGGCCCCTGAGCCGGTCACGGTCGCTCACGGCACGAGCGCCGCGAGCTTGGACGCGAGCAGCTCGAGGTCGAACGGCTTCTGGATGAAGTCGTCGCAGCCGCGCGCCATCAGCTCCTGGGCCTGGCCGTCGAGGCTGTAGCCGCTGTAGAGCAGCACCTTGAGGCCGGGCGCGAGCGCGCGGATCGCGTCGAACGTCTTCGCGCCGCTCATCACGGGCATCGTCAGGTCGAGGATCACCAGCGCCAGCTCGGCCCCGCGGGCGCGGACGACCTCCACCGCCTCCTTGCCGCCGGGGGCGGTGACGACGCGGTAGCCGAGCTCCTCGACGAGGCGGGCGCACACCTGGAGCAGCCGCTCGTCGTCGTCGACGATGAGGATCGTGCCGCGGCCGGTCGGCGTGTCCGGCGCCGGCGCCTCGATCACCTGCGGCGCCGCGTCCGCGGCGGGGACGTGGAGCGTGAACGTCGCGCCTTCGCCGGGCGCGCTGTCGACGGCGATCGTGCCGCCGTGGTTGGTCACGATGCCGTAGACCGAGGCGAGCCCGAGGCCGGTGCCCTGGCCGTCGGGCTTGGTCGTGAAGAACGGCTCGAACGCGCGCGCGCGGGTCGCCTCGTCCATGCCGACCCCGGTGTCGGCGACGACGAGCCGGACGAACCGCCCGGGCGCGGCGCCGTGCGGCGTCGTCTCGGCCGCGGTCAGCGTGGCGTTGTCGGCGCGCACGGTGAGCCGGCCGCCGTCGGGCATGGCCTGGCCGGCGTTGACGAACAGGTTCAGCAGCACCTGCTCGAGCTGCGCGTGGTCCATGAGCACGGGCGCGAGCGTCGGGTCGAGCGCGCGCGTGATCGTGATGTCCGGGCGGGTGCGGCCGAACATCTCGCAGGTCTTCTCGACGACGGCCGCGAGGTCGAGCGGCCGCGCGTCGTACTTGCCGCGCCGGCCGAACCCGAGGAGCTGGCGGGTGAGCTCGGCGCCGCGCCGGACGAGCGCCTTCATCTCGCGCACCTCGTCGGCGATCGCGCCCGGCGCCTGGCCGACCCGCAGCTCGACGATCGACAGGCCGCTGAGCAGCCCGGCGAGGAGGTTGTTGAAGTCGTGCGCGATCCCGCCGGCCAGCGTCCCGAGCGCCTCGAGCCGGCGCGCGTGCTCGAGCTGCTCCTCGAGCCGCGCCTGCTCCGCTTCGGCCCGCTTGCGCTCGGTGATGTCCGCGACCGTGCCGACGGCGCGGCGGAGCTGGCCCTCGGCGTCGAACAGCAGCGCACCGTCCATCACCACGTGGCGGACGCCCCCGTCGGGGCGCTGGACGCGAAACGTCACCTGCTCGCTGACGCCGGTCTCGATGCCGCGCCCGGACGCGGTGCGCACCCGGTCCCGGTCGTCGGGGTGGACGCGGTCGAAGAACGCCTCGTACGACGCGCGGTCGACCTCCGGGTCGCAGCCGAGGATGCGGAACAGCTCGTCCGACCACACGACCTGGTTGGTCGCGACGTTCCACATCCAGCTCCCGACGCGCGCGATCCGCTCGGCCTCGAGCAGCAAGGCCGATCGCTCGAGCACGCTCTCGCCGAGCGCGGCCTGATCCCGCGCGCCGGCGTCGAACCGGTGGAGCTGGCGCTCGAGCTCGGACACCCGCAGGCGAAGGTTGCGGTTGTCCCGTTCGAGATCGGTCTCGTTCGTCCCCATGCCCGGCGCCCAGCTTACCCGAGCGCGCCCCGGGCGGGACGCGTCACCGCCGCGCGCGCGGCGCGG
>WYBA01000109.1 GCA_011526095.1 Myxococcales bacterium | reverse complement strand
GCAAGGCGACGCGCCCCGACGGCAAGCCGATCTTCGGGCCGATGATGTTCTACGTGCCGCTGTGGAGCCAGATGACCGACGACGACGCGATGGCGCTCGCCAAGTTCATCAAGTCGCTGCCGCCGGTCAAGAACAAGGTCAAGCCGTCCGAGTTCAAGCTCAACGGTCCGCCGCCCGGCGCGCCGCCGCAGTGAGCGGCCGGCCGTGACCGACGACGACTTCGAGATCCCAGACGTCGTCGAGGTCCCGATCACCGACGAGCTGGACCTCCACACGTTCCGCCCGGGCGAGGTCGCCGACGTCGTGACCGAGTACCTGCACGAGGCGCAGGCGCGGGGCTTCCCCCGCGTCCGCGTCGTGCACGGCAAGGGGACGGGGGCGCTGCGCCGCACGGTGCACGCCGTGCTGGCGCGACACCCGGCGGTCGCGTCGTTCCAGCTCGGCGACGAGCGCAGCGGCGCGTGGGGCGCGACGGTCGTCGTGCTGCGGCCGCCCGCCTGACCGCCGATTTCTTGCCCGGGCGGGCGCCGCCCGCCACGCTCGCGGCATGACCCGACGAAGGCTCGCCGCCGCCGCGGCCGTGGCGGTCGCCGCCGCGCTCGCGCCGTCCGGCGCCGCGCGCGCCGACGAGACCTCGACGATCGACAAGCTCCGCATCCTCTACGCCAACCGCTTCACCTTCACCGACGACGGGCTGCCGCTGGTGACGGTCGAGATCGTCGGCGGGCGCGACGAGGTCACGCTCGGCGCGACCGGCGGGCTGGCGGTCCGCCCCGAGGGCGCCGGCGGCAGCGCGATCGAGCTCGACCGCGGCGGCGCGACCTGGACGATCACGGCCGAGGACACGCGCGCGGCGGAGATCCACGAGTGGGCGGTGGTCGCGCGGCTCGAGCCGGACGACGAGACCGGCGCCGCGGCCGAGCTGAAGCGCTGGACCGAGCGCGGGTTCGAGCCGCACACGTTCGAGATCGGCGCGGTGTTCGGCGTCGACGGCGAGGTGATCGACACGCGCGAGGTGCTGATCGCGGTCGACGGCGCGCCCGCGCCCGGCGGGGCCAAGCGCGCCGCCGCGGTGGCGAAGAAGTACGGCGTCGCGGCGACGGTGCACCGCGAGCTGGTGCGCCGGCCCGAGGGGACGATCGTCGCGCGCAGCGGCGACACCGTCGTGCGCAACCCGTCGGTGCTGTGGTTCACGCCGCGCGACGCCGACGAGACGATCTCGGTCGACGGCGTCCCGGTCGGCGCCGGCGGCTCGCAGACCGTGACGCGGACCGAGACGCGGCGGTACTGGGGCAGCGTCTACGTCACGCTCGACGCCGCCGGCCAGCTCGTCGCGGTCAACGCGGTGTCCGAGGACAAGCTGCTGGCCGGGCTGGTGCCGGCGGAGATCTTCCCCGACGCGCCCGAGGCCGCGCTGCGCGCCCAGGCGATCGCCGCGCGCACCGAGCTGCTGGAGAAGATCGGCCGGCGCAACACGACCGACCCGTTCCTCTTGTGCTCGACCCAGCAGTGCCAGGTCTACGCGGGCGCCGGGATGGAGGACCCGCGCACCACGCGCGCGGTCGAGGCGACGCGCGGCATCGTGCTGCTGCGCGACGGCGGCGGGCTGACCGACGTCCGCTACAGCGCCGCGTGCGGCGGTCACGGCGAGGACAACGACCACGTGTGGGGCGGCGCGGCCGACCCGTCACTGCGCGGGCGCGCCGACACCACGAAGAAGAAGACGAAGTTCTCGACCGTGGACGACGACAACATCGACGCGTTCCTCGCGGACGACGCCGACGGCTACTGGTGCGGCCGGGCGAGCAAGGCCAAGGGCCGGTTCCGCTGGTCCACGACCGTGGCGGCCAAGGACCTCGACGCGCTGGTGGCCAAGCACTACCCGGCCGTGGGCCGCGTGCTGACGCTCACGCCGCTGGAGCGCGGGTCGTCCGGGCGGATCTCGCGGCTCGAGATCAAGGGCAGCAAGGGCACGGTGGTCGCCGAGGGCGATCTCCACATCCGGCGGCTGCTCGGCGGCCTGAAGTCGTCGCTGTTCGTCGTGTCGGTCGACGGCAAGGCCGACGCGCCGCGGTCGTTCACGTTCGACGGCGCGGGGTTCGGCCATGGCGTCGGAATGTGTCAGGTCGGCGCCATCGGCATGGCCGAGGCGGGCAAGAGCCACGAGCAGATCCTCGAGCACTACTACCGCGGCACCCACCTGCATCGCCTTTACTGAGGATCTTCGATGGGTCGTGCGCCGAGTGTTTGCGACGACGACACCTACCTTGGTTCGGTCTGCGCGTCGCACATGAACGTGCGCTCACGTGCGTGATCTGCAACGCGAACCGGGAAATCCAGCATCAGTGGAACTGTGCACGGCCGATCCGCTTTTTGAAGAGTCGTGGTTGAGCCGTTCCTGTCAGGCATGGTTGAACGAGAAGTGCCAGCCGGACGGTACGGGCTGGTAGGTCAGACGATGGGGAGGCAGTTGGTCATGTCGAACGGCACCGTGAAGTGGTTCAACGACGCGAAGGGCTACGGTTTCATCACCCGCGCTGAAGACGGCAAGGACGTGTTCGTTCACTACACGTCGATCCTCGGAGAAGGATTCCGCACCCTGGTCCAGGGGCAGCCGGTCGAGTACGAGTGTCTGGAAGGACCGAAGGGGCTCTACGCCTCGAAGGTCCAGAAGCCGGCATCGCCGAGCTGACAATACGAATCGAGAAGCGCCGGCTGGTCCACCTGCTCGGGGGGGACTTGGTGGATCAGCCGGAGCATCCCACCCACCGCGTCGGGGGACCTAGCGGTGGGTCCTGCGCGGATTGGTAAGACCAACCAGGAGGCGGGGACGCCCGGGTGGTAGCGCCGGAGCGCCCGAGCGGCCCGCGTTCCAGCCGGGGTGGAACCGGCCGCGGCGCCGCGATCAGCGAAGGACGGCGTTGGCGCGGAACTCGCCGCTCTTGGTCTTCACCAGGACGACGCCGAACGTGTCCTTGGCCGTCTTCACCAGGACGACCATCGCGCCCGCGGGGAGCTCCACCGGGCTGCCGGTGCGCTCACCGTACTGGGCCGGCGTGACCACCTCCCAGTCCTTCATCGGGCCGGCCTCGACCAGCATGCCCTCGTAGACCTGCCGCAGCTCGGCCGCCGAGCTCGCGGCGACCTCGGTCCCGCCGTAGAACGGCACGGCGCTGACCTTGAGCATCCGGTCGATGCTCGCGCTCGAGAACCCCGCGACCCACATGTTCGCGGCGTACTTCAGCTCGCGATCGCCCACGTCGTGGTCGCCGTGGTCGTGGCCATCGCCCTCGCCGTGCGCCGCCCCGGCCGCGCCCGACGTCTCCGACGGGTCTGGCGTGATCGGCGCGTCGCCGCGCGCGGCGCGCCGCGCCTTGCCGCCCTCGGTCCCCTCCGCGAGCGGCTCGATGCCGCCGGGGATGTCAGTGAGGATGTAGGGCTCGACGTTGAACGTGCCGCACTGGCGCCAGTTGCGATAGAAGCCCCAGCGCAGGTAGACGCGGTGATCGACGGAGCGGATCGCGTCCGGCGTCTCCTCGTACGGGCCGGCGGCGAGGATCGTGTCGAGCGCGGCGACGTCGAACTCGAGCTGGCCGGAGGTCTTGGCGATCGTGGTCTTGTGGACGCTGCCGTCGGGGTTGATCGCGACCTCGATCGCGACGAACAGGTCGAAGTCGTTGAGCTCGTGGTTCGAGCTCTTGCGGTCCAGATCCTCGAGGAAGCCGAAGCCCCACAGCTCGTGGATCCGGCGGTGCATCCGCGTCACGTAGAGCGCGAACGGGTGCGCGCGGGTCTTGAGCGCGGTCTGGTTGCCGGGCCGGACGTCCGGCGTGAAGTTCTCGAGCGCGCTCTTGATCGCCTCGAGCCGCTTGGTGTAGCGGCCCTTCTTGTGCGACCGCTTGCGCTTGGCGAGCAGGCGCTCCTCCTCGGCCTTCTCGGTCCCGACGATCCGCTCGTAGTCCTCGAACTCGAGGCGGAGCTTGGCGCCCTTGGTGCCCTTCTTGCCCGACCGCTTGCCGTCGCCGCCCTGATCGGCGACGCGCCCTCGCCCTTCGACCCCGCGCATCGCCATCACGCCCGGCTCCTTCTCGCCGCCGTCGCCCTCCTCTCCGTCGTCGCCCTCCTCGCCGGTGATCGTGCCCTTCGCCACCTCCTCCGCGCCCGAGCGATCGCTGGTCTCGACGCGCTCGTCGGTCGTCGCCTCGCTGTCCTCGTTCTGCGCGATCTCGTCCTCGGCGCCGCCGATCTCCTTGCTCGTCGTGTCGTCGCTCTCGGCCGACGCGATCGCCTCGCCCTTCTTCTCCTCCTCGAGGTTGGTCTCGGTGGCGCGCGTCTCCTCGGCGACGTCGCGGTTCTTGTCGGACAGGTGCGTCGCGTCGTCGGGCGCCTTCTCGACCTCGTTCTCGTCGGGGACCTCGACCATGCGCATGTTGTCGGGCATGGGCGGCGGCGGCTTGGCGGCCTCGGGCGGCGGCGGCGGCGGCTCGGGCGGCTTCGGCCGCGGCGGCGGCAGCTGCTCCGGCGGCAGCGGCGGGACGATCGCGACCTCGACCGGCGCCTCCTCGAGCTTCTCGGCCTCGATCTCCTCGGGTGTCGGCGGGCGCGGCGGCTCGGCCACCGGCGCCAGCGGATCCGGCAGCGCGACGAGGTCCGGCGCCGCCGGCTGCTCGACCATCGCGACGTTGACCTCGTCCTTCAGCGCGCCGAAGCTGACCGCGACCGCGACGTCGGCGTCGAGGGTGACCGTGCAGCGCAGGACGTCGCCCTCGGCCGGGGTGCAGCCCTCCCACCCGGTGAAGGTGGACTTCTCACCCGGGATCGCGTCGAGCGTGACCACGGTGCCGCGCGGCGCGTCGATCCGGCACCGCGCGGTGCCGTCGCAGCCGCGCAGCTTCTGGCCCTGCGCGTCGCTGATCAGCACCACGTCGCCGCCCACCTTCGAGCGCGACGTGAGGTTCACCGTCAGGTGCGGCGGCGGCTCCGGCTTGAGCGCCTCGTACGCGGCGAGCGCGCCGCCCTGGAGGGCTGCCGAGCACAGCAGGGTCGGACCGATGATCCATCCCTGCCGGTATCGACGGTTGCGGGGCACGTCGGCTCAGTGTGGCACGACAAATGGTACGGCGGCGGGGCCTTCGGGTTGCCCCGCACCACCGCATCCCCGGCTCACCCCGCCTGTCCGGAAGCGTTGGCTACAGCTTCCTGTAGACGCCGACCACGATCCCGATGATGTCGACCTGCTTGAAGTCCGCCCTGTTGACCAGGATCGGCCGCATGTTCGCGTTCGCCGGCTGGAACCGGACGTGGTCGCCCTCCGGGTAGTACCGCTTGACCGTCGCCTCGCCCTCGATCATGGCGACGACGATCTCGCCCGGGCGCGCGCTCGGGGTCTTCTTCACGAACACGTAGTCGCCGTCGAAGATCCCGTCCTCGATCATCGACTCGCCGACGATCCGCAGGCCGAACACCTCGCGGTGACCGCCGACCAGGACCTTGTCGATCCGCACCGTGTCCGAGACGTTCTCGACAGCGAGGATCGGCTGTCCGGCCGCGACCCTGCCGAGGATCGGAATGTCGACGAGGTCGTC
This sequence comes from Myxococcales bacterium, assembly GCA_011526095.1. Classification (GTDB taxonomy): domain Bacteria; phylum Myxococcota_A; class Polyangia; order Haliangiales; family Haliangiaceae; genus WYBA01. The sequence continues at coordinate 1,113 of WYBA01000109.1, read as the reverse complement.
GGCGTCCTGGTCGAAGCTCCCGATGGACTCGACGTTGCCGATCCCGCCGATCCCGCCTGTGGCGCTCGCCACACCGGTGCCGCGGGCGAACGAACGGCCGCGGTCGAACGGGATGACATCCGCGCCCGGCGACGGCGACATGCTGGGCATCGGCATGGCGGTCGGGCGCATCGCCCGGGACTTGAGGTCCTCCCGCCGCAGGTGGCCCTTCTTCTCGAGGGCCTTGAGATGGTCGTTCACCCCGTTGGTCGAGCGGATCCCGAAGTGCTCTCCGATCTCGCGGAGCGTCGGCGGGTATCCGCGCTCCGTGATGGAAGCCGTAATGAAATCGAGGATCTCGCGCTGCCGGTCGGTGAGTGCGTCGGCCATGATTACCTTCCTGGCGGTACCTGAACGGTTGAACGGTACTGAACGCGCACTCACCCTGTCAATTTTTCTGCCGCCGTTTTCGTGCGGTCGGCACGTGGTTGTTGCTACTTGGGCAGGGACGTGTTCGCCGCCGTGATGCCGATGCTCGCGACCTTGCTCGCCGGTCCCGGGCCGGCCGTGGTCGCGGCCCACGCCCGCGGCGACCACGACGAGGTCGCCCGCCAGGCCCACCAGGCCGGCGCCGCCGGGCTGGCGGCGCTGATCGACGGCGACGACCGCGCGGCGATCGTCGCCGGGACGGCGGCGGCGCCGCGCGCGCCGGACGCCTGGGCGCTGCTCGCCCCGCTGGCGCGCCGCGCGGGCGAGTGGGACCGCAGCCTCGCCGCCCCGGCCGCCCACGCCGCCGCGCAGATCGCGCGCGCGCTCGACGGCGACGGGGTCGTGCGCGACGACGTGCCCGACGACGTGCTGGCCGACGCCGGGCGGACGTGGCTGGCGATCGCGACGCGCCCCGCGGACGACCGCTGGGCGGACGTCCGCGTGCACGCGCTCGAGGTGGCGGCGCTCGTCGCCGCGGCGCGCGCGGCCACCGCCGCGGACGACGACCCGCCCGGCCCGGGGTTCGATCTGCCCGCGCTGCTCGCCGACGGCGATCCCGAGGTCCGCCGCGCCGCGGCCGAGCTGACGCCGATGCCGGCGCCCGCGGCGTGGCGCGCGCCGCTCGCCGCGGCGGTGGCCGACGAC
>WYBA01000108.1 GCA_011526095.1 Myxococcales bacterium | reverse complement strand
GTGATGGGCGCGGGCTGCGTCGGCGCCTGCGCGGGGCCCGGCGGCGCGGCCGGCGTCGTCGCGCGCGCGGGGCGCGCCGGCGCCTGCGCGGCGACGTCGGTCGCGATCGCCGCGGCGGACGCGGCGGTCGTCGGGAGCGCGTCGTCGTCGGGCGGGTCGGGCAGGCCGCGCGGCCCGTCCTTGATCGCGAGCTTGCGGCGCAGCTCGAGGATCCGCAGGATGACCTCGCGGCTCTCCTTGGTGACGCGGGTGAACTCGATCGCCATCCCGGGCGGGCGCTGCGGGCGGTCGACGTCGACCTCGCGCGCCCACCGCACCACGCCCATCCCGACCAGCACGGGGCGATCGTCGATCAGCCGCAGCTCGAACCGCACCTCGGTGCCGACCGGCTTGGGCTGCTTGTGGCGGAGGAACAGCCCGGCGCGCCCGACGTACGGGGCGAACCGTTCCACGAACGCATCGACGTCCGCGAAGCGCACCTTGATGCGCAACGCGACCGGCTGCGCTTTCGGCGCGTCGTCGGCCATCGGCGGGTGAGCGATTATCGGCCCCCGCCGCGCCTCACGTCAAACCTTCGCCTGCTCCTCGACCCAGCGACGCGCCGCCGCGAGCGCGTCGGGCACCTTGTGGGCGTCCTTGCCACCCCCCTGCGCCATGTCGGGCTTGCCGCCGCCGCGGCCGCCGAGCACCTCGGCGACCACGCCCAGCAGCTTGCCGGCGTGGAACCGCCCGGTGAGGTCCTTGGTGACCATCGCGATCAGCGCGACCTTGTCGGGGCCGCCGACGCCCGCGAGCAGCAGCACGCCCGAGCCGAGCTTGTCGCGCAGGGCGTCGCCGGTCTCGCGCAGCACCTTGACGTCGTCGACCTCGGTCGACGCCGCGAGCAGCTTGACGCCGTTGACCGTCACGACCTCGGACGCGAGGTCGCGCCCGCCGGCGCCGGACGCCAGCTTCGCCTTGAGCTTGTCGAGCTCCTTCTCCAGGCCGCGCGCCTCGGCCAGCAGCTTGTCGACGCGGCCCGCGACCTCGAGCGGCTGCGCCTTGAGCCGCTCGCCGGCGCGGCCGAGCTCGTCCTCGAGCCGGCGCAGGTAGTCGACCGCGCCCGCCGCGGTCACGGCCTCGATCCGGCGCACGCCCTGGGCGACGCCCGACTCGGCGAGGATCTTGAACACGCCGATGTCGCCGGCGCGGCGGACGTGGGTGCCGCCGCAGAACTCGAGCGAGTCGTGGCCGATCCGCACGACGCGGACCGACTCGCCGTACTTCTCGCCGAACATCGCGACCGCGCCCCGCTGCTTGGCCTGCTCGATCGGCAGCACCTCGATCACCGAGTCGGCGTTGCGCCACACCTCGGCGTTGACCTGGTCCTCGACCGAGCGGATCTGCTCGTCGGTCATCGGCGAGAAGTGGGTGAAGTCGAAGCGCAGCCGCTCTGGCGCGACGAGCGAGCCCTTCTGCGCGACGTGGCCGCCGAGCGTGCGCTTGAGCGCCAGGTGCAGGAGGTGCGTCGCCGAGTGGTTGGCGCGGATCCGCGTGCGGCGCGCGGCGTCGACCACCTGGTGCGCGGCGTCGCCGACGGCGATCGCGCCGGCGGTGACCTCGCCGGTGAGCACGAACAGGTCGCCCGCGGGCTTCTTGGTGTCGTCGATCCGCACGCGCGCGCCCGACGCGGTCGTCAGCTCGCCGGTGTCGCCGGTCTGGCCGCCGGACTCGGCGTAGAACGGCGTGGTGTCGAGGACGATCCCGACCTTGTCGCCGACCGTGGCGCGCGAGGCGCGCGCGCCGCCGACGACGAGCGCGCGGACCGCGCCGTCGCCCTCGGTGCCGTCGTACCCGGTGAACTTCGTGCCGCCGAGCTCGGACGCGAGCTGCTTGTAGATCGTGTCGACGGCCTCCTGGTCGGAGCCCTTGAACGCGCTCTTCTCGCGCGCCTCGGCCATCGCCGCGTCGAACCCGGCCTTGTCGACGCCGAACCCGCGCTCCTCCGCGATCAGCTGGGTGAGGTCCTCGGGGAACCCGAACGTGTCGTACAGCGTGAACACGGTCTTGCCCGGGACGACCTTGCCGCCCTTGCCGCCGAGCGCGGTGAACTCCTGCTCGAGCAGATCGAGGCCGCGGTCGAGCGTGGCGCGGAACCGCTTCTCCTCCTCGAGCGTGACGTCGGCGATCGTCGCGGCGCGCTCGGCGAGCTCGGGGAACTGCGCCGACATCTCGGCGATCACGCGCGCGCACACGCGGTGCATGAACGGCTCGGTGATCCCGAGCAGCTTGCCGTGGCGGACGGCGCGGCGGAAGATCCGGCGCAGCGTGTACTCGCGCTGGGTCTTGTCGGGGAGCACGCCGTCGGCGATCAGGAACGCCGAGGCGCGCGCGTGGTCGGCGATCACGCGCAGCGAGGTGTCGGCGTCGCCGCCGGCGCCGTAGCGCACGCCGGCGATGTCCGCCGCCTCGGCGAGGATCCCGGTGAACAGGTCGGTGTCGTAGTTCGAGCGCACGCCCTGGATGATCGAGGTGACGCGCTCGAGGCCCGCGCCGGTGTCGATCGACGGCGCCGGCAGGCGCTCGAGCGGCCCCTTGGCGACCTTGCACTCGTACTGCATGAACACGAGGTTCCAGAACTCCAGCCAGCCGACCCACGACGACGGGTCGGTCGTCGGCCACGCCGACGGCACGCCGTCGTTGAAGAAGTGGATCTCCGAGCACGGGCCCTGCGGCCCGGTGTCGCCCATCGCCCAGAAGTTGTCCTTCTTGCCCAGGCCGATGATCCGCTCGTCGGCGAGGCCGGTGACCTTCTTCCAGATCGCGCGCGCCTCGTCGTCGGGGCCCAGGCCCAGCTCGGCGTCGCCGCCGAACACGGTGACGCACAGCCGGCGCTGGTCCATCTGCCAGACGTTGGTGATGAGGTCCCACGCCCAGGCGATCGCGTCCTCCTTGAAGTAGTCCCCGAAGGAGAAGTTGCCGAGCATCTCGAAGAACGTGTGGTGGCGCGGCGTCTTGCCCACCTCCTCGAGGTCGTTGTGCTTGCCGCCGGCGCGCACGCACTTCTGCGACGTCGTCGCCCGCTTGTAGGCCCGCGTCTCGGCGCCGGTGAACACGTCCTTGAACTGGTTCATGCCGGCGTTGGTGAACAGCAGCGTCGGATCGTTGGCGGGGACCAGCGAGCTCGAGGCGACGATCTGGTGGCCGTGCTTGGCGAAGAAGTCGAGGAACGAGGCGCGGACGTCGGAGGCCTTCATGGCGCGCGAACCCTAGCAGAATCGCCCACCTGGATCACCGGCTGCATGTCAGGCTAGGGGGACCGTGAGCGCCGGGCCCGAGCCGCCGACCCACAAGACCGCGAGGCCACAGGGCGAAGGCCCTGGCGGCGCCGTCGTCCTCGGCTGCGACACGTGTGGCGCGGTGATCGAGGTCGCGGCCCACGAGCGCGGCGCGGTGTGCCCGTTCTGCGCCACGGCGACGGTGGTCGAGCGCGCGCCGCTGCCGGACCGGCCGCGACCGACGTTCACGATCGGGTTCGCGTTCGGCGAGGCGGACGCGGCGCGGCGCGCCCGCGCCCACCTGCGGCGCCAGTGGCTCGCGCCCGAGGCGGTCCGCCGCCCGGCGGCGATCGAGCTGCGCGCGGTCTACCTGCCGGCCTACCTGTGGAGCGCGGCCGCGCGCTCGGCCTACGCGGTGACGATCGGCGAGGACTACGAGATCGAGGAGGAGGTCGAGGTCGAGGTGGAGGTCGACGTCGGCCTGCCGGTCGCGCCCGGAGGCGACGCCGGCGCGCGTCGGCCCGAGCGTCGGCCCGAGCGCCGGATCGAGCGCCGCAAGCGCACGCGCACCGAGACCGAGTGGCACGAGGTGTCAGCGCAGCACGCATGCTGGCTCCGCGACGTGTTCGTGACCGCGTCGCGCGGCGTCGCGCCGGCGGAGCTCGAGGCGATCCAGCCGTTCGAGCTGCGGCGGATGCGGCGCCACCAGCCGCAGCTCGTCGCCGGCTGGCCGGCCGAGGAGCCGTCGCTGGCGCGCGCCGAGTGCGAGCAGCTGGCGTGGCGCGCCGCCGAGGACCACGCGCGCGCGCGGATCGCCCGGCAGCTCCCCGGCGATCGCTGGCGCGAGCTGCGCGTCGCGACCCGGCTCGACGAGGTCACGCTCGATCTGGTGCTGCTGCCGGTGTGGCTCGCGAGCGTGCCCGGCGCGCCCGGCGCGCGCGTGCTGGTCAACGGTCAGACCGGCGCCGTCGGCGGCAAGGCACCGGTGAGCCGCACCAAGGTCGCGCTCCAGGTGGTCCTGATGATGCTGGTCGTCGCCGCGGCGGCGTGGCTGGTGAAGGGATGAGCGGGGCGCTCGAGCCGGCGAGCTGCGTGCGGTGCGGCGCCACGGTCGAGGCGGGCGACGCGCGGTGCGCGGTGTGCGCGCTGGTGCTCGACGCGCCGGCCGCGGACGCGGCGGCCCACGTCGTCGTCGTGCGCTGCACCGTGTGCGGCGCGGCGATGCGCTACGACGAGCGCGCCGGCGCCGCGCGCTGCGCGTTCTGCGGGTGCGCGGCCCGCGTCGAGGAGCTGGCCGATCCGCCGGAGCAGGCGGGGTGGTACGCGACGCGCCCGGTCTCGCCCGACGACGCGCGCGCGCGGTTCGCGGCGTGGATCGGCGCGCGCGGGTGGCTGGCGCCGGGCGACCTGCGTGACCGCGCGCGGCTCGACGAGGTCCGCGCGATCTGGTGGCCGGCGTGGGTGTTCGACGCGCGCGCCCTGGTGAGCTGGACCGCCGACAGCGACGCCGGCGCGCGGCGGGCGCGGTGGGCGCCGCACGCCGGGCAGTGCGAGCTGGCATTCGACCAGCTCCCCGTCGCGGCGTCGCGCGCGCTGACCGAGGCCGAGGCGCGGGCCCTGCTGCCGAGCTACCGGCTGGGCGAGGACGACCTCGCCGGCGAGGCGCCCGGCGACGGCGACGTCGTCGAGCCGTTCGAGCTGCCGCGCTCCGCCGGGCGCGACCGCGTGCTCGACGCGGCGCGCGCCACCGCCGCGGCGCGCGTCGCGGCGCGCCACGTCCCGGGCACGCGCACGCGCCGCGTCCACGTCGAGCTGCTGCTGCGCGACCTGCGCACCCGGCGCGTCGCGCTCCCCGCCTACGTGCTGGCCTACCGCTACCGCGGCAAGCTCTACCGCGCCGTCGTCAGCGGCCACGACGCGGCGACGATCACCGGCGCCGCCCCGCGCTCGCCGTGGAAGCTCGCGCTGCTCGCCGCGCTCGCGCTCGCCGCGGCCGCGGCGGTCGCGTGGTGGCTGGCGACGCGCTGACCGCGGCGCCGCGCGCTCAGAACGGCGGGAACTCGAAGCTGCCGAACGGCACCGTCATGTACGACGGGTACGCGAACCCGTCGGACTGCACGTAGAAGTACGTCTCCGCGCCGGGGCGGTAGAGGTACAGCTCCGGCGGGCCGTCGCCGTTGTGGTCCCGGGCGAGGAACGGGATGTCGCCGGGCTCGCCGATCGCCAGCGCCAGCCCGGCGCCCGCGGTGCCGCGGACGTAGAGCACGCCCGAGGCGCCGGCCTGGGTCGCCGGGCGGTAGACCGCCGCGTCCTGCCAGCCGTCGTTGTCGAAGTCGTAGCCGGGCAGCGGGACGTCGGTCGCGAAGCCCCACTGCTCCTCGGTGAAGCGGGGGACGTCGGCGTAGCCCGGCTCCTCGAGGTAGAACCACTGTCCGGTGCCCGGACGCCACACCGCGAACGTCGGCGCCCAGCCGTCGCGCACCACCGGCCCGAGCGGGACGTCGCCGCCGACCCCGAACGGGATCGCGTGGAGCGTGGCGTAGTCCTCGCGCGAGCGGCGGATCATCAGCGTCGCCTGCTCGCCGGCGGCGGGGGCGTGCCACGCCGCGAGGTCGGTGTAGCCGTCGAGGTCGTAGTCGGCGAGGGCGAGGTTGCCGTGGGCCGGGCCCAGGCTCAGGCTCCAGTTCGTCGAGCCGGTGCGGAACCACACGTGCCCGGTGGACGGCGTGTAGATGCCCCACGTCCGCGGCGCGCCGCCGGTCTTGACCTTGATGTTGCCGAGCGGCTCGTCGCCGGGCGAGCCGAAGGTCATCGGCACGCTCGCCAGGGTCGACCCCGTGTGCTGGCGGAGCCACTGCGCGTTGCCGACGCCGATCCCGGGCCGGAACACGACGCAGTCGGTGAGGCCGTCGTTGTTCATGTCCGCGACCACCGGCGTGTCCCCGCGGCTGGCGTCGGCGCCGGGCAGCGGGATCGTCATGACCTCGCCGGTGCCGCTGGCGCGCACGACGCACGCGCCGAGGTCCCAGTCGAAGTAGGCGAGGTCGCGCAGGCCGTCGCCGGAGAAGTCGAGCTCGACGCCGGTGAAGCCGAACGCGTCGCGGACCTGGGCGAGCGGGCCCGGGCCGCGCCCGAGCTGATCGCGGCGGCCGCGCGGGCTGCGCAGCACCTCGCGCACGCGCGCGATCTGGGTGTCGCTGAGCGAGGCCAGCGCGTTCCAGCTGCCGTCGGGCCCGGGGACGGTCAGGTAGTCCATGACGTTGACGCCGAACCGGCCGCCGGGGAACGCGAAGCCGAGGCCGTCGATCATGTCCGGGTGGGTGCTGGTGCGGAACGTCTGGCCGTCCCAGTTGCACGTGAGGTCACCGTCGAGCCCGCTGGCCCAGCACTGCGCCATGCCGCCTGCGCCGGTGCCGTTGCCGCTCTTGATCCGCACGGAGAAGGGCGAGATCATCCACGTCGCGAGCAGGTGGTCGCGGCTGGTGAACTCGCGCGGCCGGCCGGGCTCCGCGGCCGAGTAGAACAGGTCGTAGAAGTCGGCCGTGTCGGCGGCTCCGCCCGACGAGAGCGGCCCGCGCAGGTCGAACGGATGGATCAGCCCGAGGTAGTGGCCGAGCTCGTGGGCCAGCGTCTGTTGCTTGAACCCGGTGCCGGGTGCGGCCGGATTGCCGAAGCTGGCCGCGGGCATCAACATGAGGCGGCTGTCGTCGCCCCAGAAATAGCCGCTGTCGTCGTACCAAGGGAACGACGAGAACGGGGCCTTGGGCTTCATGTTGCCCTTGGCGTCGAGCTCCGTCATCGAGCACGGCACGAACACCGGGATCTCCTCCGCGGGGAGCTTGGTGGCCAGCGCGTGGAGGAAGTGGCGCTCGGGGGCGGTGAAGTTCGAGAACGTGCCCGCGGTGATCGTCGGGACGATCGAGCGAAGCTCCGCCCAGATGTCGCCCCACGTGACCACGTCCTGCTCTCGCAGGTCGCGGAACGTGGGCGCGGTGTGGGTCGTCACCCGGGCGGTGAACTGGACGCCGGCCGCGAGGTACACCGCGTTGGCCTCGCGCACCGCGCCGGAGAGGATCGCCGCGGTGAGCTTCGCCGGGCAGGTGCGCTGCTCGTCGTCGAGCACGTAGAACCGCAGCGGCACGATCCGCTCGACGCCGAGCGAGCTGCGCGCGCTGTAGCCGTCGGAGGAGACGGGCGTGGTGGGGGTGAGGTCGTCGAGGACGACGGCGGGCGCGGGCGCGTCGTCGTCGGACGTGGGGGGCGCGTCGTCGGGGGCGACGCACGCGGCGAACAGGGCGAGGGCGGAGCCGAGGCTCCACAGGGCAGGACGCATCTGACAGTCTCCTTGTGCCCCGGGGGAGAGGTGGGGCACGCGGGGAGTGCCGGGCGTCCGGCGCGGTGTGACGGTGTGGGCCGGCGGTCAACGTTCGGCGGTGGCGTCGGCGCGCCCGCGGCGCCGCCGCAGGACCAGGCCGACCGCCAGGCCGAGCGCGAGCGCGCCGCCGGGCGCGCCGTCGGCGCCTCCCGTGCTGCAGCAGCCGGCCGGCGGCTCGCCGTCGACGGCGGGCTCGCCCGCGTCGGGCTCGTCGGCGCCGGCGTCGTTCGGCGGCGTCTCCGCGTCCGCCTCGACGCCGGCGTCGGGCGGCAGCACGACCGGCTCGCACGAGCCGGTGAGATCGCGCTCGGCGATGCGGTCGAGGATCCACTGGCGGTAGTAGTCGACGCGGGTGTCGATGCCGCCCTCGGCGCAGTTGCCGTTGTTGGTCGCGGACCGCGACACGATGCCGACCAGCCGGGGCTGACCGCCGAGCTGGGCGATCGCCGGGCCGCCCGAGTCGCCGTAGCAGTTCTGCGCCGTGCCGGGCATCGAGATCTGCAGCTCCGACTCGTTGAACGCGACGAGGTCGGTGACCGCGTCGAACTTCACGCCGTAGTCGAACGTCTCCTCGCTGGTGACGCCGTAGCCGACCAGCTCGAGGTCGAGGCCAGCGGCGAGCGCGGCGGCCTCCTCGGGCGTCGCCATCTCCATCGTCGTCGCGCCGGCGATCGGCTCGGCCAGGAACACCAGGCCGACGTCGTAGAACTGCTGGAGGCCGGCGAGGTCCTCGACGTCGAGGGTGAACTGCTCGTGCTTCACGGTGCCGCAGCCGGTGTGGATCACCGGGCTCGGCACGCCGCTGGGGTCGTGCTCGAGCGTGAAGTCGATGCGCGCGTCGCCGACCAGCTCGGGATCGACGCAGTGGGCGGCGGTGAGCACGACGTCGGCGCGGATCAGCGTGCCGGTGCACGCGACGTCGCCGGTCCACAGCGCGCCGACGGCGGGGTACTCGCCGGGCTCGGACGGCTCGCCGTGGATCACCGGGAGCTGGTGGGCGCGGGTGCGGGGGGCGGGCTCGGGGGCGGCGGCGCACGCGGGCGCGAGCGCGAGGAGCAGGTAGGCGGGCAGGGTGGGGAGGCGGGGCATGCCCGACGATCGCCCGGCGCCGGGCCGCGCGCGAGGCCCGCGCGTTGGCATCCGGTCACCACGGTGATGCACGGCACGCGCGCCGTGCCGGCGCGATCACGCCCCGGGCAGCTCCCGGGCCCCCGTCACGGCTTGCGGAACTCGCCGAGGCTCACGCCGAACCGCTCGGCCCAGCGGTAGACCTGCTTGCGGTCCTTGCCGAAGTACTCGGCGATCTGGACGACGTTGCCGCCGAAGTGCGCGATCACCGCGAGCAGGCCCTCGCGGTCGGGCGCCTGGTCGCGCGGGACCTGGAGCGCCGGCGCCGATGGCGCCTCGGCCTCGCCCTTCTCCCGCTCGCCCGCGCGCTCGCCGAGCAGCGCCGCCAGCGGCGCCGGCAGGTGCTCGCACCGGACGCGGCCACCGGCGGCGGCGGCGCGGACGCCCGCCGCGGCGCACGTCTGCTCCAGCTCGCGCACGTTGAACGGCCAGCGGTGGACGAGCAGCGCCTCGGCGGCGTTGGTCGACAGCGCGAGCGAGCCGGCGACGCGGCCGAGGAACACCTGCGCCAGCAGCAGGATGTCGTCCTTGCGGTTGCGCAGCGGCGGCAGGCGCTGGACCCAGCCCTGCAGGCGCGAGAACAGGTCCGCGCGGAAGCCGTCCTTGCGCATCTCGGCGTCGAGATCGCGGTGGGTCGCGGCGACGATCCGGACGTCGACCATGGTCGGCTCGGACGCGCCGACCGGACGGACCTCGCCGGTGGCGAGCGCGCGCAGCAGCTTGGCCTGGACCGGCGGCGGGCACTCGCCGATCTCGTCGAGGAACAGCGTGCCGCCCTGGGCCGCGCCGAACACGCCGTCGTGGCGGCGCTGGGCGCCGGTGAACGCGCCGGCGACGTGGCCGAACAGCTCGCTCTCGGCCAGCGCCTCGGGCAGCGCGGCGCAGTTGACGGCGACGAACGGCCCGGTCCGGCCGCTCTGGCGGTGGATCTCCTCGGCGACGAGCTCCTTGCCCGCGCCGGTCTCGCCGAGCAGCAACACCGGCAGGTTGCGCGGCGCGATCATCGACAGCTCGTGGCGCAGCCGGCGGATCGGCTCGCTCTTGCCGAGGATCCGCGGGGTGTCCGGCGCGCGCGGGATGCGGTCGATCCGGTCGACCTCGAGGTAGAGCATCAGCGTCTTGCCGACGCGGACGACGCTGCCCGGCGCGATCGGCGCGGTGTCGATGCGGCGGCCGTCGACGAACGTGCCGTTGCGGCTCTGCTGGTCGATGACGACGTGGCCGCCGCCCTCGGCGGCCGGCTCGATCACCGCGTGCAGCCGCGACACCTCGCGGTCCTCGAGCGCCATCGGGCTGGTCGTCGCGCCGGCGCGGCCGATCTCGACCCGTCCGTCGGCGATGACGACCTGCGGCCACCGGCCCGACCACGGGGCGTGGACCACCCGCAGGATGCGGACACGCTCGGGCCCGTCCTCCTGGGAGCGGGACGACGACAGCGTGATCGTGGGGCCTTCCAGCGACATCGAGCGACTGCTCACCTTACTACGGGCTGTTCCTCACCCGGAACGGTGCGTGCCGTCCAGCGATCTACCGCGGTTGCGACGCCGGGCGCACGGTGGAGCTCACCAACCCGAACCCAATCGCGTTTCCAGGAGCCCGTCATGTCCACCCGCACCGTCAGCATCGATACCTCGCACTCCAGCGTCGGCTTCGCCGTCCGCCACCTCATGATCTCCAAGGTTCGCGGGACCTTCGCCCGCTGGCAGGGGACGATCACGCTCGATGACGACCTCGCACGGTCGTCGGTCGAGGTCAAGATCGAGGCCGCCAGCATCGACACCAAGGACGAGAAGCGCGACGCCCACCTGCGCTCGGCCGACTTCTTCGACGCCGAGACGTTCCCGGAGCTGACGTTCCGGAGCAAGCAGGTCCTGGTCGAGGGTGACAAGGTGACGCGGGTGATCGGCGAGCTGACCATCCACGGCATCACCCGCCAGGTCACCCTCGACGTCGAGGACGCGGGCCAGGCCAAGGACCCGTGGGGCAACACCCGCGTCGGGTGGTCGGCCTCGACCCAGATCAACCGCAACGACTTCGGCCTGACCTGGAACCAGGCGCT
>WYBA01000107.1 GCA_011526095.1 Myxococcales bacterium | reverse complement strand
CTTCGACTCCGGGCTCGCTGGCGCTCGCCCGGGCTCAGGATGAGCGGAACTTCGAGATCGCGCGGACTTGGACGAGCTGTTCGTTAGGAGCAGGGCCGAGCGCCAGCGAGGCCCGTGTCGAAGGACGCTGACAGTCGGCGGCGCCGCTAGCCGCCCGACGTGGTGCCGATCGCCAGCCTCGTCAGCCCGGCGCGCTTGGCGCGCTCCATCAGGTTCACGACGCGGCCGTGCTGCACGCCCTTGTCCGCCTGCAGCACGACCTGCATCTGCGTGTCCTTGAGGAACGCGGCGCGGAACGCGTTGTCGAGCTTGTCGTCGGGCACCGGCGTGCCGTCGACGACGACGTCGCCGCTGACCGGGATGACCAGGATCAGCGACTGCTTGGTGATGTCGAGCTCCTTGGCGGCGCCCGACGGCAGCGTGACCTTGAGCCCCGACTTCTTCTCGTCCTCGACCTTCTCCCGCTCCTCGGCGACGTCCTGCTTCTGCTTCTCGGCCTCGGACTGCACGGCGAGCGCCGAGACCATGAAGATCACAACCATCACCAGGAACACGTCGGTGAGCGGCGTGATGTTGATCTCCGCGAACAGCCCGCCTCCGGCCTCGTCGGCCAGATCGCCGTCGCCGGGATCAGGCTGCCTCGCTGCGCCCACCGCCGCCCTCCTTCTTGGCGTCCTTGCCGTCCTTCTGCTCCGCCTCCGGCGCCTCGCCCAGATCCTCGAGGAACTCGTCGGTGAGCAGCCGGAGCTCGACCGCGATCTGCGCCGAGCGCTGGCTGAAGAAGTTGTAGAACACGACCGACTCGATCGCGACGACGATGCCGGCGGCGGTCGCGATCAGCGCGTCGGAGATCGGGCCGGACACCTCGTCGAACTTCACCGTCGCGGCGCCCTCGAACCCGTCGAGCGCGACCATGATGCCGAGCACGGTGCCGGCGAGGCCGATGAACGGCGCGAGCGCGCCGATCGTGCCGAGGATCCACAGGCGCGACCGCAGCTCGCCGTTGACGCGCTGGCGCTCGCGGTGCGTCGCGGTCGACACCAGCTCGCCGCGGACCCGGCCGTGGCGCTCGTAGCCGACGAGGAACACGTCGGCCAGCGGCGACGGCGACCGCTCGCACGCCGAGCGCGCCTCGCTCAGCGCGCCGCGGCGCAGGCAGCGCCCGACCGTCTCGGCCAGGGCCTGCGCGCGCTTGGTGAACTGGTACTGCGCGATCGTCCGCTCGACGGCCACGCCGACCGAGATCACCGACAGCGCGAGCAGGACCCACATGGTCCCGTAGCCGTGGCTCATCACTTCCCAGATCGAGTCGCGCATGCGGTTTCCTTGCGGCGCTCCGGCGGCGGCCCGGCGCAGCGCCGGACCCGAGAGGATTCAGCCTACTACGACCCTCCGGACTCAGCCAGGGTTGCCCCAGGCTTGCTCCTGCCGACGAAACGCGCTCGAATGCGCGCGTGTCCCGCATGGTCAACTGCGTGAAGCTGGGCCGGCAGCTGCCCGGCCTGCCCTACAAGCCGTTCAACAGCCCGCTCGGTCAGCGGATCTACGATCACATCTCCATGGACGCGTGGAAGGAGTGGATCGAGCACTCCAAGAAGATCGTGAACGAGTACCGCCTCGACCTGACCCAGAAGAAGGCCCACGAGGTCCTGCAGGAGCAGTGCGAGACGTACCTGTTCGGCTCCGGCGACATCCTCGTCCCGGCCGAGTACGTGCCGCCGCCCGGCGACGCCGGCAAGGCGTAGCCGCTCGCGGCCCCCGATGCAGCTCGGCGACGTCGCGCTGTTCCGCCACCTGCCCGGCCTGGCCGCGCACGTGCCGTGGGTCCGGCTCGGCGCGTGGCCGACCCCGGTCGAGCCGATGCGCCGGCTGTCGGCGCAGGTCGGCGGCGAGCTGTGGGTCAAGCGCGAGGACCTGTCGAGCCCGCGCTACGGCGGCAACAAGGTCCGCACGCTCGAGGCGGTGTTCGGGCGCGCGCGCGACGCCGGCGCCACCCGGGTGTGGGCGACCGGCGCGTACGGCTCGAACCACGCCGTCGCGACCGTGCTCCACGCGCCGACCGCCGGCGTCGACGCCGGCGTGATCCTGTTCCCGCAGCCGCCGAGCCGGCCCGCGCGCGACAACCTCGGCGCGATGCTCGCGGCGCGCCCCGCGATCGAGGCGATCGCGACGGTGGCGACGCTGCCGCTGGCGATGCGGCGGATCCGCCGCGGCGACGACGGCGCGTACGTCATGCCGCCGGGCGGCGCGACGCCGCAGGGCGCGTTCGGCGCGCTGTCCGCCGCGCTCGAGCTGGCCGAGCAGGTCGCGCGCGGCGCGTGCCCGGCGCCGGCGGAGATCGTGCTGCCCGCGGGCTCGGCGTGCACCTCCGCCGGACTGCTCGCCGGGCTGCGACTCGCCGCCGAGCTCGGCGTCGGGTTCACGCCGCAGACGGTGCCGCTGGTGCGCGCGGTGCGGGTCACGCCGTGGCCGATCACCGACGCCTACCGGATCGCGAGCCTGGCGCTGGCGACGCTGCGCGAGGTCGACCGCGCGCGCGGCCGGACCACGAACGTCGATCTGGCGCGGCTGCGCGCGGGGATCGACGTCGACGGCAGCCAGCTCCGCGGCGGCTACGGCCGGATCACCGCGCCGGCGGTGCGCGCGCAGGACGCGTTCGCGCGCGCCGGCGGCCCCCCGCTCGACATCGTCTACTCGGCCAAGGCGGCCGCGACGCTGCTCGCGCTGGCGCCGCGCGCTCGCGGCCCGCTGCTGTTCTGGGCGACCAAGTCGTCCGCGCCGCTGCCGCGGCCCACGCCCGACGACGTCGCGCGCGCCCCGGCGGCGCTGCGCCGGTGGTTCGGGGCGGTGCCGGCTCGCGTCACTTGAACGCTCGAGCTCGGCGTCACTTGAGCTCGTCGGCGGCGTCGACGGTGTTGCGCTGCGAGCGGGACTTGTAGTCCTTCTCGGCCTTCTTCTTCGACTGGCCCTCGATGTACGACTTGCAGCTGCGGATCGCGCGGTCGTTGGCGACGCGCGCGGCGTAGTAGTCGGGGGCGCGATCCTTGATCTCGGCGCCCAGACGTCCGGCTTCCGGACACTTGCGCGCCTCGACGAGCTTGACCAGGCGCGCGTGCGCGCCCTTGGCCCACTCCTCGAGCGCGGGGTCGACCGCGGCCGGCTCCGGCGCGCGCGCCGTCGTGGCCCCGGCGCCGCGGGCGGCCGCGACCTCGTCCGCGGCCACCGACTCCTCCTCGACGGAATCGTCGTCGACGACGCCATCGCCGTCGCGCGTCGGGTACGCATCCTTGACGTCCGGTGCCACGTCGCGCACCTCGACGGCGATCCCGCCGGTGGTCGGGGCCGGCTTGCCTTGACCACCGGCCGCCTTCGCGGCGCGCGGCTCGCCCTGCGGCGGCGTCGCGAGCAGGCCGCCCTTGTCCACGTTCGCCGAATCCTTGCGCGTCGCGCGATCCAGCTCGGCCTTGGCGCGCTCGTCGAGCTTCTGCTCCTGCATGACCGGCTTGTCGAGGCCGGCGACGTAGCCGTCGGTCGTCGGCGCGGGGTCGGCCGCGGGCGCGGCCGCGCCGCTGCCCGCCGCGAACGCCGGCGGCGGCGCGCCCTCGCGCGAGTCTGCGGCGCCGGACGGCGCCGACGCATGGACCTCGGAGCGGACCGGCTCGTGCGGGCTGCCGCCGCCGCGCACGTACAGCGCGGTGACCGTGCCGCCGACGAGCAGGATCGCCGCGGCGCCCGCGAGCGCCGGGTTCATCGTCAGCGGCCGCATCCACGTCAGGAAGCGAGACCACAGCGACGGCGACGCCTCCCCCGCCGCATGAACGCTCGCTCCCGGCGCTCCCGCGCCTTCGGCGCGGTGCCCGCGCCGGCTCGCGCCACGCCGCGCCGGCGCCTGGCGCGCCGCGGCCTGGAGCAACAGCGCCGACACCGCCTGCGGCGGCTCGGCGACCGGCAGCGCGTCGAGCTGCTCGCGCAGCGCCGCCCGCGTCCGGGTCAACCCGTCCAGCGCCGCCCGGTCCTCCGGATGCTTCGACAGGTGCGCGTCGAGCCGGGCGCTCTCGGCGGCGTCGAGCTCGCCGTAGAGCGCGCCGATCATCAGCGCGTCGATGTCCTGCCGGTCGGCCATGGGGGCGTGTCCTTATACTACGTCGGGTCGGAGAGGCTCGCCCGTCCCTCTCGGGGGCGGGCCAGTCGCCACGCGGGGTTGGTCCGGGTGGTGGTGAGGGAGACGACGGTTTGTCGAGCCTGGTGATGTCTACGCCCGATGAGGCGCGCCGATCTAACGCGGGGCGCGCGCGGTCATCCGCTGTCAGCGGCGCCCTCGCGTTCCGCGCACTTGGGCCGACACGGCTACCCGAGCGCTACTCCAGCCAGGCGTCGATCGCGGCGACCTGGCCGGCGAACGGCTCGCCGAGCGCGGCGTAGCCGGCGCGCGCGGCGGCGGCCAGGGCGCGCGCCCGCGCCGGGTCACGGCCGGCGGCGCGCAGCGCCTGCGCCATCGTGAACCGCGCCTCGGCCGCCACCATCGGCGCGACCTCGACCCGCTCGCTCAGCGCCAGCGCCGGCGTCATCACCTCGATCGCGCGCGCGCCGTCGCCCGCCGCGACCAGGGTGTTGGCGAGCTCGATCCGCGGGTTGATCGTGCCGGCGTGGTCCGGGCCGAGCGCGCGGTCCGAGAGCGCCACCGCGCGCTCGAGGTGCTGACGCGACTCGTCGAGCCGGCCGCGGTAGCGCGCGATCCCGCCGGCGATCACCAGGGCGTTGACCAGGTTGCCGTGGTCCGGCCCGAGCGCGCCCGCGAGCGACGCGAGCGACGCCTCGGCCCGCCGCGCGGCGGCGTCGAGGTCGCCGGCCTCGAGGTCCATGATCGCCAGGTTGGCCTGGGCCTCGCCGTTCTCGACCGAGGCCTCGCCGTAGCGCGCGACGTACGCGCGCTGCACCTGCTCGAACAGCGCGCGCGCGCCGGCGAGGTCGCCGGCCTGGCGCAGCGCGACGGCGAGGTTGTTGCGAGCCTCGTCGACGGCGCGGTGGTCGTCGCCGTACCACCGCTCGAGGATCGCGACGACCTCTCGCCCGCGCGCCACCGCGGCGTCGAACCGCCCGAGCTCGACGTCGACGTAGGCGGCGTTGCGCAGCCGCATCGCGTGGCGCGGACGATCGGCGCCGAGCGCCTCGCTGACCGCGAGCATCCGGCCCGCCGCCTCGTCGGCGAGCTGCGGCTCGCCGCGCGCCAGCCGGACGACCACCAGGTTGGACAGCGAGCTCGCCATCTCCTCGGACGCTTCGCCGTACGCGGCGGCGGCCACCTCGAGCGCACGCTGGGCGGACGCGAGCGCACCGTCGAGGTCGCCGGCGAGCCGGAGCACCTCGAACTGGTTCGAGATCACGAAGAGCTCGGTCTCGAGGGTCATGCTGGCGCGTCGCGCCAGCGCCAGCGCGACGTCCAGCCAGATCCTCGCCGCCACCAGATCGTCGGCGCTCGCCAGCGCGGCGGCGAGCCCGGCCATCGTCGTCGCGGCGACCTGGTCGTCGCCGATCGCCAGCGCGCCGGTCGCCGCCTCGCGGTAGGCCTCGCGCGCCGCCGCGCGATCGCGCGCCACCTCCGCGACCTGACCGCGCGCGGCCGCGGCGTCGACGATCAGCGGCGTCCAGCCGAGCGCGCGCGCCCGCGCCAGCGCGCGGTCGGCATCCTCGGCGTGCGCCAGCCGCTCGTCGAGCGCGCTGACGCGGATCGCCGCGACCTCGGACTGGAGCGCGTGGACCTCCGCGGTGAGCGCCGGGTCGGCCGGCATCGCGTAGGCCGGGCCGAGCCGCTCGCCGCGGGCGCAGTCGTCCAGCGCGGGCAGCAGCGCGAGCGCGTCGTCGGCGTGCGCCGCCGCGTCGGCGCCGCCGCGCTCGAGGAACCCGGCGACCGCGCCGAGCTGCGCGGCGGCGCGCCCCAGGCACGCCATCCGGCGATCGAGCACCGCCTCGGACTGCGTCCCGGCGACGCGCGTCGCCTCGCACGCGGCGCGGTGCCCGGTGATCCACGCGCCGGCGTAGGCGTCGAGCCGCGCGCGCACCGCGGGCCACGCCGCGGCCGCGGCCCCGCCGGTCGCGGCGATCGCGCGCTCGACCGTCGCGACGCGCGCCGG
>WYBA01000106.1 GCA_011526095.1 Myxococcales bacterium | reverse complement strand
TCGACCCCGAGGTCTCGAACTTCGGCAACCAGGCGATCGGGCGCAACTACGACGTCGCCCCCTATCCACCCAGCCGCAGCGTGTGGTTGTCGGTCTCGGCGGAGCTGTGAGGCGCGCGATGAAGCGGTCGATCCACCTGTGCTCCCTCGCCGCGTGCGCCGCGCTGCTCGCCGCGTGCGACCTCGACGTCCCCGACCTCGACGACCCCGGGCTCGACGAGCTCGAAGACCACCCGACGCGCGCCTCGATCACCGCGGCGTGCGTCGGCCTGCAGATCGGCAGCCGCGCGCCGCACACCGCCGCGACGCCCTACGTCGCCCAGCTCGGCGTGCTCGGGCGCGAGGCCTACGTGTTCGACCAGGCCGACCCGCGCGTGCTCAGCGAGCTGCTCGAGGGCGCGCTCGATCCGGGCAGCCCGTTCGGCGGCGGGTTCTGGACCGAGCCGTACGCCAACGTCCGGCTGGCGAACATCGTCGAGCGGGTCGTCGACGACGTCGCCGACCTCACCGCCGAGGAGCGGGCGGCGATCCGCGGGTTCGCCGGCACGCTCGAGGCGCTCGACCTGCTGACCGTGATCGCCACCCGCGACACCAACGGCGCGGTGATCGACACCGACCGCGCGCTCGACGACGGGCCCGGCGCGATCGCGCCCAGGGCCGACGTCCTGGCCGAGATCGCGCGGCTGCTCGACGAGGCCGCCGGCGAGCTCGACGCCGCCGGCGCCGCGTTCCCGTTCGCGCTGTCGTCGGGCTACGCCGGGTTCGACACGCCGCTGACGTTCCGCCGGTTCAACCGGGCGCTGCGCGCGCGCGTCGCGCTCTATGCCGACGACCCGCAGGGCGCGCTCGACGCGCTCGGCCAGTCGTTCCTCGACGCCTCGCCGGCGGGGCTCGCCGCGCTCGACGTCGGCGTCTACCACGCGTTCTCGACCGCGTCGGGCGACGTCACCAACGGCCTGGTCAGCCCGACGATCTACGTCCACCCGTCGATCGCCGCGGGCGCGCAGCTCCAGCCCGGCGGCGCGCCCGACGCGCGCCTGCAGCGCAAGGTCGCGCTCGCCGCGACGCCCGGCTCGGGCCGCGGCCTGTCGTCGGACCGCGTGTTCACGATCTACGGCGGCCCCGAGGCGCCGGTGCCGGTGATCCGCAACGAGGAGCTGATCCTGCTGCGCGCCGAGGCCCGGCTGCGGCTCGGCGACGACGCCGGCGCGAAGGCGGACCTCGACGTGGTCCGCACCGTGTCGGGCGGCCTCGACCCGCTGCCGGATCCACCCGCGCCCACCAGCGCCGAGCTGCTCGACGAGCTGATCTACAACCGCGCCTACTCGCTGCTGTTCGAGGGCCACCGCTGGATCGACCTGCGCCGCGCCGGCCGGCTCGACCAGCTCCCGCTCGACCTGCTCGATCACCAGCGCAACGCCCGCTACCCGATCCCGCTCGCCGAGTGCAACGCGCGCCCGCCCGACGAGCCGGCGTGCGCCGGTGGCAGCCTGTAGGCCCCCAGAAGCCCTACGGCGTCCCCAGCCGGTCGCACGCCTCCTTCATATACGCGAACACGCGCGGGTCGAAGCCGCCGTGGATCTGATCCACCGGCTGCTCCGCGTACATCCGGTCCAGCGAGCCTCGCAGCCCCGGATCGCCGCCGGTGAAGCCGGCGACGGTGTCCGCGGTCAGCGCCTGCCACCGGCGCGCCAGCGCCTGGGCGACCGGCGCGTCCGGCGGCGTGCCGCGGTCCAGCGCCTCCTTCACCTCGGCGAACAGCGCGGCCCACGCCTGCTCGACCCTTGCGATCTCGTCCTCCCCGACGGCGGCGCGGCGCGCCTCCAGCTGCTCCAGTTGTTCCTTCGTGTAGTAGCGCTCGATCATCGTCATCACCTCCACGGCTTCGAACAGGTCATCGACGTCCGGCGGCGCGTCCGGGGGCGCCTGCACGAGCCGTGCGTGCAGCCGCTCCAGGCGCGCGGTCACCTCGCGCTGCTCGGCGAGCGCCTCGCGGGCGCGCGCCAGGTGCGTCGCGACGAGCCCGCGCAGGTCGTCCCCGTCACCGTCGAGGCACGCGCGCACCTGCGCCAGCGAGAACCCCAGCGCCGTCAGCGCCGTGATCCGCGCCAGCCGCGCGACGTCTGCCTCGGTGTACAGCCGGTGCCCGGCGTCGGTGCGTCCCGACGGGACCAGCAGGCCGAGCTCCTCGTAGTGGTGCAGCGCGCGCACGGACACCCCGGCGCGGCGTGCCAGCTCTCCGACCTTCAGCGAGCCCATGCCCCAGGGATAGCGCCTCACGTCGCGTGAGGTACAAGCCCGATTTCGGGGCAGCTTCGGGGTAACGTGCGCGCCGCGTGACCGCCCCGCCGTTCCCCGACAGCCTGTGCCACCGCTGCGGTCACCTGCGGCTCAGCGGCAACCGGCGCGGCTCGACGTTCCTGGCGTGCGATCACCCGGCGCTGCCGCGCTACCTGCCGCAGCCGGTGCGCGCGTGCCGCGGCTTCTCCCCGCGCGTCGCGGGCGGGGGCGCGCCGTGACCGCCGCCGCCTGGCGCGCGCGCGCCGTCGCCCTGCTGCGGCGCCCCGAGGCCGCGCTGTTCGCGCTCGTCCTCGGCGCGTGCGCGTACTTCTACCAGGCGGGCGGGTGGAACCAGAACAGCCGGTTCGACCTCACCCGCGCGATCGTCGAGGACGGCTCGCTCCGCATCGACCGGTTCGAGAAGAACACCGGCGACGACGCGAAGCGCAACGGCCACCACTACTGCGACAAGGCGCCGGGCGTGTCGTGGCTGGGCGTGCCGCCGTACGCGCTCGCCCACGCGCTCGCCGGGCCGCCACCGAAGGTCAAGCCGTCGACCTCGTACCTGGCGTGGTCGGCCTGGGCCGCGACCGTCGTCGCGGTCGGCCTGCCGTCGGCGATCGCCGCGGTGATGCTCGCGCTCTACCTGCGCGCGCTCGGCCTCGGCGGCGCCGCCGCGGCCGGCGTGTCCGCCGCGTGGGCGCTCGCGACGCTGGCGTGGCCCTACGGCACGCTGCTCTACGGCCACCAGACGCTCGCCGCGCTCCTGATCATCGGGTTCGCGCTGGTCGCGACGCCGCGCGCGCGGGGCGAGGCGCCGTCGGCGGTGCGCCTCGCCGTCGCCGGGCTCGTCCTCGGCTACGCCGTCGTCGTCGAGTACCCCGCGGCGCTCGCGTGCGCCGTGATCGGCGGCTACGCGATCGCCGCCTACGGCTGGCGCCGCGCGCTGTGGATCGTCGCCGGCGCCGTCCCGCCCGCGATCGCGCTGGCCGCCTACCACGCCGCCGCGTTCGGCGGCCCCGCGACGCTGCCCTACGAGTTCTCGACCCAGCCCCACCGCCACATGGGCTGGTTCATGGGCCTGGGCACGCCGCGCCCCGAGGCGCTGTGGCACATCCTGCTGTCCTCGTACCGGGGCCTCTTGTTCTCGGCGCCGTGGCTCGCGCTCGCGATCCCCGGCGGCGTGCTGCTCGCGCGCGCCGGGCGCCGGCTCGAGGTCGCGGCGTGCGCCGCGATCGTCCTGCTGTTCGTCTGGCTCAACAGCTCGCTCGTCGACTGGCAGGGCGGGTGGACGTTCGGCGCGCGCTACCTCGTGCCGTGCGTCCCGTTCCTCGTCGTGCTCGCCGCCGGCGTCGTGCTCGCGCCGCCCGCGCTGGCGCCGCGCGCGCGCCAGGCGCTCGCCGCGGTCGCGCTCGCGCTCGTCGCGTGGTCGTTCGCGCACATGGCGATCGCGACGACGGTCAAGCCCGAGGTCCCGGTCTTCCTCGGACGCACCAGGGTCGAGGCGCCGTTCTCGCAGTACCTCTACCGCCGGTTCGCCGCGGGCGAGCTGAGCGTGTCGACCCAGAGCATCGACATGCCGGGCCACCCCGATCGCGGGCCGCGCCACGCGTGGAACCTCGGTCAGCAGCTCGGGCTCGGCGGCCACGCCTCGCTCGCGCCGCTCGCGCTGTGGATGCTCGCGTGTGGCGCGTGGCTCTGGACGACGCGCGCGTCTCGTCGTAGAGGTTGAGACCCATGCCGCCCAAGGTCCTCATCCTGTGGAACCAGGTCGAGGCCGACGTCTACGAGCAGATGCGCGCCGACGGGGCGCCCGTCGAGGGCGACCCGACCCGCGAGGCCTCGCAGGTCGAGACGGTCGCCGAGGAGCTCGACACGATCGCCGCCGCGCTGCGCGACGGCGGCAAGGACGTCGCGCTCGTCAACATCCGCGACGACGTCGGCCGCATCCTCGGCGCGATCGAGGCGCACCGGCCCGACGCGATCATGAACCTGGTCGACTTCTTCGGTGACGACCCTGCGTACGAGGCGCACGTGCCCGCGCTGTTCGAGCTGCTCGGCGTCGCGTACACCGGCGCGCGCCCCGCGGCGCTGGCGCGGTGCCAGCACAAGCACCGCGCCAAGGCGCTGCTCGCCCAGGCCGGGCTGCCGACCGCGCCGTACCGGGTCGTGTCGGGGCGCGTCGGCGACGACCGCGCGCCGAGGGACCTCGCCCTCCGATATCCGCTGATCGTCAAGCCCGCGCTCGAGGACGCCTCGGTCGGGATCGACCTCGAGGCCGTCGTCCGCGATCGCGAGGCGCTCGACGCGCGGGTCGAGCAGACGCTCGCCCGCCATCACCGCATGCCGGTGATCATCGAGGAGTACATCGACGGCCGCGAGATCCACTGCGCGGTGCTCGGCAACGACCCGCCCGAGGCGCTGCCCTTGTTCGAGATGGAGTTCAGCGATCGCGTCGGCGCCGACGGCGAGGCGCTGCCGAAGATCATCACGTTCCGCGCCAAGTGGGACCCGACGAGCAAGGACTTCTACGCGATGGACAGCCGGTGCCCGGCCGAGGGCCTCGAGCCCGAGGTCGTCGCGCACATCCAGGACGTGGCGCTGCGCGCCTACCGGGTCATGGGCTGCCGCGACTACGCCCGCGTCGACATGCGGGTGGACGCCTCGACCGGCGACCCGTTCATCCTCGAGGTCAACCCCAACCCGGACCTGGCCGACGGGGGTGCGTTCATGCAGTGCGCCGTGGCGAGCGGTCGCACCTTCGCCGGGACGGTCAACACGATCGCGGACCTCGCCCTCGCGCGGGCGCCCCAGGCCAAGGTCCGCTCGACCGACGACCCGATGCTCCAGGACTACCTCGCGCGTCAGCGCAATCAGGACTCGCGCGCCGGCGGCTGACGGACGATGATGGAGGCATGCGGATGCGGACACGCGGTCCCGCGGCCTGCCTCTTCGGCCTGATCACCCTGGGGGCGCTGGCGGCGCCGGCGCTCGCCCAGGTCGACATCACCGGCCCCGACACGGTGATCGACTTCACCGGGTACACCGGCGCCGGCCTGGCGGCCTCGCCGGCGGCCGGCCAGCTCGACTCCGACGCGTTCCGCGTGCTCGGCATGTCGGGCGGCGACACCAACTTCGGCGGCAACTACCCGACCGGCGACTCGGCGCGCGGCAGCTCCGCCGGCGACGTCACGACCGGCGGCCTCTACGCGTTCACTGTCGCCGCGGGCGACCCCGCGTTCGGCTGGCAGGCGGAGACCAACGACCTCACGCCCGGCGAGATTCACCTGCGGTTCGACAACGCCACCGGCGCGGCGATCACGAGCCTCACGCTGCGCTACGAGGTGTGGATCCGCAACGACGCCGCGCGCGCCAGCTCGGTCGCGCTCGCGATCTCGATCGACGGCGGTCCGTTCGTCGACGCCAACGTCACGGTCACCTCCGACGCGGCGGCCGACGGCGCGCCGGCGTGGGAGTCGAGCGCGGTCCAGGTCGCGGTGGACGGCACGATCGCCTCCGGCGGCCAGCTCACCCTGCGGTGGACGACCGACGAGGCCGGCGGCTCGGGCACGGCGTACGACGAGCTCGCGATCGACGACGTCCAGATCCTGCTCCCCCAGTGCGGTGATGGCGTGGTCCAGGCGCCCGAGACCTGCGACGACGGCGACGCCACGGCCGGCGACGGGTGCGACGCCGCGTGCGCCGAGGAGCCCGGCTGGGACTGTCCGCAGGCCGGACAGGACTGCGAGCCCCAGTGCGACGGCCCGGACGCCCCGCCGCCCCCGGCCTGCCCCGAGGAGGGCGGCCCCGACGGCGGCGTCCCGTCCGGTGACGACAGCGACGGCGACGGCGTCCCGGACGCCGACGACAACTGCCCCACCGTGCGCAACCCGTCCCAGGCCGACGAGGACGGCGACGGTCAGGGCAACGCCTGCGACACCCTCGACCCCGGCGCCGAGTCCGGCGACGGCGGCTGCGCCGCGGCCGGCGGCGGGGCCGGGCAGGGTGCCCTCGCCGCGCTGACCGTGCTCGCGCTCGCCGTGCTCTCCCGCCGCCGCCGCCGCGCCCCCGCCCGTCGCTGACCCGCGGCAGCCCGCGCCTCGTCGGCGCCGCCGCGTGTTCTGCACCCACGCGAGCCCGCGTCACACGCCCGCCGCCGAGCCCGCGTCACGCCCGCGCCGTCGCCGCGGCCTTGACACCGCCCGGCCGTTCCGGCATCAATGTGGCCCCTCTCAACGAGGGCATATTCCGGCGTAGCTCAGTCGGTAGAGCGGGTGGCTGTTAACCACCATGTCGGGGGTTCGAGTCCCTCCGCCGGAGCTTCTTAACTTCTCGCGATCGCTGCAGTCTCTTCGGTGACCGCCTCCGCCCGTGGCAAAATTTTGCCACGAGCCCCGAGCATCGCGATGACGCGGCGATCGGGGTCCGACTCCGCCGCCCCAGCAGCGCGCACCACCTCGGGCAGCTCGCGCATGTGGGCCTCCGCGACGTGCACGTAGAGCATCGTCTCGTCGATCCGCTTGTGGCCCAGCCACGCCTGCAAGCGCCACGGGTTCACGCCGAACATCGCGGCGTGGGTCCCGAACGAGTGCCGCATGGTGTGCCAGCTACGGATCGGGAGACCCGCTCGACGGCAGATGCGCCGCAGCTGCTTGTCGCACTGGCTGTCGCTGTAGCCCTCGCCCGCGAAGGACCGGACGACCAGCCCTTCCCGGACGACGGACAGCCGCTTGAGCGCGTCGTGCAGCTTCGCGGTCATCGGGATCGTCCGACGCGTCCGCCCCTTCGGCGTCGTCACCACGCCGTTGCAGCTCTGGATGTTCACCGTGATCGTCCTGGCGATCATGTCGACGTCCTCGCGCCAGCGCAGCGCCTTCACCTCGCCGACCCGCAGCCCTGCCTCACCGGCGAGACACACGGCGGCGTTCCACTCGTCGGCCTCGTTGGACGCCGCGTGGAGGAGCCGGGAGTACTGACCGAGCTCCCATGCGACGATCTCGGGGCGCTCGACCTTGAACAGCCCGATCCGCGGCGCCTTGCCGATCACGTCGCACTCGACCGCGTACTTCAGCGGCTTCGAGAGCACGGCGAGGATGTTGTTGATGCGCTTGTCGCTGAGCCCCTTCTCGACGAGCGATGCGCGGAACTCGGCGACCTCGCCGGTCCCGATCTCGTCGAGCGGCAGCTCGCCGAACGCACCCTTGAGATGGCACTCGTAGATGAACTCCTTCGAGCGCACCTCGCTGGGCTTGTTCTTGCGACCGACGACCCACTCGCGCCAGAACCGACCCTTGAACCACTCGTGGAAGGTCGGGACCTCGTCTTCCTGCGGGATGACGCCCGGCGAGAGGACGCGGCGGATGTGATCCGCCAGCGCCTTCTGCGCCGCCGCCTTGGTGTTGTCGAACCGAGACGCGCTTCCCGTGATGCGCTCGCTCGTTCCGTCGGGCTTCTGCACCACCTCGCGGTAGCGCCAGCGCCCATCAGAGCCACGTTGGACCGGCATTCTCAAGCAGCCTTTCCAGTCGCAGCAACCCTGCACGCGCCCAACCATGACACGACCGCGGCGCGCGAGAAAAGGTACCGGCGCCCGAGCCGGCGGTGCGGGATCACGCCGCGCGCGGCGTAGTCGTAGATCGTCTTCCGATCGACGCCGAGCAGCGCGGCCAGCTCGTCGGCGTTGAGCACTTCCTTGTCGGTCACGCGCCACCTCCCTTCGGCAGCACGAGCGGCGGCGGGGCGTAGCGCCGCGTCGTGACCGTCGCGGCGTCGGGGACGCGCGCGCGGAGCTTGGCGATGACGAGGTCGAGCACCTGGTCGACGTCGAGCTGCGCGAGCAGCGCCAGCGGGCTGGGCGCCGCCTGCGCCGGCGGCGTGGCCATCGGGTGGGCCGGCAGGATCGGCAGGCCCAGCGTCTCGCCGGGGCGCGTTTCGAGCGAGGTGAGCAGCGTGCGGCACGCGGCGGCCGCGGCGCGCTTCTGGTCGGGCGTCGCGCCGTCGGCGGTGGCGACGCGGATGGTCTCGATGAGGTCGGTCATGGTCGTTCCTTTCAGAAGGGCACGACGTCCTCGGCGGGCTGGCCGAGGAGGTTGTCGCGCGGTTGGAGTCGGGTGATGAACCGCGCCTCTTGGTCGATGGCGCGGTCGGCGGCGGTGATGCGGACGGCGACCTCGACGCGGTCGCGCGGATAGGTCAGGCCCGGGTCGTGGCCCTCGCCGTACTGGCCGGCCCAGAAGCCCTTCCAGCGCCGCCAGGTCTGGAAATGGCGAGTGAGCGTCTCGTGCAGCCGGCCGGTGTGGCTCTCGCCGACGTAGAGGACCTCGTGCGAGTCGCGGTCGCGGATGACGTACACGCCGGACTTGCCGCGGAGGTCGCGGACCCAGTCGGGGTAGTCCTCGCCGCGCGCGCCGACGGGCCGGAACGTGAGGCCTCCGTTGCGGAGGTCTCCGCGGTCGGCGCACGCCTCGACGGCGTCGAGCACGTCGAGCACGAGCAGCGCGAGGCGGATCGTCTGCGCTCGGTCGCGCATGGTCAGCCTCCCACCGGCGCGTCGACCTGGTCGGGGCTCGTCACCGGCGCCGCCGTCGCGACGCGCGGCGGATCGGTCGCGTCCTCGGCGCCGTGGAGGCGGATGCCGGCGGCGGCGGCCTCGTCCTTCACGACCTGCGCGTGGTCGTCGACGGGGATCCAGCTCTCGCCCGGGATCGAGTAGCCGTAGGGCTTCATCTCGGGTCCCCAGCCGCCGGCGGGACGCCCGGTCCAGCTCTCGATCAACACCAGCAGGTCGAGCGGCGCGCGCAGGTCGAGGTGGAGGTGCGGGCCGGAGCTGTTGCCGGAGTTGCCTGACAGCCCGAGGCGCGCGCCGCGGCGTACTTGCTGGCCGACCTGGACGTCGACGCGCGACAGGTGCAGGTAGCGCGCGGTGATGCCCGAGGGGTGCTTGACGCCGACCCACTTGCCGGCCTCGCCCTGCGCGCTGGTCTCGGCGCGCACGACGACGCCGTCGTCGATCGACAGGATCGGCGTGCCGACGGGCAGGGGGAGGTCGATCGCGTGGTGCGTGCGTCCGCCGTCGCGCGGTCGGGACCAGCCGCTCGACACGACGAGCCGTACGCCGGCCGGCGCCGGTCGCCCGAAGCGCAGCACGTCGGGCGTGGGGGCGTCCTTCGCCATCGCGCCGGCGGACGGCGCGCTCGCGTCGGCGCGCGCGGGCGGCGCGACGCGGCCGACGGCGATGTCGCGGCCGAGCTCCGTGAAGTAGAGGTCGGCGACGCTGCGCGTCCACGCCAGCTTGCGCGGGTCCCACAGCCAGTGCTTCGCCCCGGCCGCGTACGCGGCGCGCGCGACGTCGGCGAGCGTGATGTCGGTCTGTCCCTGGTGCTCGAGGTACCCGACCACGCGACCGAGCCCGGCGCGCTCCGACCAGCCACCGTTCCAGCCCATCGTGAGCAGCTCGACGAAGTGGCGGTTGCTCCAGTCCTCGCGCAGGTTCTCGACGCGCGGGTGATGCCGCGCGTAGCTCTCGATGATCCGGCGGAGCGCGTCGCACGCGATCATCACGTTGGTCACCGGGTTCTTCAGCTCGGCCGGCGGCACGTCGGTGCCGTGGCGAGCGTTGAAGTCGTCGAGCACGACGCGCACGACGTTGATCAGGCCCTTGGGGTCGCGCGGATCCATGCCCGACTCGCGCGCCGCGAGCGCGCGCAGGTAGGGCACGGGCAGCCCCATGCCGTGCACGGTGAACACGAGGTCGAAGGCGCGCGACAGTCGCTTGCGCCCGCCGCCGCCATGCGCCGGTTGCTCCGCCCCACGCGACGAGGGGCACGTGGCCTCGTACGGCGGCGCGACCGGCTCCTCGTCGTGCTCCGCGCCCCACTGGTCGAGGCGGTCTTGCGCGCGCGCGGTGCGGCCGTTGCGCCACCGCGACACGCCCCAGAACGCGGCGCCGCCGGCGGCGACGCCGAGCAGTAGCTTGGCGGTCCCGTCCTTCACGCTGCCCTCCGCTTCTTGCCGTCCATCAGCCGCGGCACGAGGAATAGCCCACCGACCACCGCCGCGCCGATGAGCAGCGGCTTGCCGACCGCGTCGACGACTGGGTTGACGACCGCGTCGGTGACGCCGGTGACCGTGCCCTTGAGCAGGTCCTTGGCGCCGCCACCGACCTCTTCGACGAGGTCCTTTGCCTCGCCGGCGATCTCTCGCGCCACGTCGACGACGCCACCCGCGACCGACTTGCCGACGTCGAGCGCGTCATCGACGGCGCCGGCGACGTCGTCGTAGAGCGCCGTCAGCGTGCCCTGCGGCGCGAGCGTCGCGGAGCCGCGGACCGCGCTGAGCACGACGTCGCTCTTGGTCGGCAGCTCCTTCGCCGTGGCGGCGTCGAGCGCCAGCGCGCGCGACTCCACCATCCAGAACCGGCGGTTGTCCGGGTAGACGTCGAACATGAACCGGCCGCCGGTGAGGCGCTGCAACTCGGCGCGGTACGCGTTCCACCGCGCGACCGCCGTGACGCGCCCGAGCGCGTCCATCGGCAGCTTCGCGGCCTCGGCGGTGAGCAGGCCGGCCACCTGCTGCACATCGCCGATCGTCGTCTCGGGGTAGAAGCCCGATAGCGTCGGGTGCATCGGCCGGCGCTGCAGGTAGAACGCGC
>WYBA01000105.1 GCA_011526095.1 Myxococcales bacterium | reverse complement strand
CGGCGGGCGCCGCGGGCGCGGCAGCCGCGCCGTCGCCGCCCGGCTCGTCGAGCGCCGTCCGCCGCTTGCGACCGGCGGGCGCGCCGCGCGCGGCGACCGGCGCCGCGCCCCACCGCAGCACCGCCACCGTGATGTTGTCGTGGCCGCCGCGCTCGTTGGCGAGGTCGACCAGCGCCTGCGCGGTGCGCGCGGGCGCGTCGCCATCCGCGATCGCGGCGATCTCGTCGTCGGGGACGAGGTCGTGCAGGCCGTCGGAGCACAAGACCAGCACGTCGCCGTCGCGGAGCGCGCGACCCGCCGCGACGTCCGGCTCGGGCGGCTCCTCGCCGCGCGCGAACCCGAGCGCGCGGGTCACGACGTTGGCGTCCTCGTGGGTCTTGGCCTGCTCGGGCGTGAGGATCCCGCGCTCGACCATCTTCTGGACGCGGGTGTGATCGGCGGTGCGCCACAGCACCGCGCCGCCGCGCACGTGGTAGACGCGGCTGTCGCCGACGTGGGCGATCCACGCCTCGCCGTCGCGCACGAACGCCGCGGTCGCGGTCGTCCCCATCCCGTCGAGGCCGGCCTGCTGGGCGTGCACGCCGATCCGCTGGTTGGCGACGAGGAAGCCGCTGCGCAGGCGCTCGGAGGGATCGTCCGCCGGCGAGTTGGTGAAGATCTGGCCGATCGCGTCGACCGCGATCCGGCTGGCGACCTCGCCGGCCTCGTGGCCGCCCATGCCGTCGCAGACGATCAGCAGCACGCCGCCGGCCGCGGCGACGTCGCCGCACGCGTCCTCGTTCTGCTCGCGCTGCCGACCGACGTCGGTCACCGCGTGGAACGCGTACGGCTGCGGGCTCGCCATGACGTCGCTCAGCCGTTCCCCGGGTCGAACTTGGTCTTGGGCTTGGCCTTCGGCGCCGGGGCCGGCGCGGCCGCGGGCGCGGGCGCGGGCGCGGGCGCCGCCGGGCGCTCGGCCGGCGGCTCGGGCTTCACGCCGGGGCGCTCGATCACCAGGATCAGGTGCTGCGACAGCTTCACCTGATCGCCGACCGCGAGCTTGCACCGCTCCTTGGCGGCGAGGCGGCGGCCGTTGACGTAGGTGCCGTTGGTCGAGCCCAGATCGGTGACCCACAGGTCGCCCGACGGGTAGAGCTCGAACGCGGCGTGCTTGCCCGACATCTGCTTGACGCCGGCGAACACCAGATCGACGCCGTCGCCCGCGTCCCCCGCATCTGGAGACGCGCCGGCGACGGTCCGCCGCTTGTGCAGCCGCCACCGCTCGCCCGGCGTCGCCCACCCGCCGATCGCGACGAGGTGGGTCTCGGGCAACGGATCGAGGTCGGGCGCGACGTTCACCGCGATCGGCGGCGCGGGCTCCGCGGGCGCGGGCGCCGGGGTCTCGACGGCCGCGGGCGCGGGCTTCTTCTTGCGCAGCAGCACCGCGAGCGCCGCCAGCAGCAGCAGCGCGCCGGCGCCGGCGAGGATGTAGATGAGCAGCTTGCTCGACGCGGTGGTCGCCGCGACACACGCGCCGTCCCGGCAGCGGCCATCGGCGCCGCACGTCTCGTCGGCCTGGCACGGGCGCGCGACGCACGCGCCGCCCTTGCACTGCTGCCAGCTCGGGCACGCCTGGGCGCACGGCTTGTCGCACCGGCCGTCGACGCACGCCGCGCCGCCCGCGCACGGCTGGTCCGCGCTGCACGCGCGCGCCGCGCACGTCCCGCCGATGCACTCCTGCCACGGCTCGCACCCCGCGCCGCACAGCGACGGACACGGCGCGTCGGACCCCGGCGCGTACGCCGTCGCCGCCAGGCTCGCCGCCGCGCTCCACGCCTTGCGCTGGGCGCCGGGGACGTACTCGACGCGGACATCGACGCCGGCGCCGGCCTTCATCCCGCACAGCTTGCCCTCGAGCACCAGCCAGCTCCGTGCCTCGGTCCGCGCCGCGCCGAGCTGGCGCGCGATGTCCGCGGCGTCGGCGCTCGCCAGGTACAGCCCCGAGGTCTCGGCCGCGAGCAGCTTGAGGCTCTTGATCGCGAGCATGAACTTGTCGCCGCGCGTGCCCTTCGGCGTCGCCTCGCCGGGCGGGACGACGACGCTGACCCGCACGCCGCGCGCGATCGCCCGGTCGATCGTGTCGCGCCACGACAGGTCGGTGTTGTCGGCCTCGTCGCCGCCGTCGGTGAACACGATCAGCTCGCGCAGCCCGGGCTCGCCCTCGGCCGCGGTGCGATCGATCGCGTCGTTGAGCGCGGCGACCAGGTTGGTCTTCTGCAGCGGCTTGCCGACGCCGAGCGTCTTCAGATCGACGACGAGCTGCGCCGGATCGGTGCGCACCGGCAGCTTCGCGGTGTCGAGCCCGAACGCGACCAGCGCCAGCTCGTCACCGCCGGCGCCCTTGAGGTACTCGTACAGCGCGGGCAGCGACACCGCCTTGCCGTGGCCGTCGCGGTAGCTGCCGCTGGCGTCGAACAGGAACACGGAGGTCAGCGGCTTGCCGCGCCCGCCGTTGCGCGCGACGGTCAGCCCGGGCGCCGCGCCGTCGGCGAGCCACAGCGTGAAGTCGGCGGGGGACGGCGTCGCGCCGATCGCGGCGTCGTGCGGGTCGTCGGCGTCGACGAGCACCTGGACCGCGCCGGGCGACGGGCTCGACGCCATCTTGACGTGGAGGCCCGAGTCCTGGCTCGGCTGGGCGCGCGCCGCGGAGGCCGCGAGCAGCGCCGCGGCGAGCACGCCGAGCGTGACGGAGGCGCGCATGGTCACGATCCCGCGGGCTTCCACAGCGCGGCGACCTTGTCGTGGTCGAGCAGCCGGCACAGCAGGCGCGTGCGGTGGCCGAGCGTGATCACGTCGCCGTCGACGACGTCGGTCTTGTGCATGACCTCCTCGCCGTTGAGCTTGGTGCCGTTCTGCGACTTCTCGTCGTCGACGACCGTGCGGCCGCCGCGCGAGATCAGCACCGCGTGGGTGCCCGAGATCGTCTCGTCGTCGCCGATCACGATGTCGCAGGCGTCGTCGCGGCCGATCAGGTTGCGGCCCTCGCGGATGACGTGGAACGCGCCGTCCGGCGCGCGATCGAACGTGACGAGGAAGCCGACGATGCGCCGCCCGACCGGCGCGGGGCGCGCCGCGGGCCGGGGGTGGGCCTGCGGCGCTTGCGCTGGCGCTGGCGCCGGCGGATGCCCGCGCGACGGCCCCATCGTCGCGCCGAACGGATCGAGCTTCGGGTCGACGTGCGGCTCGGCGCCGCCGTCGAACTCGGTGCGGCGCTTCGCCGCGGGCTGCGCGGGCGCGGGCGCGGGCGCGGGGCCCGGCGGCGGCGCGACGGCGCGCCCCGGCGGCGGCGCGAACGGATCGTACGGCGCCGCGGCCGGCGCGGCCTCCATCTCGGTCGCGCGCTTGGCCGGCGCGGCCGGCGCGGCCTCCATCTCGGTCTTGCGCTTGGTCGAGGCGGCGGCGCCGAGCGGCGTGCCGCAGTAGTCGCAGAAGTCGTGGCCGTCCGGGTTGGGCCGGCGGCAGGTCGGGCTGGGACAGTTCATGCGCGTCGCTTTCCTGACAGACGAGCTTCGTGCCGTGGACGTCAGAAGCCGCGTGACGTCGTCGGTGCCTCCCCCGAGGCGATGTCGACGATACCACAGCTCGATTGAATCCCGCGCGGCGGTGCCGTAGCGTGGCTCGATGCTTCCCGTGGGGAGCCGCGTCGGGGACTACGAGATCGAGGCCGACCTCGGCGAGGGGGGGATGGCCCGCGTCTACCGTGCGCGCCACGTCTTCCTCGACACCCACCACGCGCTCAAGGTCCTCGACCCCGAGCTGCGCGCCAACGCCGAGGCCCGTCAGCGGTTCCTCGACGAGGCGCGGATCCAGGCCAAGCACCTCGACCACCCGGGGATCGTCAAGGTCACGAACATCGTCGCGACGCCCGAGCACGCCGCGCTGGTGATGGAGCTCGTCGACGGCGGCAGCCTCGAGGACGAGGTCGGCGCGCTGCGCGCGCGGCCCGACGAGATCAAGCGGATCATGCGCGGCGTGCTCGATGCCGTCGGCCACGCCCACGCCGCCGGGATCGTCCACCGCGATCTCAAGCCGGCGAACGTGCTGCTCTCCGGCCCGGCGCGGACGCCGAAGGTCACCGACTTCGGGATCGCCAAGGTCTCGGCGGACGCCGGGCGCGCGCGCAAGAAGTCGACGCACGCGGCGACGCGGATGGGCACGCTCTCCTACATGAGCCCCGAGCAGATCCGGCGGGCCAAGGACGTGACCGCCCGGTCGGACATCTTCTCGCTCGGCGCGATGCTGTACGAGCTCGCGACCGGCGCGTTGCCGTTCGACGCCGAGAGCGACTACGACGTGATGGAGCAGATCGTCAACGGCCGCTACGTCCCGCCCGAGCAGCGCGAGCCGCGGATCGACCCGGTGATCGCCGCGACGATCCGCCGCGCGCTGCAACCCGACCCGGCGGCGCGGTTCGGCAGCTGCGCGGAGATGGCCGCCGCGCTCGACGCGCCGTCCCGAGACGGCGCCGGCGGCGGCGACACGACGCGCCGCGCCGGCGATGGATCCGGGCGGGCCGAGCCGGTGACGCCGCGGTCACGTGCGCCGCTCGTGGTCGGCGCGGTGCTGGGCCTCGCGGCGATCGGCACCGGCGTCGCGGTCCACCTGTCGCGCGCGGGCGCGGCCGCCCCGCCCGACGCGATCACGTGGACGTTGCGCGACCCCGGCGACGAGGTCGTCGATGGCGGGGTCGCCGCCGGGGACGGCGGCGAGCGCGCCAGCTCGTTCATCCCGGCGCCGACCGAGGGGCCCAACGACGCGCCGGTGACGATCGTGATCGGCGCGAACTTCGTCGACCCCAACGCGGCGCGGACGGCGCGCGCGCTCACCGAGCTGCGCCGCCGCTATCCGGTCGACGTCCGGCTCGTCCACCGCGTGTTCTTCAGCCCGATCATGAAGAGCTTCGCCGAGCCGGTCCAGCGCGCCGCGTGCGCCGCCCACCGCCAGGGGCGGTACCACGCCTACGCCGACCTGTTATGGATGCACGTCTCCGGGCGCGGCTCGGTCGACGACGACCGCCTGATCGAGC
Organism: Myxococcales bacterium; assembly: GCA_011526095.1. Classification (GTDB taxonomy): domain Bacteria; phylum Myxococcota_A; class Polyangia; order Haliangiales; family Haliangiaceae; genus WYBA01. Next base: position 1,732 of record WYBA01000105.1, on the reverse strand, counting down.
TCGCCGAGCAGCTCGGGATGGATCGCGCGCGGTTCGAGAAGGACTTCGGCGGCGCCTACTGCGCCCTCGACGTCGGCGCCGATCAGCTGTACTTCGAGGATCTCGGGCTGCAGCGGACGCCGGTCTACATCGTCAACGGCCGCGTGCTCGAGGGCGCGCAGACGGTCGAGACGCTGTCGGCGGCGGTCGAGGCCGCGCGGGCCGGGCGCGACGCGGTGCCGCAGGGCATGGTGCTGCGCCCCGACGGCCTCGGGATCGAGAGCGTCCAGGGCGGCCTGGGCGAGCAGCCGGGGATGGTCGCCACGGTCGTCGTCCACTACACGATCTGGCTGTGGGAGCGCGGGGCGAAGGGGCGCAAGCTCGACAGCTCCTACGATCGCGGCGCGCCGGCGACGTGGAACTTGAACGGACAGATCGCCGGCATCGCGATGGGCGTGTCGACGATGCGGCGCGGCGCGATCCGGCGGCTGCTCATCCCGCCCGGGCTGGGCTACGGCACCCGCGGCGGCAAGGGCATCCCGCCCGACGCGACGCTGCTCGTCGAGGTCGAGCTGCGCGAGGTCCGGTAGGTTTGCGCCCGCCGGACCGTTCGCGTAGCGTCGAGGTCGTCATGGGGGACACGCCCACGCGCGTGGGGGATCACGATGCTGACGATCGAGGAGGCCGCCGAGGCGGCCGACGACTGCCTGGACCGGCTGGGAGCCTGACATGACCGACGAGCCGCCGCCGCCGCCGACCCGGATCGGGGACTACGAGATCATCGCCGAGCTCGGCGCCGGCGGGATGGCGCGCGTCTACCGCGCGCGCCACGCGTTCCTCGACACCGACCACGCGGTCAAGGTGCTCGACCCGAGCTACCGCGCCAACCCCGAGGCCCGCCAGCGGTTCCTCGACGAGGCGAAGATCCAGGCCAAGCACCTCGATCACCCCAACATCGTCAAGGTGACGAACATCGTGTCGACGCCGGAGCACGCGGCGCTCGTCATGGAGCTGATCGAGGGGACCAACCTCGAGGCCCTGATCGGCGTGCTCCACGACCGCCCCGACGAGATCAAGCGGATCATGCTCGGCGTGCTCGCCGGCGTCGGCCACGCCCACAAGGCCGGGATCATCCACCGCGACCTCAAGCCGGCGAACGTGCTGCTCGCGCGCAAGGACGGCGCCGTGATCCCGAAGGTGACCGACTTCGGGATCGCCAAGGTGTCGGGGGAGGTCGCGGGCGCCGGCAAGAAGTCGACGCACGGCGACATGCGGATGGGGACGCTGCTGTACATGAGCCCCGAGCAGATCCGTCGCGCCAAGGACGTGACGCCGCGCTCCGACGTGTTCTCGCTCGGCGCCATGCTCTACGAGATGGCCACCGGCCAGATCGCGTTCGGCGGCGACAGCGACTACGACGTGATGGAGAACATCGTCAACGGGCGCTACGAGCCGCCCGAGCGGCGCTACACCGGGATCGATCCGCTGCTCGCCGGCGTGATCAAGCGCGCGCTCGATCCGGATCCGGCGCGCCGGTTCGGCAGCTGCGACGAGATGGCCGCGGCGCTGCGCGGCGAGCTGCCGGTCCCGGTCGCGGTGCCCGCCCCGACGCCTGAGCCGACGCCCGCGCCCGCGCCGACGCCCGCGCGACGCTCGGGCGGCGTGGCGCACGCGACGCTGCCCGACGGCGCGGTGCAGCGCCCGACGGCCAGCGGCGCGGCGGTGGCGCCGGCGCCCACCTCGCCGACGGCCG
>WYBA01000104.1 GCA_011526095.1 Myxococcales bacterium | reverse complement strand
CTGCGTCCGTGGAGCCCATTCCGATGATTCGGGACAACCGGCGACGCCGGATGGGGGAGGTCTGTGCTTGACGCGACCACCACTACATAGTCGACACGCGCCTCGCTGGCGCTCGGCGCTGCTCAGGACGAGCGGTGGTTGCGGAGACGGAAGCGGTGGAGACGGGGACGGAGACGGAGGCGGAGGCGGAGACGGAGACGGAGGCGGAGGCGGTGACGGAGACGGAGGCGGAGACGGAGACGGAGACGGAGGCGGTGACGGAGACGGAGGCGGAGACGGAGGCGGTGACGGAGACGGAGGCGGAGGCGGAGACGGAGACGGAGACGGAGACGGAGACGGAGCATTGACGCTAGGCTCGGGCGTGGACTTCGTCGCGCCCCGCCGCCCGGTCGAGCTCTCGGTGATCGGCGGGCGCGGTCACTACGAGGCAGTGATCGAGGCGGTGCTCGCGGCGCGCACGAGCGTGTGGGTCGCCACGGCCAACCTCAAGGAGCTGATGATCGAGGACCACCGGGCGCGCCCCGGCGTGCGGCGCCGGCTCGGGGGCAAGACGTACCGCTCGATCCTCGGCGTGCTCGCCGACCTCGCCGCGCGCGGGGTCGAGCTGCGGTTCCTCCACGCCGAGCGGCCGTCGCGACCGTTCCGCGCCGAGCTGGCGCGCCAGCCCGGGCTCGCCGGCGCGCTCGAGCTGCGGCTGTGCCCGCGCGTCCACCTCAAGGCCGTGATCGTCGATGGCGCCCTGCTCTACCTCGGCTCCGCCAACTGGACCGGCGCGGGCCTGGGCGCGCGCGGCAGCGGCCGCCGCAACTTCGAGCTCGGCGTCGTCACCGACGACGGCCCGCTGCTCGATCAGGTCCAGGCGCTGTACGAGCGGATCTGGACGGGCGGCGAGTGCGGCGCGTGCAAGCTGCGCGCGCTGTGCCCCGGCCCGCTCGACGCGGTCGCACCGTCACCGGCGCCCACGCCCGCGCCCGCGCCGAAGCGAGCGCGCGCGCGCGCGACCGCCCGCCGCAAGCGCTGACGCGGGATCGTCACCACCGCGCGTCGTACGTCAGCGTCCCGTAGAACGGGACCATCGGTGCGCCGCCGCGGCGCTGGCGCACCGGCGGCCTGCCACGCCGTGTCGTCCGCGGTCCGCGTCATCACGAGGCGCTCGTCGCCGATCGTCAGCTCGACCGTGTCGAACGTCGAGGCCGGCAGGGGCGCGCGCGCGGCGTCGCTGACGTGGAGGCGGTGCCGTCCCGCCTCGACATCGAGGACGAGCTCGACGTGGTGGACCGCGTCCATGAGGACGAACCCACCGTGGGCCGCGTCGTGGCTGCCGTGCGGCGCCGGTGTCGACGGACGCGGGGCGCCGCCGCCCGCGACGATCGTCGTGGGGGTGGTGACGGTCGGGTGGGCGGTGGTCGCCCCGCCATCGGGCGAGCACGCGGCGAGCGCGAGCAGCGAGGCGAGCGCGAGGGCGCGGCGCAGAGAGCGGAGGGGCGACATGAGGGGCTCCTCGTGGGGTGAGGGGGGCGTTGCGGTCACGTCCGGACGACGGGGACTCGGCGCCACCATTGCGGCCTCGGCGACCGACCGCGAACGGCGGTGATGGCGGCCCGACGGGCGCGTCGTTCGGGTGAAGGCCGAGCACCGGCCACGCACAAGGAGTCCGACATGAGCAACGCGACCGACACGATCCTGCGCGTCGAGGGCATGACCTGCCCGTCGTGCATCCGCCACATCACCGAGGCCCTCCACGACGTCGACGGCGTCGGCAAGGTCGACGTCAAGCTGCGCGACGGCCTCGTCGTCGTCCAGCACGACGCGATCGAGGCGCCGGTCGACCGGCCGGTCGACGCGCTGCGCGAGGCTGGCTACGAGTCGCGGGCGTGAGCCGAGCTGGCTGACTCTCGACCCGGCGCGCGCCACCGACGCCGACCGGGACCGCGCGCCGGCTTCGTCCGTGGTCGTCCGGCGGATGCTCGGCTCCGCCGCAGCCTGCCGGCGCACCGGCCGGGAGATCGGGCACGCTGGGGCGATGCAGGTCGCCCCCGTCCTCTTCACCACCATCCGCTGGGGCGAGGTCCCGACGACGATCCATCCGGGCGCCAGCGGCGAGGCGCGCTGGCGCACCGTCGAGGCCGGCGCGCTGCGCGTGCGCATCGTGGAGTACAGCCCGGGCTACGTCGCCGACCACTGGTGCGAGCGCGGCCACGTGATCCTCGTCGTCGCGGGCGCGCTGACCACCGAGCTCGCCGACGGCCGCCGGTTCGAGCTCGGCGCCGGCGACAGCTACCACGTCAGCGACGGCGCGCCGGGGCACCGCTCGAGCACGGCGACCGGCGCGACGCTGTTCATCGTCGACTGACTGTGAGGACGCGCCGACGCCGGCTATCCGCCCGCGCGGCGCAGCCGGACGCGCGTCCGCCCGACCTCGCTCGGCGGACGGCGCGCGAGCGGGCGCGCGACGGTGCGGGTGGCGAAGGTGTCGGTGAGGTAGGCGGCGATCGCCGGCGGCGACGTGCGCCAGCCGTGGTCGGCGGCGACGTCGTCGAGGGCCTCGGCGAGATCGGCCGCCGAGGCGAAGCGCTCGCCGGCGTGATATCGCAGCGCGCGCTCGATCACCGCGCCGAGGCCGGCGGGCAGGCCGCCGAGCGGCGAGCTGGCGCGGCCCTCGCGCCAGCTCGGTCGACCCGCGGACGGCGGCGGGGCGCCGAGGCACAGCTCGTGGAGCACGGCGCCGAGCGTGTACACGTCGCACGGCCGATCGACGCGCAGGCCGAGCGCGGTCTCGGGCGCGGCATAGGCGCCCGCGACGATCGCCGGCGGCCGGGCGCGAACGCGCTCGGTCAGCTCCCAGCTCGCCGCGCCGAAGTCGATCACCTTGACGTGCCCGGTGCCGGCGAGCAGGAGGTTGTCGGGGCACAGGTTGCGGTGGAGCACGCCGCCGTCGTGCAGCGCGTGCGCCGCGTACGCCGCCTCGCGCACCATCGCCACCGCGACGTCGTGCGCGACGTGGCGACGGGTCAGCGCGAGCGTCGCGCACAGCGCGCGCATCGACCACCCGGCGACGCGCTCCATCACCAGCAGCGGCAGGTCGCCCTGCTCGAGCAGCGCATGGACCTGGACGATGCCCGGGTGGACGACGCGGGCCGCCGCGCGCGCCTCGAACACGAAGTCGCGCACGTGCGCCGGCGAGCGCAGCGCCTCGCCGCGCAGCGTCTTGATCGCCACGGGCAACGTGAACCCGGCCGGGCCCTCGTGGGCGCCGCCGAGCACGTACGAGGTCGATCCCTGAGCGATCAGCTCGGTGACGCGGTACGGGCCGATACGCTCGGTACGCTCGAGGGGACGACTGCTCATCGATCGCGCGGTCGGCGGCCCGCCAGGATCCGGAGTGCAACGACCACGCCACCTGACGGCTGACGGCATTCCGCCCGCTTGCCGCGCCGGGTCGTCGACTCGAGCCCACGCGTGTGGGGCCCCACGCCCCGACGCGTGCCAGGTTCCACGGTTCGCGGCGTCGGGCTCGTCACGCGCCGATCCCGGCGCGGCGCTCAGGGTTCGGCGCGCACGGGGCGTCTAGCTGAGCAGCGCCTGGCGCTCGGGCCTGGTCGAGGATGAGCGGGGCGACGGAGGCGCACACGCTCACGCTGACGAGGCCGGCCGCGGGCACGCACGCAGGCTGGCGCGGAGCCAGGCGTCGAGGGGGGCGTCGGCGTCCACGTGGACGCTCGCCTGCTCGACGGCGCGCGTGATGTCCGCCGGGCGGAAGCCGAGCCCGCGCAGCGCGGCCCTGACCTCGGCGACGACGTCGGTCGCGTAGGGCGTGTCGCCGG
>WYBA01000103.1 GCA_011526095.1 Myxococcales bacterium | reverse complement strand
TGCTCACGGACATCATCCAGGTCGCGAAGGGCTGGCGGCAGATGACCGCGCCGAACCTGCTGCGGGCGGACCTGCCGTGGGACGTGTCCCAGGCGACGATGATGCTGCTCGCGCCGGACCGCGCGCACCGCTTCGCGACCGCGCGCGATGCGATCGACGCCCTGCTCGCGACGAGCAGCGCGAGCGCACGCGCCGGCGAGGAGCTGGTGCAGCTGCTGGCCGAGCGGTTCCCGAACGAGGCGCCGCCGCGGGTGACGCGGCGCGCGGGCGCGCCGGGGCTCGTCGCGGGCCCGGGCCACGCGACGTGGGTGGTGACGCCGCCGCCCACCGCCGCGGTCGGCACGCCGTCGCCGCCGACCCCGTCGGTCCAGCACGTGATGTCGGCCGAGACGCGGACGGTCACGCCGAGCGCGCAGGCTGGCTCCGCGCCCGTGCAGGCCGCGACGTTCGTCGCCACGAGCGCGCCGCCGCGCCGGTCGATCGTGCCGTTCGTCGTCGGAGGCGTCGCGGCGGTCGCGGCCGCTGCGGCGGTCGCGCTGTTCGCGCTCGGGGGCGACGATCGCGCCGCCACCACGAAAGCACCCGCACCGGACGCTCATGCCGCGCCTGCGGCGACGCCGGCCGATGCGGCGTCGGCGCAGCCGGCGGTGTCGCCCGACGCCGGCGTCGCGCTCCCTTCGCCCGTCGACGCCGCGGTTGCGCCGGTCGATGCCGCCGTCGCGCCACCCGACGCCACGCCGAGGCGGTCGGGCGGCGGCAATGGCAAGAAGCAGGGCACCGGCGCCGGCAGCGGCACCGGCGGCAGCACGATTCACGAGATCCAGATCCCTGACGGAGACTGACATGCGCCCGACTTCCCTCCTGATCCTCCTCCTGCCGACCCTCGCGCTCCTTTTCGGGGCCGCGCCGGCGCACGCCGACGAGAGCGCGCAGTCGCGCGTCATCCTCGTCGATGAGGGCGGCTCCTACGAGGTCGCCGTGCACCCCGACTTCGTCACGGTGTTCTACTTCCCCGACAAGATCACCAAGGCGCTCGCGTCCGATCCGGCGAGCTACGAGGTGAAGTCGATCGGCTCGACCAGCCTCGCGATCCGTCCGCTCAAGGGGGACGCGAAGCCGGCCAACCTCGCGATCGCCACCGACAGCCTCAAGGTGTCCGTCGTGCTGTCGATCGCGCCCAAGGCGCAGAAGGCGCTGACCCAGGTCACGTTCAAGCGGGCGGACGTCGAGGCCGAGCTCCAGCGACGGATCGACGACGCCGTGGCCGAGCGCACCGCGGCGCTCGAGGCGAAGGTCGCGGAGATGAAGCGCGCGATGGACGCCGAGCTGCCCACGCTCGCCGAGGCGATCATCGCCGAGCGCGTGCTGGTCCGCCGCGAGCAGCGCAAGCTCGACGCGATCGAGCGCAACGACGACAACGTGATCGTGCGGGTCCAGGAGGTCGTGTATCTCGGCGAGGATGCGTACCTCGTCTTCGAGATCCAGAACCGCGACAAGAACCCGTACCGGCTCGCGTCGGTGGCCGTCACGCACGGCGGCGCCGATCGCGCGGGCCTGGTGCGGTTCGCGAGCACTGCCGCCGAGGCGGTGGGCGACGGCGTCCTCGGCGTGGTCGCGCCGCGCGCGCGCGGCACCGGCGTCGTCGTGGTCCGCCGGTCCGCCGACCTCGTGGGCAAGTCGCTGACGTTCACGGTCGCCCAGTCCGGTGGGCGCGGCAAGGTCGTGGTCGACCGGGTGGTCCTGCGCTGAGCCAGCACACCGGAGAGGCCTTGAGATCACGGCCGGATCGCCGCGGCCACGCCACGTGCACCCGCGCGCCGCGCCCGCACGAGAAGCGGTCGAACTTCGGCCGCAACCGGCCGCCGAGCTGGTCGAGAGAGCGGACATGGTCGAGCTCATGACGGTTCCAGCCTCGGACTCCCCTCACCCGCGCCGCCCGGATCCGGCCGATGCGTTCCACGGGGTCGTGTCGAGCTGGCGCGCGCACGTCGAGGGCCGCGCCCGCGGCGCGCGAGGGTCGGGGCCCGAGCTCGCGGCGTCCGCGGACGCGCGCCTGCGCGCGGTCCTCGCCCTGGGCACGGACGAGATGCGGTTCGTGTGGGCGTGCGCGGCCTCGGCCGTCGACCCAACGCTGTACCCGCACCTGATCGAGGTCGCCGGCGTCGATGGCCGGCGTGGCCTGTCGGTCGCCGCGTTCGCCGCGCTCGGCGGCGTCGCGCCCGACGCGGCGGTGGGGCTGGCGCGCTGGCTCGCCGCGCGGCCGACGATCGTCCGGCTCGGCCTGCTGGTCGAGGTCGGCGACGGCGCGGGGCTGACGGCGATGGCGACGCCCTACCGACCGTCGCCGCGGCTGCTGGCGCACCTGGCCGGAGCGGACGGTGGCGGTGACGAGGAGCTCGTGCGCGTCGAGGTGCCGGCGGGGCTGCGCGTGTGCGCGGCGCAGGCCGAGGCCGTCGACACCCTCCGGCGCGCGCTCGCGGCGCCCGCGCCGCGGCCGCTGGTGGTCGTCGCGGGGCCCGCGGGCGTCGGCAAGCGCACCGCGGTGGCGGTCGCGTCGTCGCGGCCGGTCGTCGCGCTCGCGCTCGACGAGGTCGAGCCCGCCGCCGCCACGGCGGCCGTGCAGGCGCTGCTGGCGGAGGCCGCGCTCGCCGACGCGGTCGCGGTGCTCGCGAACGTCGACGCGCTCGATCCGGGCGCAGCGGGTTGGCGCGCGATCTCGCGGCTCGTCGCCGGCAGCGGCGTGGACTGTGTCGTGACCACGCGCGACCCCGCGCTCGACCTCGACCTCGGCGGCGCGGTCGTCCGCGTGACGCTGCCGTTGCCCGCGGCAGCGACCCGGCGCGCGCTGTGGGACGACGCGCTCGTCGGCGCGCCGCGCACCGCGGACGCCGAGGGCGCGCTCGCCGACGTGGCGCAGCGCTACCGCCTCGGCCCCGGCGGCGTCCGCCGCGCGGCCGCCGCCGCGCGGGCGCTCGCGAGCGGCGGCGCGGTCGGGGCGGGGCACGTCCGCGCCGGCGTGCGCGGCAGCGTCGCCGAGCGGTTCGGCGGGCTGGCCGAGCCGCTCGAGGTCACCGACCGGTGGGAGGAGCTGATCGCCTCCGACGACACGGTCGCGCAGCTGCGCGCGCTCGTCGGGCGCGCGCGCCACGCGCGCCGCGTCTACGACGAGTGGGGTTTCCCTCGCTCGACCGCACGCGGCGGCGGCGTCGCCGCGCTGTTCTCCGGGCCGCCGGGGACCGGCAAGACGCTGTGCGCCGGGTTGCTCGCGCGCGAGCTCGACCGCGACCTCTACCGGGTCGACCTGTCGCGGATCGTGTCGAAGTGGGTCGGGGAGACCGAGAAGCAGCTCGCGCGTGTGTTCGAGGCGGCCGAGGCCGGGCACGCGCTCTTGCTGTTCGACGAGGCCGACGCGCTGTTCGCGAAGCGCACCGAGGTGAAGTCGTCGAGCGATCGCTACGCCAACCTCGAGGTGAACTACCTCCTGCAGCGGATCGAGGCGTTCGGCGGCGTGGTCGTGCTGACCACGAACCTCGAGGGCAGCATCGATCCGGCGCTGATGCGGCGGCTGGCGGCGCACGTCGTGTTCTGGCCGCCGGACCACGACGAGCGCGTGCGGCTGTGGCGCCGCTTCCTGGCGACGGGCGCGCCGCTGGGAGGCGACGTGGACGTCGAGGAGCTCGCCGACGAGCTGGCCGGCAAGTTCGCCGACATGTCCGGCGCGCACATCCGCAACGCGGTGCTCGCGGCGGCGTTCGCGGCGGCGGCCGGTGAGGGCGTGATCACGGCCGACGAGCTGCGGCGGGCGGCGCGGGCCGAGTACCGCGCGATGGGCCGCGTGCTGCGCGGGCAGGACTGACGCGCGCGCGGCAGGCGCGGGGAGGACGACGACGATGGGCAACACCAAGGAGCACCGCGACGACCACGAGCACGACGCCGGGCGCGCGGCGGCCGGCGAGGGCGCGGCGCGCGACGCGGGCGACCGGTCGATGGACGAGGGCTTCGACGAGGTGCGCGCGGCGGGGCGGGGCCGCGG
>WYBA01000102.1 GCA_011526095.1 Myxococcales bacterium | reverse complement strand
TGGCGGGCGCGGTGGCGGGGCTGGCGGCGCGGCGCCGGCAGCGCGAGCGCCGCGCGGTGGAGCGCGCGCACGCGCTCGGCCGGGTGCGCGTCGAGGATCGCGTCGATCGCGCCGGGGAGGACCGCCCAGCCGTCGGCGCGAGCCTCGACGAGCTCGGCGCGCGCGGCGAGCTCGAGCGCGAGCTCGGGGTCCGCGACGGGTTCGTCCGCGTCCAGCATGTCGAGCACCGCCGCGACGTCCTCGGCGGTGACGCCGTCGCCGAGCGCCGCGGCGATCGCGGTGACGATCGTCGCCTCCGGCGGCAGGGTCGAGAGCGCGCGGCGGACCGACCAGCCGCCGAGCGCCGACGTCGACAGCCGGTCGAGTGCGTCCGGCGCGAGCCGCCACCCGCCGGCGTCGCCGCGCTCGGCCGGCGCGTGCTGGCGCAGCCACAGCGCCGCCTCGACGATCGCGCGGGGACGCCGTCCGCAGGCGTCGAGCGCCCCGCGCAGCGCCGCGACCGGCGCGTAGTCGGCCTCCGGCAACAGCGCGCGCAGCAGCGCGACCGCGGCCTCGTCGTGGAGCGGCCCGAGCTCGACAACGACGTGTCGCTCGACGCGGGCGCCCCACTGCGGCCGTCGGTCGACGAGCGCGTCGCCCGCGGCCACGAGGATCCACAGCGGCGTGGTCCCGGCGTCGATCACGGCGCGCTCGATCGCGTCCAGCAGCTCGTCCTCGGCCCGATCGACGTCGTCGATCGCGAGCACGAGCGCCTCGCCGGCGTGGGCGGCGCGCGCGCGCGCGTCCGCGATCGCGGCGACGAGCGCGGCGCGCTCGGCGGGCCCGCCGTTCGTCGCGCCGCCCAGCGCGGCGGCGAGCGCGCGGACGTCGGCGGTCGTCGCCACGACCCGCGCCCCCGGCAGCGTGGCGGTCGCGGCTGCGAGCAGGCGGGTCCGCCCGGTGCCCGGCGCGCCGCGGATCGTCGCGAGCGCGGCGCCGTCGCGCGCCGCGGTCGTCGCCGCCGCCGCGAGCACGGCCAGCTCGCGCTCGCGGCCGACCAGCGCCGGGGACGGCCGGCGCGGCGTTGCCATCGCGGTGAACGCGGGCGTGGCGTCGATCTCGCCCTCGCGGCCGCGCCGCCACCACCGGGGATCGTCGAGCGGCGGGCCCCACAGCGTCATGCGGCCGGCTGGCGACCGCCGCAGCCGCGCGTGCGCCGCGTGCAGCGTGACCGCCGCGCCGCGCGCGACCAGCCGCTCCGCGGCGTGCTGGGCGGCGTGGAGCGCGTCGGCGTCATGGCCCACCCACGCCGCGATCGTCACGTCGGGCAGGCGACGGGCGACGTCGCCGCGTGTCGTCTGGACCAGCGTGTCGACGTCGGCCGCGGCGACGTCGCCCGCGATCGCGACGAGCACGACCGCGGCCTCGGGGCGCGCGCCGGGTGGGGGCTCGGTCGGGCCGATCGCGGGCGGGGCCTGCCGCGGTGGTGAGGCCGGCCGTCGCGGCGTGACCGACCCCGCCCGCGCCGCGAGCGCCGCGAGCTGCGCCGCCACGTCCGCCGCCGCGGTCGGGCGGCGCGCGGCGCGCTTGGCGAGCAGCGCGCGCACCAGCGCCTCGGCCCCGGCGGGCAGGTCGGGGCGGCGCAGCGGCGGCGGGCGCAGCAGCCGGTGGCCGCGCTCGATCGCCCGCGCGTCCCCGGTGAACGGCGTGGCGCCGGTGAGCGCCTCGTGGAGGATCACGCCGAGCGCGTAGAGATCGACGGTCGCGTCGTGCGGCTCACCGCGTAGCCGCTCCGGCGCCGCGTAGGCCGTCGTCGCGATCACGTGCGTCGTCGCCGCGACGCGCGCCTCGGCGTGTGGGCGCGCCAGGCCGAAGTCGACCAGCTGCACCGCGTCACCGTCGACGATGACGTTCCCCGGCGCGAGGTCGGCGTGGATCCAGCCGGCGCCGTGGACGCCGGCGATCGCGCGGGCGATCGCCGCCGCGAGGTCCAGCGCGCGCGCCGCCGGCAGCGGCGCCGCCGCGAGCACCTCGGCGAGCGGGACGCCCGCCGCCCGCGCCATCACCAGCCGGGGCGGGTGCGCGGTCGCGTCGTCGTCGAGCAGGCGCGGCGCGAACGGCGGGCCGACCGCGCGGAGCGCGCGCGCCTCGGCGGCGAGCCGCGCCGCGATCGCCGGGTCGGCGCGCCGCGCCAGCTTCACCACCGCCGGCGCGCCGCGCCACCGCGCGGCCCACGTCACGGCGTCGCCCCCCTGCCCGAGCGGCGCCTCGAGCACGAGCCCGGCGTCCGCGCCGTCGACGACCGCCGCCATGTCAGCCTCGGCGCGGGCGCGTGGGCGCGTCGCCGTCGCCGTCGGCGGGGTCGGCGGGCGCGGGCGCGTCGTCCGCGTCGGCGATGCTCGCGTCGCGCATCCCGTAGGCGTCGAGCCAGCGGTAGACCTGTCGCCGCTCGACGCCGAGCGTCCGGGCCAGCCGCGCGACCCGACCGCCTGCCTCGTCGAACAGCCGGCGCATCTCGTGCTCGGGTGGCGCCTGGCGACGAGGCCGGCGCGGGCCGTCGTCGCCGGCGGTGGCGGGCGCGGCGGGCGTGGACGCGGCGTGCGGGCGCGCAGGCGTGGGCGCGGCGTCCGCGGCGAGCTCGCGCGCGACCTCGTCGGCCTGGATCGGGTGCGGGTCGAGCACCGACAGCATGTGGACGAGGCGGTCGAGCCCGCGCAGGTTGTCGGGCCAGGGGTGGAGCAGCAGCAGCTCCGCCGCCGGCGAGGTCAGCTCGAGCGGCGTCGGCGGCGTGCCGCGCGCGGCGCACCAGCGAGCGTGGAGGCGATCGAGCCAGTCGAGCACGTCGCGCCGGCGCTCGCGAAGCGGCGGCAGCTGGATCCGCCACATCGCGAGGCGCGCGTAGAGATCGCGCCGGAACCGCCGAGCCTCGACCTCGCGCGCCAGCGAGCGGTTGGTCGCGGCGATGACACGCACCGCGACCGGCAGGCCAGTGGTGGCGCCGACCGGCGTGACTACCCGCTCCTGCACGGCGCGCAGCAGCTTCGCCTGCAGCTCGAGCTCGAGCTCTCCGATCTCGTCGAGGAACAGCGTGCCGTCCTGGGCGGCGCGGAACACGCCCGGGTGGTCGGTCGAGGCTCCGGTGAACGCGCCGCGGACGTGCCCGAACAGCGTCGACTCGGCCAGCTCCCGCGGCAGCGCCGCGCAGTTGAGCGGGACCAGCTTGCCGCCGGCGCCGCTGCGCCGGTGCAGCTCGCGCACGACGAACTCCTTGCCGGTGCCCGTCTCGCCCTCGACGAGGATCGGTGAAGGATCGGGCGCGGCGCGGGCGATCGCCGCGCGCACGGCGCGGATCGTGGCCGCCTCGCCCGGCACCAGCTCGCGCGTTTCGTCGTGCGGGTCGGCGGAGCCCAGCGCGGGGTGGCGCTCGTAGACGAGCAGCACGTCGCCGATCCGGACGACCGCGTCGTGCTTCAGCACGACCGGCGCGCCCGGCCGCGCCGTCGCGCCATCGACCGCGCTGCCGTTGCGGCTGTCGCCGTCGACGAGCAGGTGCACCCCGAGCTCGGCGCTCCAGGTGATCGTCGCGTGCGCCCGCGACACGGTCGCGTGGGAGATGCCGGGCGCGCCGACGCTGTCGCCGCGTCCGAGCGCGATCGGCGTCTCGGCGACGGCGATCTCCCACGTCAGCTCGCGCGGAAACACGGCCGTCAGCCGGGCGCGCGTCGTCCGGGGCGCGCTGCGCGCGCGGGGCAGCGACGAGGTGTCGGTGTCGGTCAGCGGCGACCGTGCGCTTCCGCTCGACATGCAGCGCGTCAGCATACCGCAGGAGCCGTCACGGTCGGCGTGCACGCGGGTCGAGGAGGGCGTGCGCGGAGTCCGCGAGCAGGCTGGCGACCACGGTCGCGGTGGTCGCCACGAGCGTCCCGCCCAGGATCACCGGCAGGTCGAGGTCGTGGGCCGCGAGCACGAGCTCGCGGCCAAGCCCCGGCCAGGCGAAGGCGCTCTCGACGACCACCGCGCCCCCCAGCAGCACGCCGGCGTCGAGGCCGACGAGCGCGATCACCGGCCCGAGCGCTGGCCGCAGCGCGTGGCGCCACACCACCGCGCGCTCCGGCGCGCCCTTGGCGCGCGCCGTGCGGACGTGATCGCTGTCCAGCGCGCCTCCCACCTGGTGACGCACCAGGTGCGCGTACGCGGCGATCCCGCCGGCGGCCAGCGTCATCGCCGGGAGCGCGAGGTGCCGCACGCGATCCCATCCGCCCGCGCCATAGCCACCCAGCGGGAACCATCCCCAGCGATACGCCACGACGTAGAGCCCGACGGTGGCGAGCACGAACGCGGGCGTGGCGTGGAGCGCGAGCGTGGCCGCCCCGGTCGCTGCGTCGGGCCAGCGGCCGCGTCGCCGCGCCGCCCACACCCCGAGCGGCACGCCGATCGCGAGCTGCAGGAGCAGGGCGGCCCCGGCGAGCAGCGCGGTGGGCCCGACGCGATCGAGCAGCACGTCGGCGACCGGGCGCTGGGTCCGCAGGCTCGTCCCGAGGTCGCCCCTCGCCAGGCGACCGACGAAGCAGCCGTAGCGCGCGGCGAGCCCGCGGTCGAGGCAGTGGTGGGCGCGGACGCGCGCGAGGTCCTCGGCGGTGGCGTGCGGGCCGACGACGGCGCGCGCCGGGTCCGCGGGCACGAGCGCGACGATCGCGAACGTCACCGTGACCGCGAACCACAGCGTCAGGACGGCGCCGGCGAGCCGACCGAGCACGGCGCGGGTCACCGCGGCACCCTCGCCCCGTCGGGCGCGAGGTCGAGCCAGACGTCGCGGAAGTCCCGGCCCCACACCGGGTGCAGGGCGAACCCGCGCACGTAGGGCTGGACGACCTCGACGCCGACCGGGTGGTAGCCGAACAGCCACGGCGCGTCGGCGTGGACGATCCGCTCGACCTGCCGGTACGCCGCGGCGCGCGCCGAGGGGTCGCGCGTCCGCCGCGCCTCGTCGAGCAGTCGGTCGACCTCGGGGTTGGCGTAGAAGCTGTCGTTGTTCGATGGCTCGCCGTCCGGCGCGATCATCCGCGAGTGCAGCCGCGTGTCGAGAAAGCTCGACGCGTCCGGGTAGTCCTGGAACCAGCTCGTCTGGGAGAACGGCGCGCCACCCGCCCGCGTCGTCTCGTCGAGGAACGCCGCCCACGACAGGACGCGCAGCCGCACCCGCACGCCGACCGCCGCGAGATCCGCTTGCATCGACTGCGCGAGCCGCTCGGCGGTCTCGTCTTTCGGCAGCACGTACTCGAGCTCGAGCCCGTCGGCGTGGCCGGCCTCGGCGAGCAGCGCGCGCGCGCGCGCCGGATCGTAGGCGTACGGCGCGAGCTCGTCGTCCCGTCCCGCGAGCCCGGGCGGCAGTAGCCCGTGCGCCGGCACGCCGCGGTCGCCGAGCAGGCGGACGAGCCGCGCCTTGTCCACCGCGTGGTTGAGCGCGCGCCGCACCCGCACGTCGTCGAACGGCGGCCGCGTGACGTCGAACCGGTCGCCGAACACCGACATCTGCGGCGTCTGGTGCACGTACGGTCGCCACCCGTCGTGCGCGGCGATCCACAGCCAGTCCGGGAGGGTGAGCTGGTCGATCGTGTCGAGCTCGCCGCGCTCGAACTGCAGGAACGCCAGCTCGCGCGGTACGCTCTCGCGCATGACGATCGCGTCGAGGTGGGGGCGGCCGGGGCGCCAGTAGCGGGGATGGCGTCGCAGGGTGACGCGTTCGCCCGCCGACCACGCGTCGAGCGCGAACGGGCCGGTGCCGTTGGTCACCGCCGCGCCGTCGACCAGCGGCGCGGTGAACTTCATCGCCAGGACGTTCGCGAACGCGGCGTCGGGGGCGGCGAGCGTGAGCACCAGCCGGCGCGGGCCGTCGACGCGCACGCCGGGGAGGTCGTCGCGCTCGCCGGCGGCGAACGCCTCGGCGCCGACGAGCGGCGCGAGGAAGCGACCGAACGGCGAGTCGGGCGCGCGCAGCACCCGGCGCCACGCGTGGTCGAACGCGGCGGCGGTGAGCGGCGTGCCGTCGTGGAACACGACGCCGTCGCGGAGCTCGAACGAGATCGTCAGGCCATCCGGGCTGATCGACCACGTCTCGGCGAGGGCCGGCACGAGCGTCGTGCCGTCGTACCCGAGCAGGGTGTCGTGCAGGTAGTACAGCGGGTACAGGCTGGCCTCGTCGTAGGCGTGCGCCGGATCGAGCGTCGCGACGTTGCCGCCGACGGCGAAGGTCAGCGTCCCACCCGGGCGCGGCGTGGCGTGACCCCACGCGCGGTATCGCGGCCCGCGGTCGTCGTCGCCGCATCCGGCGGCGACGACCAGGCTAGCGAGCGCGAAGAGGATCGAGCGCATCGCGCAGCCCCCGGGCGACGAGGTGGAACGCGCTGGCGGTGAGCACGATCGCGGTGGCCGGCGCCAGGATCAGCCACGGCGCGGTGCGGTAGTACGGCTGGCCCTCCGCCACCATGCGGCCCCAGCTCGGTGCCGGCGGCGGCGGCCCGAGGCCGAGGAAGCTGAGCGTGGCCTCGGCGACGAGCGCGGCGGAGAACACGAGCGTCGCGACGACGACCACGGTGCCGGCCAGCGCGGGCAGCACGTGGTGGACCACGACGCGCGCCGGGCGCGCGCCGAGCGCGCGCGCCGCCACCACGTGCTCGGCGTCGCGCAGCGCCACCACCTCCGCGCGGATCGGCCGCGCGACGACCGGCCAGCCGAACGCGGCCAGCGTGATCGCGACGGGCGCGATGCTGCCGTCGAGCGCCGACAGCCGCAGCGCGCTGGCTAGCAGGATGACGACCAGCACGTACGGCAGGCCGTGGACGAGATCGACCAGGCGCGACAGCGCCGCGTCGACCCAGCCGCGGCGGTAGCCGGCGGCGACGCCCACCGCGATGCCCAGCGCGCACGCCAGGACGGTCGCGAGCGCGGCGATCGGCAGCGACAGCGCGGCGCCGTGGACGACGCGCGCCGCGACGTCCCGTCCGAGCGCGTCGGTGCCGAGCACGGCCCCGGCGTGGGGCGGCAGCGGCTCGCCTCGCGGCGACAGGCCGTGCTCGACGTCGACGCGCGTCGGGTCGCCGGCCACCGCCGGGCCGACCACCGCGATCGCTGTGATCGCCACCGCGATCGCCACGCCGGCGATCGCCCAGCGGTCGCGCGCGAACCGGGCGAGCCAGGGACGTGGCTGCATGTGCGCGAAGATACCGTGCCGCACGCTGGCGTGGACTGGCCTGGATGGACGCCGCGCCGCGCGCGCACCGTCCCAGCTGGGACGTCCCAGTGAGACGTCTCGCGCCGTCGTGGGACGCTCGCCGCCAGGGCGCGCGTAACACCGTGATCCGCGGGGAGGTGGGCCCGGCCTGGCGGTTGCACCAGGGACCTGCATGACCCGTCCCGTCTACCTCGTCTCGTCGATCCTCTTCTCCTTCCTCGCCGGCACCGGCTGCGGCCTGCTCGACGGCTACCTGCCCCCAGGCGACCG
Source organism: Myxococcales bacterium (assembly GCA_011526095.1). GTDB lineage: Bacteria > Myxococcota_A > Polyangia > Haliangiales > Haliangiaceae > WYBA01. The sequence goes on along the minus strand of WYBA01000102.1, from coordinate 2,966 downwards.
TCCCAGCGACGCGCAGCTCGACGCGGTCGGCGACATCTTCTCCCACCTCGGCGACGTCGGTGATGTCGTCGCGGACCCGACCGCGGCGCCCGACGACGCGCTCGTCGCGACGGCCTCGCCGGTCGCGTTCGTCGGGCTGCTCGCGCCCACCGACGCAGGCGCCCGCGTCGCCGCGCGTCGCGTCGTCGCCGACGCCAGCGACGAGGGCTGCGTGGTCGTAGAGGGCGACACGGCGACCCTGTCGTGCGACGTGCCGGTCGGGCCGGCGAGCTGCGCCGAGGCGCCCGGCGACTGCTGCCTCGTCACCGGCGTCGCGACCCAGTCCGGCAGCGACTACGCCGCCGAGCTGGAGGTAGCCGGCGCGCGGTGCGGCGCGCTGTCGGTCGACGCCGCGTTCTCGCTCGAGCCGCCCGCCGGCACGCTCGCGTACGTCGGCGCCGGCCCGACGGGCGAGCCGGTCGCGGGCACCGGCGACTACACGCTGGACGTCGAGCTGCAGATCGACGCGCTGTGCCCGGACGGGCGGCCCGCCGAGGGGCGGCTGTCGGTGTCGGGGCAGGGCACGATCGTCGACGCCTCGGCGGGCGCGCCGCGCGACGTCGACTTCGACGGCGCGGTGACGATCGAGTGGACCGAGTTCCAGGGCGAGTGCGGCGCGATGTTCGTCGTCGACTGAGGTCCCCATGCGCGCCACCCACGCACTCGTAGCCGTCGCGGTGATCGGCTCCGCGACGCCCGCCGCCGCCGTCGAGGTCGCCGGCTCCAACCCGCTCGCCGCCAGCCCGTGGTCGACGGGGTTCGAGGACCCGGACATCGCGACATGGAACGCCGTCGTCGTCACGCTCGACGACGGCGCCGGCAACCAGATCCTCGTCGCCGGCAGCCCGATCACCACGACCGAGGTGTTCTACCTGCAGGGCGACGACCCCGCGCTCGCGGCGTGGGACCTCGGGTGTGGCACCGACTGCGGCGCCGTGCGCCTCACGTTCGTCCCGGCGGTCGACCGCGCGGCGATCAGGATCCGGCAGTGCACGGGGGCGACGGTCGGCGCGACGGTGAGCGGCGCGGCTGGCGCCGAGACCCTCGCGCCGGTGGCCTGCCTCGCCGAGCAGTGGATCGTCGCCGACGGCGCGGCCGGCGGCCCGATCGACGCGCTGGTGATCCGCGGCAACCAGATCATCGTCGATGACCTGTTCGTGGCCGAGTCGGCGCCGCCGCTCGACGCCAACCTCGCGCTCGACGCGGTCGGCGCGATGGCCGTCGCGGGCGCGACGGTCGCGGTCGAGCTGATCACCACCTCGACGGGCCCGTCGATCGCGACGGCGGTCGCCCTCGACGTCCTCGGCGAGGAGGGTGGGGTGACGTCGCCGGACACCGCGCCACCCGGCCACCGCGAGGACCTCGGGGACCTCGCCGCAGGCGCCGTGGTCACGACGCAGATCGCGGTGACCGCGCCCGAGGCGTTCGATTGCCACGATCCGATCCTGCTCGTCGGGCTCGTGCGCGCCGCCGGCGTCGAGCCCGACGTGCGCGACAACGTCGGGCTCGTGTGGGTGTCTCAGGACCCGGCGGCGCGCCTGGACCGAGAGGTGTGCCACGCGGGCGGTGACGAGGACTGCGACGGCAGCTACGGCTGCGCCGACCCCGACTGCGATCAAGCGCCGGGCTGTCCGGGCGCCCTCACGTGGGTCGACATCGCCGACGGGAACCTGCCGTGGGGGTGGTTCCCGTTGCCGATGCCGCCGTTCGCGGTGGGGGACGACGACGGCCCGACGCCGCCGGCGCTGCCGGACCTCGACGCCCCGCGTCCGGCGCGTAGCTGCAGCGTCTACGTCAACGGCATGGCGCGGTCCGCCCCGCTCTACTGCTGCGAGGCGGCGCCTCGGCCAGGCGCGCCGCTGTGGACGGCGTACCAGCGGGACTGCCCCCCGCGCGATCCGAACGCCAAGGAGGCCGATCCGCCGACCAGCGCGCGCGGCGTCGGTCTGACCGCGGCGGGCGAGGAGATCCGCTACACGCTCCACTACGAGAACGTCGGCGCCACCGACGCGCACGACGTCCAGGTGATCGATCGGCTGGACGAGGCGCTCGACGACACGACGCTCGTGATCGAGGACGGCGGCAGCTACGACGCCGCGACGCGGACGCTGACGTGGGTCGATCCGGAGGTGTGGCCGAGCGACCCGCGCGAGGTCCACTACCGCGTCCGCGTGCGCGCCGACGCGCCGGTCGGCACGCGGATCCGCAACGTCGCGACGATCGTGTTCCCGGACGCGGTCCCGCCGACGCGGATCGACACGAACGCCGTCGAGCACGTGATCCCCCCGCCGGATCTCGCGGTGCGCCCCGAGCTGTTCGTCGAGGGCTGCACCGCCGAGGGCGTCGACACGTGGCGCGTGAGGCTGCAGAACCGCGGCGTCGTCGGCGGCTACAACGTCACCGCGCGCGCGGTCGCGTGGCCCGACCACCTCGACGTCTCCGAGGGCGAGGCGCGGTTCGCCCACGACGACGACCCGGCGCCCGACGAGCTCGCGTCCGTGCCCCCGCTCGCGACCAGCGTCAGCGTCGACCCGGTCACGATCGTCGGGGCAGGGGGCGTCGACCCGTGTCGCGAGATGACGTGGGCGCTCACGTTCACCGGGCTCGGTGACGCGGCCGCGACGACGGTGACGGTCCGAACCCACGACGACGTCGCGCCGACGGCGCCCGACGACGCCGCCGGCTGCTGCGCCGCCGCGTCGGGGCGTGGGGCGGCGGGCGCGGGCCTGCTCACGCTGCTCGTCGGGGCGTTGCTGCGCCGACGAAGCCGACGATGACGACCACGACGGCGGCGGCGCGGCGTCGCCGCTCACCGCGGACGGCGCAGCGGGTTGTCCTCGTCGAGGCCGAGGTCGGGGTCGCCGGGGCCGGCGTCGGGCGCGCGGGCGCGCGGGCCGGGGCCGGCGTCGGGGCGGCGGCGCGTGGGC
>WYBA01000101.1 GCA_011526095.1 Myxococcales bacterium | reverse complement strand
GCGGCCGCGGCGCGCGGGCGTCGTCGTCGTCGCCGTCGTCGTCGTGGTCGTCGCTGCGGCGGCGGGCGCCCCGCGGCGCGCGGCGAGCACGCGCGCCGCGAACCCGTCGGGCGGCGCGGGCGCGGTCCAGGTGTCGAGCGCCTCGCGCTCGCGGGTGTCGAGCGCCTCGCGCTCGCGGGTGTCGAGCGCCTCGCGCTCGCGGGTGTCGAGCGCCTCGCGCTCGCGGGTGACGACCGCCTCGGCGCCGTCGTCCGGGGCATCGTCGTCGGGGCGGTCCGGTTCGTCGGTCATGGCGCGACCTCCGCGAGCGCCGCGCGCAGGGCGGCGCGGGCGCGGGACAGGCGGGACTTCACGGTGCCCACGTCGACCGCGAGCGCCGCGGCGATCTCGGCGTAGTCGAGGCCGTGGTACTCGCGCAGCAGGAACGCCGCGCGGTGATCCGGCGACAGCGCCGCGATCGCGCGCTCGATCGCGCGGCCGAGCTCGGCGCGGTGGACCGCGGCGTCGCCGCGCGCGGCGCGGGCGTCGGCGAGCCCGGCGAGGGCCGCGTCGTCGCCGTCGCGCCTCGGCCGGCGCAGCTCGTCGATCGCCCGGCGCGTGGCGATCGTGAGGATCCAGGTCGACAGCCGCGCGCCGCCGTCGGGGCGGAAGCCGGGCAGGGCGCGGAACACGTCGAGGAACGCGTCCTGCGCCAGGTCCTCGACCACCGCGGCGCGCCGCGTCCCCACCATCCGGCCGAGCAGCGCGAACACGGCGCGCTGGTAGCGCTCGACCAGCGCCGTGCACGCCGCGTCCTCGCCGCGCTGGGCGCGCCGCAGCGTCAGCTCGTCGAGCTCGCGCGGACCGGGGGCTGGCTCGGCCATCGCCACGTTCACGACAGCGTTACTCGGACCCGCCCCCGAAAGGTTCCCCGCGGCGCGCCGGCCGCGACACGCCGCGCTACTCGCCCCGGAAGAACAGCGCCGCGCCGCCGTACGGGTCCGCCGGGGCCGACAGCACGATGTCGTCGAGCTGGGCGCCCGCGGTGTGGCGCACGACCGCCGCCCACCCGGCCGGCGTGCCGGCCAGCGCGGACACCGTCTCGCGCCCCATCCCGGGGACGTCGCGCGTCCGCACCGGCTCGCCGCTGGCGTCGAGCACCGCGATCAGGGCGCCGTCGCCGCCGCGCGCCTCGAGCCGGTCGCCGCCGAGCGTGACGCCGCCCGCGTAGGTCGCGGCGACGACCAGGTCCTCGCCGATCGCGGCGATCGCGGTGGCGGTGTCGAGATCGGGGCCGCCGATCAGGGCGACCCCGCGCCGGCTCCCGGCGCCGTCCCACGTGATCAGCGCGGCGTCGGCCAGGCCGCGCGTCGCCACCAGCCGGTCCTCGACCACCGCGTCGCCGCGCAGCGTCGCGGCGACGGCGATCGTCCCGCCGTCGGTGACCGCCACGCCGGCGACCGCGTCCTCGCGGGCGCCGCCGAAGCTGCGCGCCCACGCGACGGCGCCGTCGCCGTGCAGGCGGGCGACGAACCCGTCGGGCGCGATCGACCGGTCGTCGGCGGGCGCCAGGGCGACCCCGCGCAGCTCGGCGTCGCCGGTGAAGGTCCCGGCGATCGCGAGGCCATCGCCGGCCGGGGCCACGCCGGTGACCGCGTCGCCGCGGATCCCTCCGAGCCGCACCAGCCACGCCACCGCGCCATCGGGCCCGAGCCGCACGACGAAGCCGTCGGCGGCCCCCGCGGCGGTCACGACGCGCGCGCCGGCGCGCAGCGTCCCGGCGAAGCTGCCGCCCGCGACGACGCCGCCGTCCGGCAGCGCCGCGAGCGCGCGGACGACGACCCAGTCGGTCGAGCCGAGCGGCGCGGTCCAGCGCGTCCCCCCGTCGGCCCGCGCCAGGGCCCACAGCGCCGCGCCGGGCTCGCCGCGCAGCGCGACCGGGGCGTCGCCGCCGAGGTCGACCTCGCCGTGGCCGCCGACCGCGGCGATCACCGCGTCCGCGGTCAGCGCGACCGCGCCGGGGCGCACCGAGACCACGCGCGACCACGCCGGCGCGCCGCCCGGCGCCACCAGCGCGACCCCGCCGCCACCGGTCGGCGGCGTCAGCTCCGCGCCGCCCAGCGACGCGGCGCCCGCGGCCCCGAACGTGACCGCGACCCGGCCGTCCGCCGCCGCCGCCACGCTGTCGAGCGACGCCTCGCCGGCGGAGGTCAGCTCCGCGTGCCACGGCGAGGCCATCACCCGCGGCGGCCGCGGCGGCGGGCCGCCCGAGGGGCAGCCGGCCGCGGGCAACGTGGCGGTCCCGAAAACGACCGCAGCCGCGACGCCCGTGCGCCGAGGAGGCGAGGGCGGCCGCGGCCGTGGTGCGGTCATGCGGGCTCGACGGTGCGCGCGGAAGGCGCGCTCAGACCTTCTCGCCGAGCGCGCGGAGCTCCGCGATCACCGCGGGCAGGCCCAGCTTGTCGATGCGGCGCATCGCGCGGGCCGACAGGCGCAGGGTGACCCAGCGCTTCTCGTCCTCGAGCCAGAAGCGCTTGGTGCGCAGGTTGACCTCGAACCGGCGCTTGGTGTGTCGGTTCGAGTGGCTGACGTTGCAGCCGACCATCGGCTTCTTGCCGGTGACGTTACAGACGCGCGACATGGCTACCTCCAAGATCCGTCGGGGCGAGCCCGATCAGATCTTGCTCTCCTTGAACTCGACGTGCTTGCGGACGACCGGGTCGTACTTCTTGAGCACGAGCTTGTCCGGCGTGCGCTTGCGGTTCTTGGTGGTCGTGTAGAAGAAGCCGGTGTCGGCGGTGGACACCAGCCGGATCAGCTCGCGGCCGCCCTTTGATTTCTTGGCCATGGCGTACGGTCTCCGTGGGGAGGGGGAGCCTTATGTCACAGGACGTCAGGGGTTGCAAGCCCCGCGGGCGGGCCCTGACCCACCCACGGATCTGACGATCGCCAGGGCGTGGTCCGGGCCACTCCCGGTCACTCCCCGGGGTCGTCGGCCAGCGCCTTGGAGCCCAGCGGCGGGGTCGCGCCGCCGACCGGGATGCCCGGCAGGGTCGAGGTCCGGCGCTTGGCCCGGCCCTCGTTCACCGCCATCGCGACGATCGTGATGTCGTCGGCCTGCGGGCCGTTGGCGACGTGGCCGTCGACGTCCTGGAGGATCGCCTTGACCACGTCCTCGGCGTTGCCGCGGGCGGTGCGGATCCGCCGCGACAGCCGCTTGACCCCGTACTCGTTGCCGCGGGCGTCGCGCGCCTCGTGGATGCCGTCGCTGATCAGGACGAGCATGTCGCCGGAGTGGAGCTGGACGCGGGCCTCGCCGACCTCCAGCTCCGGCATCACGCCGATCGGCGCGATGTGGGCGCGCTCGGCGTGGAGCGGGAACACCCGGTCGCCGCGGCGGAGCAGCGGGACGCAGTGGCCGGCGTTGGTGAACACCAGCGTGCGCGACTCGAGATCGTAGATGCAGTAGACGAGCGTCGAGAACATCCCGTCGTCGCCGAGCTTGACCATCTCCTCGTTGACCCGGCGGAGCAGCCGCGCCGGGGTGCGCGAGATGCCGGCGCGCGACCGCAGCTCCGAGGTCAGCCGCGCCATGTACAGCGCCGCGCTGATCGCCTTGCCGGCGACGTCGCCGACGACGAGCGCGAGGTGGCTCTGGTCGTGCCAGATGAAGTCGTAGAAGTCGCCGCCGATCTGGTAGGCGGGCTCGTAGTGGATCGCGAACTCCAGGCCGACGACCTGGGGCGGCGTCGCCGGCAGCAGCGAGCGCTGGATCTGGCGCGCGACCCGCAGGTCGCGCTCCAGCTGCTCGCGCCGCGCCAGCTCGACCTGCATCCGCGTCGCGTGGATCGCCAGGCCGGTCTGCGCCGCCAGGCTCTGCAGCAGGTCGACGTCCTCCTGGCGGAACCCGGCGCCGCGGCTCTCGACGTAGATGACGCCGTAGTGGGTGTGCTGCGCCTGCAGCGGCGCGCCCATCCTCGTCCCGACGACCTCGCCGTTGGCGCCGGGCGTGCCCGCCGAGTCGCCGAGCAGCACGCCGCGCCGGTCGTGGACGACGTGCTCGATGATCGTGCCCGGGACCTTCAGATCCCCGCCGAACGGTGTGCGCTCGCGGCTGCGCGTGCACTTCACCGTCAGCTCGCCGGTCTTGTCGTCCTGGACCAGCACGCCGACGCTCTCGGCCTGCGGGAACACCTCCAGCAGCTGCGCGACGACGCGCTCGAGCAGGCCGTCCGGGTCGTCGGTGTTGGCCACCGCCTCGAGGATCGCGGTCAGCGCCGCGAGCTTGCGCTCGAGGTAGCGGCCGCTGCGGACGTCGGTCGTCGACAGGATCCCCGAGGTCGAGCGCCACGCCCGGTCGTCGGACTCCTCGCGGCTCTTGAACACCGACGGGCTCTGCACCTCGACGATCGTCACGTGGGAGTCGAACGTGCCGCGGCCGCCGGGCTGGGTCTGGCCCTCGGGCAGCTCGACCCGGATCCGGTTCTGCGCGATCTGGATCTCGTCGTCGTGCTTGAGCTCGACGGTCTGGACCCGCGCGCCGTTGACGTACGTGCCGTTGTTGGAGCCGAGGTCCTCGACGCACCACCGCCCGGCGTCGAGCTTGATCCGCGCGTGCTGCCGCGACACCCGCATGTCGGGCACGAAGATCTGGCAGTCCGAGCGCCGGCCGATCACGTACTCGCCCTGGGCGAGCTTGTAACGGCGGCCGGTGTTGGGGCCTGCGGTGAAGACGATCGATGGCACGGGGAGCGCGGAGATATCGATGCAGCCTGCGGGATGTGGCACAGCCGAGGCCCGCTCGGCAAGCAACAGGACGACGACGCCGTGCCTAGCATGCTCGCCAAGCACGGGACATTGCAAGGCATTCCGGCGAGATCGCTCACTGACTGCGGCTCGCGGACGCCGTCCGTTCACTTGACCCGCGCACAGCCGGGGGGTACTCCCAGGCCCGTGCAGCCCCTCGGTAACTACGTTGACGGCGCGTTCGTGGCCCCCTCCGGCGAGACCCTGGTCTCGCGCAACCCCGCCGCCGACGGCGCCGTCGTGCTGGAGACCGGGTGGAGCGTCGCGGCCGTCGACGCGGCGTGCGAGGCCGCGTCGAGGGCGGCGCCGGGCTGGGCGCGGCTGTCGTTCGATCAGCGGTGGGCGCACCTCGCCCGGTTCAAGGAGGCGCTGGCCGCGCGCGCCTCGGACATCGCCGACGCGATCGTGTGGGAGACCGGCAAGCTGCGCGCCGAGGCCAAGGCCGAGCTGACCACCGTCCTCAACCGCTTCGACCTGGTGAAGGGCCTGATCGCGGGCGATCTGAAGGAAGGCCCGCTGCCCGGCTCGCCCCACGAGCAGCTCCGCTACCACGCGCTCGGCGTCGTCGCCGTCGTCGGGCCGTTCAACTTCCCGATCCACCTGTGCCACGCCCACGTCATCCCGGCGCTGCTGCTGGGCAACGCGGTCGTGGTCAAGCCGAGCGACATCACGCCGCTGGTCGGCCAGCGCTACGCCGAGGCCGCGCACGCCGCCGGGCTGCCGCCGGGCGTGTTCAACCTCGTCATCGGCACCGGCGCGGTCGGCGCCGCGCTGGTCCAGCACCGCGCGGTGCGCGGGCTGTGCTTCACCGGCAGCTGGCCGGTCGGCCGCCGCATCTCCGAGGCCGCGCTCGACCGCCCCGAGCTGCTCGTCGCGCTCGAGATGGGCGGCAAGAACACCGCGATCGTCCTCGACGACGCGTCGATCCGTCAGGCGGCGCACGAGATCGTCGTCGGCGGCTACCTTTCGGCGGGGCAGCGCTGCACCTGCACCGACCGCGTGCTCGTCCACCGCAAGGTCGCCGGCCCGCTGATCGATGCGCTGCGCACCGCGGTGGCGTCGCTGCGGTTCGGCAGCCCGGAGGATCCGGCGAGCTTCGCCGGCCCGCTCGCCACGTTCGCCGCGCGCGACAAGTTCGAGGCCTGCGTCGCCGCGGCGCGCGCCGCGGGCGCCGACGTGCTCGTCGCCGGCGGTCGCCTGCCCGGCGGCGCCTACCACACCGGCTCGCTCCACCGCCTGCCGGACGGCGTCCACCACGTCCCGGGCTACACCGACGTCGAGGTGTTCGGCCCCGACGTCGGCGTCGAGGTGATCGACTCCGACGAGGAGGCGGTCGCGGTGCTCAACGCCAGCCCGTACGGCTTCGCCAACGCGGTGTTCACCGCGTCGACCGCGCGGTTCGAGAAGATCTACGAGTCGACCCACACCGGCATCCTCAACCGCAACCGCTCGACCAACCTCGCCAGCCCCAAGCTGCCGTTCGGCGGCGTCGGGCGCTCGGGCAACTACCGCCCCGCCGGCGGGTTCGCGCACCGCAACGTCGTCGCGCCGGTCGCGGTGCTCGAGAACGTGATCGGCACGATCGCGACCCACCCGATGCTCGCCGACGTGCTGCCCGAGCCCGACTTCGACCGGCTCGAGGCCCAGCACGCCGCCGAGGAGGCGTGCGAGGCCGCGCGCACGCTGGTCGACAACCCGCGCCCGCTGCGGCTCGAGCGGCCGAAGGCCGGCCTGTTGCCCGCGTCGGACGCGTGGCTGATCCGGCTGTACGCCGGCGAGCGCGTCGTGCGCGAGAAGAAGGCGCCGGTGTTCGATCACCTGCGCTCGGCCGGGCCGTGGTTCGTCTCGGTCGACGACCAGCCGCTCAGCGTCCTCGACGGCATGAGCCAGACCGCGACGGTGTGCGGCGGGTTCGCCGAGGACCCGGTGGTGAAGGCGTTCGTCGAGGGCGGGTTCGGCCACACCCTGGTCGAGAACCACGACACCGCGGTGGCCGAGACGCCGGCCGCGGCGGCGTACGCCCAGACCCTGCGTTACCTCGTCCCCGGCGTCCCGCACGTCACGTTCGTGGCGTCCGGCGCCGAGGCCAACGAGAAGGCGATGGCGCTGGCGCGGCTGCACGCCCCGCGCCCGACCGCGACCAAGGTCCTGGCGTTCGAGGGCAGCTTCCACGGCCGGACGCTGCTGTCGATCCACGCCACCCACTCGCCGAGCAAGCGCGCGCCGTTCGAGCTCGCCGGGCACGAGGCGACGTTCGCGCCGTTCCCGGTGTGGGACGCGCCAGGCGAGGAGCCCGAGGCGCCGAGCGGTTACTACGCCGCCGCGGCGGCCGGCGACATCGGCGAGCTGGTGACCCGGTTCGGCGACGCCGACGAGGACGCGCTGCTCGCCGCCGAGGTGCGGTCGCTCGAGCGCGTCCACCACGCGCTGTCGACCGGCACGTACTTCGCCGTGATCGTCGAGCCGATGCAGTCCGAGGGCGGCGACCGCTACGCCACCGCGCGGTTCTTCCGCGCGCTGCGGCTGCTCACCCGCCACCACGACACCGCGCTGATCTTCGACGAGGTCCAGACCGGGTTCGGCCTCGGCGGCCCGTTCGCCTGGCACACGGTGTTCCGCCTGCTGTCGTCGCGCGGCCAGCCCGACTACCCGGACGCGGTCGTGTTCGCCAAGCGCGCGCAGGTCGGCGTCGTGATGTCGAAGTGGGAGGACCCCGAGCACGCCTCGGCCCACGAGGCGTCGCTGATCCGCGGCCGGATCCACGCCGAGATGATGTCGACGCAGCACGCGGCGAGCCGGATCGAGAAGCTGGTCAAGCCGCGGCTGGCCGCGATCGCCGCGGCGTTCCCGCACCTGGTCGCCAGCCCGCGCGCGTGCGGCTACGCGTTCGCGTTCGACCTGCCGACGGCCGCGCACCTCGACGCGTTCCTCGGCCAGCGGTTCTGGCGCGGCGCGATCGTGTTCGGCGCCGGGACGAAGACCGCGCGGTACCGGCTGTCGGAGACGTTCCTGCCGCGGGAGATCGACCTGTTGTTCGACGCCGTGCGCCGCGGCCTGTCGTGGCTCGACGCGCACCCGGGGGCGAAGCCGCCGGCGTGGGAGGACATGGTCGATCCGGGCCAGAAGCCCGAGCCGACGATCCCCGCCGAGGTGACGTTCCGCTCGGTGCCGCCCACCGAGTCGCTCGCGCTGCTGCCGGCGATCCTCGACATCGAGTACCAGGTCTACGAGCCGGCGCGGCGCACGCCGCCCGCGCACATCCGCGCCGCGCTCGAGGACGCCGAGGGCTCGGTCGTGGTCGCGGAGGTGGTGGGCGAGGGCGGCGGCGGGCTGCAGCTCGTCGGCTTCGGCATCGGCGCGCCGCTCGAGCACTCGGCGGACGTCGAGGGGCCGAGCGAGGACCCGCTGCTGCCGCGCAAGGAGACGATGTACTCGGTGTCGATCACGGTCGCGCCGGGCTACCAGGGCTCGGGCATCGGCCGCCGGCTCAAGGAGCTGCAGCTGCGCGAGGCGATGGCGCGCCGCCGCCCCGATGGCTCGCCGCGCTACCGCTACGTCACCGGCCGCAACCGCGTCGGCCGCACCGCGCAGATGACGCACCTCAACCGCGTGTTCGGCGCGCACGTCGTCTCGGTGATGACCGGCCAGTACGAGGACCCGGAGGGGCAGGCGCTGTACTACCGGATCCCGCTCGGCGGGATCGCGCCCGACCCCGGCGTGGTGGCGCAGACCCGGACGCCGTCGGAGTCGCTCGACCTGGCCAGCGGCCTCACCCGCCGGTTCGCCACGCCGCCGGCGTCGCTGCTCGCGGCGGAGCGCGACGGCCTGCTCTACGGCCCCGCGGTCAACAAGATCACCCTGATGAACTACGTCACGCCCGCGATGGTGCGGGCGATGGAGTGGGTCGGCCACCTCGCGCCCGAGCTGCCGCACCTGTACCTGACGTCGTCGCGCGACGAGGCGGTCGACAAGGCGCTGCGCCTGGTCAAGTGCACCCGCAAGAAGGCGCGCGTCGCGATCGGCCTGGCCGGCGGCTACTACGGCCACACCGTCGCGTCGTGCCGGTCGCTGTCGGATCCCGCGGTCCACCGCGCCGGCCCGGCGATCTTCGACTGGCCGCGCGTGCCGCACCCGGCGGTCGCGGGCACGCCGGCGACGATCGCCGCGCTGCGCGAGGCCGTGGCGGCGGCCGGCGGCGTCGACGCCGTCCTCGGCTTCGTGTTCGAGGTCGTCCAGGAGCGCACCGGGCGCGTGCTGCCCGACGACTTCTGGCCCGCGCTCGGCGCGCTCAAGGCCGAGCTCGACGTCCCGCTGATCGCGGTCGAGCACACCACCAGCGGCTACCGCACCGGGCGCGGCCCGTTCGCGTCGACCGAGCGCGCGGTCAACGTCCACGTCCGCCCCGACGTCGTGTGCTGGTGGGGCGGCGGCCAGACCGGCTACCTCCACGTGTCGAGCAAGTGGTTCGTGCCGACGCCGATGATGCTGGTGTCGACCTGGGACGGCGACGAGCTGTCGCTGGTTCGCGATCACCACCTGCTGCGCGCGGCGCGCAAGCTCGACCTCGCGGCGGCCAGCCGCGCGCTCGACGACGCGCTCGCGGTGCTCCCGCGCCACGGGCTCACCGCGTACGGCGCGGGCCTGTACCGCGTGATCCACGCCGGCGACCGCGCCGACACGATCGCGCGCGGGCTGCGCGAGCGCGGCCTGGCGCTGCGCGCGCTGCCGGGCGGCAAGCTCGCCGTCATCCCGGCGCTCGACGAGGCCGAGGCCGCGGCCGAGCGGCTCGCCGCGGCGCTGCCGGCGGTGCTGTGATGCGCGTGCTCGAGCTGCCCGCCGGCGCGACCCCGCGCCAGTGGGGCCAGATCCACGGCGAGTCGTTTCGCGGCGAGGTGCGGGCGCTGTCCGCGATCCGGACGTACCTGTGCACCGCCGAGGGTCGGATGGGGCGGTTCCCCGACGCCGCGAGCGTGCTCGCCGCGGCGCAGCGCCACCTGCCGGTGCTCGAGCGCTACGACGCCGGGCTGTACGCCGAGCTGTGCGGCCTGGCCGAGGGCGCGGCGGTGACGCCGGCCGAGGTCGTCGTCGCCAACCACTACACCGACCTGCGCGACCTGTCGGCGGATCCGGCGGACTGGAAGGACGCGCCCGGCGACCCCGGCGGGTGCTCGGTGCTGTGGGCGCGCACGCCCGACGGGCCCGTGCTCGCCCAGACCTGGGACATGCACGCCACCGCGATCCCCTACATCATGATGATGAAGGTGCCGGAGTCCGCGGCGGGGCCGGCGGCGTGGACGCTCACGCTCACCGGGTGCCTCGGCCTGGCCGGGATGAACGCGGCACGCGTCGGCGTGATGATCAACAACCTGTACTCGACCGACGCGCGGCTCGGCGTCGTGTGGCCGGCGGTGGTCCGCCGCGCGCTGCACGCGCGCACCGCGCGCGCCGCGCGCGACGCGATCCTGCGCGCGCCGATCGGCTCGGGGCACCACTACTTCGCCGGTGATCGCGACGACGCCTACGCGATCGAGACCTCGGGCGTGCTGCGCAAGGTGATCTTCACCGCCGAGGCGTCCGAGGGTGGCGACGCCGCCGCGCCGCGCGCGTTCCACCACACCAACCACTGCCTCGACGCCGACGTCGCCGCGGTGTCGACCGTGTCGCCGACCTCGACCACCCACGACCGCTACCGCTGGCTGAGCGAGAGCCTGGGCGGCCGCGCGCTCGCCGGCCTCGACGACGCGTGGACCCGCATGGGCTCGCAGGACGGCTGGCCGCGCAGCGTCTGCACCAACATGGCGACCCCGCAGAACCCGCACGGCACGGCCACCTGCGGCGCGATCGCGATGAACCCCGCGACCGGCGAGGTGTGGGGGCAGGGCGGGTTCATCACCCACGTCCGCCCGGAGAGGTTCACGATCTGATGTCGGCCGGCGAGCACCCGTTCTTCTTCACCTGGACCGCGCAGTCGACCGCGAGAGGCGTCGCCCTCACGGGCGGCGACGGCGCGTGGTTCACGACCGCCGACGGCGGTCGCTGGCTCGACCTCGGCGCGCTCAGCTACCAGGTCAACCTCGGCCACGGTCACCGCCGCGTGATCGAAGCGATCAAGCGCCAGGCCGACGCCCTGTGCGTGGCGTCGCCGTCGGCGGTGTTCCCCGCCAAGACCGAGCTGGCCGAGCGCCTGCTGGCGATGGCGCCGCCCGGCTTCACCAAGGTGTTCTTCACCCTCGGCGGCGCCGAGGCCAACGAGAACGCGATCAAGCTCGCGCGCTGGCACACCGGGCGGACCAAGCTGGTCAGCCGCTACCGCAGCTACCACGGCGCGACGCTGGGCGCGCTCGCGCTGACCGGTGACTGGCGTCGTCCGGCGGCGGAGCCGGTGCTCCCCGGCGTCCACCGCATCCTCGACTGCTACTGCGACCGCTGCCCGTTCGGCAAGACGCTCGCGACCTGCAGCCGCGAGTGCGCGCGCCAGCTCGACCTCGTGCTGCCGCTCGAGGGCAACATCGCCGCGGTGTTCCTCGAGCCGTGCGCCGGCGCCAACGGCGTGCTCGTGCCGCCCGACGACTACTGGCCGATCGTGCGGCGCGCGTGCGACGCCCACGGCGCGCTGCTCGTCGCCGACTGCGTGCTCACCGGATTCGGCCGGCTCGGCCTGCCGTTCGGATTCGAGGAATGGGGCGTCGTGCCTGACCTGATCACGGTCGCCAAGGGCCTCACCGGCGGCTACGCGCCGATGGGCGCGGTGCTCGTCCACGACCGGATCGCGAAGCGCTATGACGATCACGTGCTCGCCGCGGGCCTGACGTCGTACGCGCACCCGCTGGGCTGCGCCGCTGGCGTCGCGTCGCTCGACGTCTACCGCGACGAGGACCTGTTCGCGCGCGCGCGGCAGCTCGGCCCGGTGCTCGGTGACGCGCTGCGCGGGGTCGCGGCGCGGCTGCCGGGGGTGACGTCGTTCGTCCGCGGCAAGGGCATGCTGTGGTGCCTCGAGCTCGAGGCGCCGGCGGCGGCGTGGAAGACGTTCGCGTCGGAGCTGGCGGCGCGGCGGCTGTCGCTGCACGTCGACGCCAGCCGCGGCACGGCGATCGTCTCGCCGCCCCTGTGCATCGGTCACGACGAGCTGGTCGACGGCGTGCGCGCGCTCGGCGACGCCGCCGTCGCCGCGTTCGCGAAAGGATCCTCCCCCGCATGAGCACGATCACCGGCCGCCACGGCCACAAGATCGTCGGCAGCGTCGCCGAGGCGCTGGCCGACCTGCGCGACGGCATGACGATCATGGTCGGCGGCTTCGGCCTCACCGGCAACGCCGAGGCGCTGATCAAGGGCGTCGTCGAGCGCGGCGTGCGCGACCTGACGCTGGTGTCGAACAACGCCGGCAACATGGGCAAGGGCCTGGCGACCTGGCTGCGCGCCAGGCTGATCCGCAAGGTCATCTGCAGCTACATCGGCGCCAACGAGGACCTGCACGCCGCGATGGCCAGCGGCACCGTCGAGGTCGAGATCAACCCGCAGGGCACGCTGGTCGAGCGGATGCGCGCCGCCGGCGCCGGCATCCCCGCGTTCTACACGCCGACCGGCGTCGGCACCGTGGTCGAGCAGGGCAAGGAGGTGCGCGAGATCGACGGCCGGCGCTACGTGCTCGAGCGCGCGCTCCACGCCGACGTCGCGCTGATCCGCGCCGCGCGCGCCGATCACTTCGGCAACCTCCGGTTCTACCGGACCGCCCGCAACTTCTCGCCGGCGATGGCGTCGGCGGCCCGCACCACGATCGCCGAGGTCGACCAGCTCGTCCCGCTCGGCGCGCTCGACCCCGACGACATCCACCTCCCGGGCATCTTCGTCCACCGCATCCTCGAGGTGCGCGAGCACGAGAACCCGTTCGAGTACAAGACCACCCGGCCGCGCCCGGCGGGGCAGGGAGCCTGAGATGCCCTGGACGAAGGAACAGATGGCCAAGCGCGGCGCCGCGGAGATCCCCGCGGGGTCGATCGTCAACCTCGGCATCGGCCTGCCGACGCTGGTCGCGGACTGGTTGCCCGAGGGCCACGCGTGGCTGCACTCGGAGAACGGCATCCTCGGGATGGGGCCGTTCCCCTACGAGGGTGAAGAGGATCCGCAGGTCATCAACGCCGGCAAGCAGACGGTGACGATCCTGCCCGGCGGCTCGGTGTTCGACTCGGCCCTGTCGTTCGCGATGATCCGCGGCGGCCACGTCGACGTCGCGCTGCTCGGCGCGATGCAGGTCTCGCCGTCGGGCGACCTCGCCAACTGGGCCGTCCCCGGCGGCAAGATCATGGGCATCGGCGGCGCGATGGATCTGGCCTCGGGCTGCCGCCGCTGCGTCGTGATGATGAACCACGCGACCAAGGAGGGCGAGCCCAAGCTCGTCGCCGCCTGCACCTACCCGCTGACCGCGCGCGGCGTCGTCGCCCGCGTCATCACCGAGCTGGCGATCCTCGACTGCGCCGGCGACGCCTTCACGCTGGTCGAGCTCGCCGACGGCGTCTCCCTCGACGAGGTCCGGCGCCTCACCGGCGCGCCGGTCCGGGGCTGATCGTCACGGCGCGCCGTCGGCAGTCTCGGGCGCGGCCGGCGGCGCGGCCAGCACGATCTCGGCCACGCCGCCGCCGGTCACCTCGACCCCGACCGTCGGTCCGGACCGCACGCCCGTGACGACCTGGACTTCGTAGACGTCCGGTAGCAGCCCGGTGAGCGCGAAGCTGCCGTCGCGCGCGACCGGCGCCAGATCGCGGTCGTGCGCGCCGCTCGCGCTCACGGTGAGGACCTCGCCCGTCGCGCCGCCCTCGACCCGGCCGCGGATCGTGCCCGTGGCGATCAGCCGCAGCGACACGTCGCCGGTCGCCGCCGTCGTCACGCGCGTCCGTCCGAGCGTGGCGTGGAACGCGGCGACCGCGACGTCGTCGGGGAGCTCGTGCAGCGTGAACCGCCCGTCCGCGTCGGTGAGCGTGGCGCGGCCGCCGCGGCGCGCAAGCGCGGCGTCGTCGAGGCGGGCGAACAGCTCGAGCCGCTCGGCGATGGCCGCGACCACGCGCGCCCCCGCGACGGGGACGCCGTCGCCGTCGACGACGCGCCCGGTCAGCGTGCGACCCGCGTCGACCGCGATGACGCCGAGGTCGGTGACGCCGTCCAGCGTCACCGCGACCTCCTCGAACACCCGGGCGGCGAACCCGGGGCCGGAGACGTAGACCGTGTAGGCGCCGGCGGGGACCTCGGCGTGCTCGAACGTCCCGGTGCCGTCGCGGAACGCCTGCTCCCACCACGCCCCGGGCCGGCCGCTGATCGCCACCGACAGGGCACGTGCCGGGTGACCGTCGAGCGTCACGGCGCCTCGCAGCACGCCGGTGCGTGGCAGCGTGATCGTCCGCGACGAGCCCGCCGCCACCGTGATCCTCTTGCGGTCGAGCCCCTTCTCGTCGTGTGCGGCGCCCGGGCGCGTCAGGCGCAGCCGGTGCTCGCCGGGCACCACCGGCGCGATGCGGAACCGGCCGTCGTCGCCGGTGATGTCGCCTCCCGGTGGCAGCACGGCGCGGATCCCGTCGCCGTTGCGCGCGGTCACCCGCACGCCGGCGAGCGGCGCGTCCGACGGGTCGACCACCTGGCCCTCGACCATCCCGTCCGCGAGGACCAGCCGCGCCTCGGCCGCCCCCGACGACACGTCGACCTCGACGATCGCGCTGGCGCGGGTGTCGGCGGCCGCGGCGACGTGGAGGCGCTGCCTCGGCAGCCCCGCGAGCCGGAACCTCCCCTTCTCGTCGGCGCGCGTGTGCACCTCTGGGTGCGCGTAGACGTCGGCGAACGGCACCGGGTGCCCTGCCGCGTCGACCACGGCGCCCTCGACGGCGCCGAGGGCCGGGAGCTCGATCACGACCTCGCGCTCGGCGCCGTCGAGGTCGATCGTCGACGCCGCGACTCGCCACGGGCCGCGGAAGATCGAGATCTCGGCGCGCCCCGCCGGCATCGCCGCCACCTCCCATCGCCCGCGGGCGTCGATCTCGACGACGTCGTGGGCCCGGGGCTCCGTGACGGAGACCCACGCCCATCCCCCCGCGAGCGCAGCGGCGTCGGGCCCGGACACGCGGCCGGCGAGCCGCGCGCCGGCGCAAAGCGTGACGTCGACGCTCACCTCGGCGCCGGCCTCGAGCTCGCCCGAGCGGGTCGACGTCGCGACGTAGCCGGGCGCGGTGACCTCGACGCTCCCCAGGACGCCATCCATGACCGCGCGCCCCGCCGCGTCGGTGAGCACCGCGCGGCGATCCGGATCGATCACCGCGCCCTCGATCGGTCGGCCGGACTCGTCGCGCACGGTCACGATCAGCCGGGCGGCGCGGCGCAGCCGGATCGTGATCGGCGCGCGGTCGGGGTGGACGGTGACCCGGAGCCCCGCCGCGAGCTCGCCGGCGCCGAACGCCGCGATCGCGTGGGGCCCGGGCTCCAGGCCTCCGACCGCGAACTCGCCCGTGGCGTCGGTGCGCGTCCGGAGCGCGCGGTCGACGATCACCAGCGTGTCCGCCGCCGGCGTCCTGGCCGCGGTGAGCACCACCCCGCGCAGCGTCAGCCCGGCGCCGGCGGGCGCGCGCGGGCGACCGCAGCCGACGAGTGCGACGACGGCGACGACCGCGACGACCACGACCGCCGCCAGCGCCCACGATCGAGTCCTGGGGCGTGACCTCACGGCGCACCTCCGTCCGCGGCCGGCGGCGCGAGCACGAGCGTGACGTCGTCGGCGGTGACGTCGACGACGGGCGAGTGCCACGCCCCGTCGTGGGCCTGGACCTTCAGTTTTCCCCCGGACAGGTGGTGGAGCTCGAACCGACCGTCGACGTCGGTGCGCGCGACGCCCAGCTCGAGCCGCGCGAGCATCCACGGGTCGATCGGGAGGTAGGCGATCACCGCGTCGGTGCGGCGGCCGGCGACGACGTCCACCCCGGCGCGCGGGGCGCCCGTGCCGTCCGTGACGCGGCCGCGCAGCGTGCGGCCGCGGGCCACCTTCACCTCGCC
The DNA here is from genome assembly GCA_011526095.1 of Myxococcales bacterium. GTDB lineage: Bacteria > Myxococcota_A > Polyangia > Haliangiales > Haliangiaceae > WYBA01. Next base: position 55,196 of record WYBA01000101.1, on the reverse strand, counting down.
CAGATCGACGACGCGACCCGGACGGGCGTCGATCACGTAGCTCCACTCCACGAAGCCGTCGCCGAAGATGTGCACGGTCCACTCGCCCAAGGGGATCCCGGCGCGCCGCAACACGCCGTCCTCGGACGCGATCAGCTCCGTCGGGCCGACGATCCGCTCGGGCTCGTCGCGCTCGTACGTGGAGGTCTGCGTGAGCTCGACCGCGTAGCGGCGGACCGGCGCGCCGTCGAGCGTCACGACCGCGCGTAGCTCGGTCGTCGCGGGCACGACGAGTCGCGCGGTGAGGTCGCCGCGGCGCAGGGTGGCGGGGAACGGCAGCCCCGGCGCGGGGCCGGCCGCGTCGAGGGTGATCGAGACGTCGAGCTCGTCGGCCAGGCCTGGGCCGAGCGCGAACGTGCCGTCGACGTCGGTGACATCCCAGTAGGCGTTGCCAGGGTGCTGCCAGACGAAGGGAGCCCGCACGAACAGCTGGGCGCCGGATACGGGCGCGCCGCGCGCGTCGACGAGGACGCCACGGACGTGCGCCGGCCGCAGCACGAGCCGGAGCTCCTCGCCGGACGGCACCTCGTCGAGCTCGAGCGCGGCGCTCGCGAGCTCTCCGCGCACCGCGAGCGCACGCGCGTACGACGAGGCGGTGTCGAACTCGAACCGCCCGGTCGCGTCGCTCACGGTCGAGCCGTCGAGCGTGTGTACGGTGGCGCCCTCGACGGCGCGTCCCTCCTCGTCGACGACCACGCCGCGCACGCGCGCGACCTCGGTCGATTGCACGTGCAGCACGGGGCTGCCGGGCGCCGTCAGGTCGATCTCCGTCAGTGCGGGGCCGTTGATCCAGGCGCGCAGCTCCGCGCGCCCGGAAGTCGGGACCGCCGGGAACGTCCAGCGCCCCGCGGCGTCGGTCTTGACTTCGTCGGTCAGGCCATCGCGGTGCAGCACGCGAAGCCAGACGCTCGCGTCTGCCACCGGCGCGCCGCTCGCGTCGACGACGGTGCCGGACAGGGGCGCGCCGGGCACCAGCATCACCGTCCGCTCGGACCTCGCCCCTGGCTCTGCGAGGCCAGGGACGACGATGAACGCCGCCGCGAAGCCAGGCGCCCGGGCGATCGCCTGATCGCCGTGCGCCAGCTCGACCCGACCGTCGCCGCGCACCGGGGCCGGGAACCCGCCCAGCTCGACGTAGACGTCGCGGACCTCGACGCCCGTCTCGTCGACGAACGTCACCTCGACCGCGCCGGTGTGGCGAAGGCTCAGGGTGACCGGCCCGCGGCCCGCGCGCGGGACGACGCCAAGCACGGCGGTTCGGCGGACGTCGAGTCGCGCGTAGACCGCGCGCGAGCCGGGCGCGACGTCGTCGAACCCGAACGCGCCGGACGCGTCCGTCGTCGTGGTCCGCTCGTGGTCGAGCACGACGAGCGCGCCGGGCGCGGGCGCGCCGGTCTCGTCGAGCACGACGCCGCGCAGCGCCAGCGGCGCGGGCGCCTCGGCGGCGGCGGGCCGGGGCGTTGTCGCCGGCCCGCACGAGGTCATGACCACCAGCATCGCCGCCGCGAGCACCGCGGCCGTCCACCACGCACGCATACGACGAGGCTACGCGAGCGAGCGCGCGCGACGCAGCCCGAAAACTCGCCGGCCCCGCGCATCGCCCGAGGAGGGTGATGGCGGGGCCGGCGTGGTCGATGAACAGGCCCGGTGGGCCCGACTCACGCCTCCGACATGCCCGGGTGCTCGCGCGCCAGGGCCTTCTTCAGCTTGTCGAGCGCCGAGTTCTGGATCTGCCGGATGCGCTCGCGGCTCAGCCGGTACTGATCGCCGATCTCGCGGAACGTCCGCTCCTCGTCGTCGACCAGGCCGAACCGCTGGCGCAGCACGTCCGCCTCGATCGGCGACAGATCGCGCAGCAGCTTGGTCACCTGCTTGGCCAGCGCCGCCGTCGTCATGTCCTCGGCCGGCGACGCCTCCTCGCTGACGGGATCCGCCAGCATGTCGCCGAACGCGCGGTCGTCGTCCTCGTGCATCGGCCGGTCGAGCGACATCGGCTGACCCATGAGGTAGCGGTGCATCTGGTTGAGCTTGGCGAGCGGCACGCGCGCGGCCTTGGCGAGCTCCTGCGGCGTCGGCTGGCGGCCGAGCTCGCCGATCAGGCCCTGGCGGACCTTCTCGAGCTGCTGCTGCGCCTCGAGCATGTGCACCGGGATGCGCACCGCGCGCGCCTTGTCGGCGAGCGCGCGCCCGATCGCGTGGCGGATCCACCAGCACGCGTAGGTCGAGAACCGCAGGCCGCGGCGGTAGTCGAACCGCGACACCGCGTGCATCAGGCCGAGGTTGCCCTCCTGGATCAGGTCGGCGAGCGGCATGCCGCCGCGGTCGTAGCGGCGCGCCATCGTGACGACGAGCCGCAGGTTCGCGCGGATGAACTCCTCGCGGATGCCCGAGCTGCCGGCGTACGCCTCCTGGATGCTGTCGAGGTAGGCGCCGAACGTCTCGTCGACGAGCTCCGGCGGGACGCCGGCGATCGTGCCGCGCACGTCGCCGCGCTCGGCCAGGACCTGGGCGCGGCGCAGCTCGCGCATCACCGCCTCGACGATCAGCCGGTCGAGGTCCTGCGGGCGCAGCGCCTCCGCGACCTCGCGCGCGGCGAGGGCGAGCGCCTTCACCTTGCGCGGGTCCGGACGCTTGCGCACCGGCTTGGCCGACGCGAGCGCCTCGGCCGCCTTGATCAGCTTCTTGTACGAGACGGGCGTCTCGGTCTTGCCCTCGATCATCGCGACGACGTGGGGCACCAGCTCGGCGCGCGCGAACACGCGCTCCCAGGTCAGGATCTCCTGATCCTCGATGCCCTGGGCGAGCTCGCGCTCCTGCTCGGGGCCGAGCAGCTCGTGCACCGCGAGGTCGCGGAAGTACGTCGACAGGTGATCCTCGGGGTCGGTCTTGACCCGCGGGATCGGCTTGTCGGCGCGCGCCGGGACGACGCGCTCGGTGATCGCGTCGGCGATCGACGAAAGATCGGCCGCGGGCGCGGACGCGGGCACGGCGGTCTTCGCCGCGGCCTTGGCGGGCGCGGCGGACTTGCGTGCAGGCTTGGTGGCGGTGGTCTTGCCCATGGCGGTCTCTCCTTCGGTTCCTGACTCGACGCTGGAGGCGACAAAAACGTTGCGCGAAGCCGCGTTTTTGCGCGGGAAGGGGTGGGGTAGGGGCGGGCGGGCGCTGGGTAGGTCAGCGGCGGCGTGACGAAGCGTCACGTCGACGAGGCAGCTACGCCGCGCGGGGCGGTCGGATACGTCAGGTTCGAATCAAGCTGGCCACGGGGGTAGGCGCTGGCAACCCCACCCGATCGAGGAGGTGATCGGGAGGTCCAGGCCACCAGGCATCCACCCGGTGTGATTCCGTGGCCCGCGCAGGCCGCTATCAGGATCGCTGACGGCGCCGCCGCGAAGCCATGACCCATGCCACGCCCAGCGCTATTCCCGCAAGGCCGAAATCACCGCGGCCGCCGCCCGCGGCGCAACCACCCGTCGCGTCGACCGGCCCCGGATCGTCCGGGTCGTCGACCCCGCCGTCGGGATCCGCGGGGTTGCCGCCGCCCGCGTCCGGACCCGGTTCACCCCCGGTGCGCAGCGCGATGTCCGCGCACTGGAAGTAGATGTCGTTGCCGTCACCGTAGGGCGGCTTGTCGTACATCATCTGGATCAGCTGCAGGGTGCAGCTCTCGCACTCGACATTTGGCAGCGTGATCGTCTGCGCCGACGTCCCGTCGGGGATGTTGTCGACCAGGACGTTCTCGCTGAGCGAGAAGTCGGTGAAGTCCGGCGGGATCGTGAAGTCCTCGCCGTCGGCGTCGAAGCTGATCCGGTAGTGGCCCGGGTGGTTGATCGTCTCGGCCCAGGTCACCGTGATCGTGGCGCCCGGCTCGAACACGGTGATGTTGGTGCCGCGCGCCGACGTCACCTGACCGCACGGTCCGTCCTTCTGCGACGTGGTGCGGGCGGCCGGGACGTTGAGCTGGATGTGAGCCGACGCGACCGCGGGGACGGCCGTGACCAGCAGCGAGACGAGGACAGGGATCGGGCGCATGTGACCTTGGTTTTGCAAGGGACACGCCGGGGACGAGCGCGCTCGTTGTCCCGTGATCCCGGGCGGTTGGGGATCAATCTTCGGGCGCGGCGACAGGCGGGGCGGGGCGCGCGCCCCCATCGGGTGTGGACGGCTCCGCGCCGTGGCCGTCGAGCAGCGCGAGCAGCCGGTCGAGGAACGCCGCCTGGTCGGGATGGATGATGCGGCGCGCGCGGGACAGCTCGATGAACTCGGCCTTGTCGACCTCCCACGACGCGCAGCGCGGCGCGGCGCCGTCGGGGGCCGGGCCGGCGAAGCCGTGGACCCGCTTCTTGCTGCGGGTGTAGTCGACGAACCCGACGTCGACGAGCTCGCCGACGACGAGCCCGGTCTCCTCGAGGGTCTCGCGGCGCGCCGCGGCCTCGAGCGCCTCGCCCGGGTCGGGCTGACCCTTGGGGATGCCCCAGGGCGCCCGCCGGTTGTAGTTGCCGGCGGGGTGGACCAGCAGGACCTCGAGCGCGCCGTCGACGCGGCGGTAGATCACCGTCCCCGACGACTCCTTGGAGGCTCCGCGGCCGTGGGGCATCGAGCGACCTTGGCGAAGAACCCCTGGGATCGCAACTGTTCGGCGCCCGGCCAAAGGTGGGGTGGATTGGTCTGGCCAGCAGGTCATCGCCTGCGCTAGCGTCCGGCTCGCTTCGCTTCACTCGCATCGGGGAGGGGACCCACATGCGCGCTGTCCGTCCGTCGTCTCGTCATTTCCGTCGCTCGCTGCTCGCCGCCGTCGTGGCGCTGCCGGCCACCGCCTGCGTCTCGGGCTCGCCCGAGTCCGACGGCCTGCAGAACCCGGTGCGCGAGGTCTACGACACCTGGCTCAAGGTCGAGCCCGAGGGCGCCGTGTGCGGCAACGGCAGCCCGTACAAGTTCTTCGTCAACTACTCGAACCAGTCGGACGACCTCGTCGTCGTGATGGAGCCCGGCGGCGCGTGCTGGGACTTCGAGTCGTGCACCGGGCAGGCCGGCATCCGCGGCGCCGCCAACCCCGACGGCATCCCCGACGATCACTACGAGCTGGCGCCGTTCATCTCGCCGTTCCTGCAGCGCAACGACATCTCGACGCCGACGCACGACTTCAACATGGTCTACGTGCCGTACTGCACCGGCGACGTGCACACCGGCAACAACGTCATCGTCTACGACGATCCGCTCGGCGAGCAGGCGTCGGTGACGTACCACCACGCCGGCCACGACAACGTCCAGAAGGTCATCGGCTGGATCGACGCGCAGTTCACGCACGTCCCGCGCATGCTGATCACCGGGTGCTCCGCCGGCGGCGCCGGCTCGATCACGAACTACCACTTCTTCCGCAAGGGCGTGACCGCGGCCGAGCAGGGCTTCCTGCTCGACGACTCCGGCCCGATCTTCCCGTCGACGGGGTTCTCCGGCCCGCTCCACGCCAAGATCCGCGCGTCGTGGAACGTCGACTCGATCCTCGGCGATCTGCCGGACGGGTTCGACCGCGAGAACTTCGGGACGATCAACACCGCGCTCGCCGACGAGTTTCCCGACGACCGCCTCGCGACGACGTACTTCCGCCGCGACATGAACTTCTCGCTCTACTCGTACGAGCGGTTCTACGGCGAGCCGTGGCCGGACAAGGCGGAGGTGATGGAGATGTGGGAGTCCGACACCCAGCTGCTCGTCGACCTCTACGGCAGCCGCGACAACCTCTTCTACTATCTGCCGTACTGGCGCGCGCTCAACGACAGCCACTGCACCACGCTGATCAGCTTCCCGGGCTCGGAGATCCAGGCGCAGGGCCTCGACCTCGACACCTGGGTGCGCGACTTCCTCGACGACGAGCGCGCGGTGCAGAGCGCGATCGAGGCGCCGGTGCCGGGCGAGGACGAGGGCGAGGGCGAGGGCGCCGAGTAGCGCGGGCCGCGGCGAGCCCGCGACAATGCCGCGCGCGCCGCGCGCGCGCCGGGGCGGCTGTGTTACCGTCGAGGTACGGGTGGCGGATCTCCGGTCGCCCGGGAGAGGTCCTCGCGCATGAGCAATGACGCGCGCCAGCGCTGGTTTGCGCAGATGATGGCGTCCGGTCTCGACAACCAGATCTTCGGCCCGGCCGAGGTCCTCGCCCACGCCACGCCCGACGTGCTGGCGCAGAGCCTGCCTCCCGAGCTGCTCGGCAAGGTGCTCGCGTCGTCGCTCGCGGCCGGCGCGATGACGCCGGATCGCGTGCTCGAGACCGTCACCCCCGACGTGATGGCGCGCCACATCCCGCACGACGTGCTGTGGGCGTGCATCGCGCAGGCGGCGCAGAAGGCCGGCGTCGCGGGCGGCAAGGGGTAAGCGGTGACCTCGGCGGCGCTGCAGAAGTTCTTCGTCGACGCCCTCGGCGGCGCGATCGACGTGGGGCTGGCCACGCCCGACGACGTGATCAAGCACGTCACGCCGGAGGTCCTCGCGGCGCACCTGCCGCGCCCGCTGTGGGCGAAGCTGATCGCGGCGTGCCTGGCGGCGCCGCGCACCGACGCGCGGCTGATCGTCAGCACGCTCGGGCTGCCGGCGATCGCCGAGCACATCCCCGGGACGATCGTCTGGGCGATCATCGCCGACGTCGGCGTGCGCGCGCTGGGCAAGGGGCTGATCGCGGCGCCGCCGCCGGCGCCGGTCGCCGCGGCGAAGGCGGAGCCGGTCGTCGCCAAGGCGGACCCGGTCAAGGCCGAGCCAGTGGCGGCGAAGACGGAGTCGGTCGTCGCCAAGGCGGACCCGGCCAAGGCCGAGCCGGCGGCGGCGAAGCCCGAGCCGGTCGTCGCCAAGGCGGACCCGGCCAAGGCCGAGCCGGTGGCGGCGAAGCCCGAGCCGGTCGCCGCCAAGGCGGACCCGGCCAAGGCCGCGCCGGTCGCCACCAAGGCGGAGCCCGCGCCGGCGCGCGCCCCGACGCCCGCGCCGGCCGCGCCCCCCTCCGCTGGCACGGCCGGCACCGGCGGCGCCTCGCGCCCGACGGTGTCGACGACGCGGCTGGGCACCAATCCGGGCGTCGCGACGGTGCCGCCGGCGCCCGCCAGCGCGGGGGCGGCGCAGACATCATCCGCGCCGCCGACCGCGACCTCGAACACGGTGGCGCCGGCGCCGGGCGGCGGCACCGGCACCGCGACCGTCGCGCCACCGCTGGCGGCGATGGTCGACATCGACTTCGAGGATGACGACGAGCCGGCGCCGCTCGAGGCGCCGCCGGTCTCGCCCCATCGCGCGCCGACGGTGCCCGGCCCGTCGGCCGCGGCGCGCGGCTCCTCCGGCAACGGCGCGCGGGCGTCGAGCGGCGCCGGCGCCAGCTCGCGTCGCCCGCAGGCGTCCGCCGGCCCGCGCGCCGGCTCGCGCACCACGCCGCCGTCGTCGAAGCGGGCCGCCGTGAGCTCGGAGTTCGACATCGACACCGACGTGCACGCGGCGAAGGATCCGGCCTCCGCGCTCGCGCCCGTCGACGTGCCGATGGACGATGATCTCCTCGACTGGCCGACGAGCGAGGAGACGATGACGTCCGACGTCGACCGCAAGCGCTGACGCGCGGCGGCCACGCAACACCACCAGGAGCACTATGGGCTGGTCCAGCTGGGAAGATCTTGGCGGCGTCCTCACGACGGCGCCCGCGGTGTCCTCGTTCGGCAAGAAGCGTCTCGACGTGTTCGCCCGCGGCCCCGACGGCGCGATGTGGCACATCTGGTTCGACAAGGACTGGAAGGGCTGGGAGAGCCTCGGCCACCCGATGCACGGCCAGCTCGCCGATCAGCCGGCCGCGGTGTCGTGGGGCGACGACCGCATCGACACGTTCATCCGCATGGCCAACAACTCGCTCTGCCACCGCTACTGGAACGGCAAGAGCTGGAGCGCGTGGGAGGACAAGCCCGGCGCCGTGATCACCTCACCGGTGAGCGTGGCGTCGTGGGGCCCGCGCCGGCTCGACATCTTCGCGCGCGGCCCCGAGGGGCACCTGTGGCACCTGCGGTTCGACGACGGGTGGAAGGGGTGGGAGAGCCAGGGCGCCCCGATGGCCGGGCCGATCGTCGACGCGCCCGCGGCCGTCTCGTGGGGCAACCGCCGCATCGACATCTTCGCGCGCGGCCAGAACAACACGCTCTGGCACAAGTGGTTCGACGACGGCTGGAAGCAGTGGGAGGACCTCGGCGGCGTGCTGACGTCCGCGCCGACGGTGTGCTCGTGGGGCAAGGGCCGCCTCGACGTGTTCGTCAAGGGACCGGACCACGCGCTGTGGCACCGGTACTACAACGGCTCGAGCTGGAGCGGCTGGGAGAGCCAGGGCGGTCAGCTCATCGAGCAGCCGACGGCCGTGTCCTGGGGAGACGAGCGGATCGACGTGTTCGCCCGCGGGCCGAACAACACGCTCATCCATAAGTACTTCAAGGACTAGCGCCGGCGACGACGGGGCAGGCCGGCGGGGGCCGCCGAAAGCAGCGAAGGCTCGCGCGTCTGCGCGAGCCTTCGTCGTTTCGTGGGCCGTCGTGGGTGGAAGCTCGTGGGCGCTGTAGGGATCGAACCTACGACTTTCACCGTGTGAAGGCGTCCACGGCCTCGTGCGGTCACGGGGTTCGCGCCGTTGGCCGAGCGCCCCGTAGCGCGCTGGTGCTCGTCAGTGGGGTGCGAGTGGGGTGCGACCTCGCTGTTCTCGACTGACGATCGGGTTGCCGAGGGGCGGTGTCGTACCGGCCGAGTAGCGTCCTGAGACCGGGCAACGAGCTGGCTGATCACCTGCTCGCGGCCGCCTGCTCCGGCGGCCCGCCCGGTCTTCATCACCGGAGCGCCGAACGGAGCACGGCCTGTGGAGAGGCAGACGCGCGCCCATACGGGCGCGCCATTCGACGATGGATGGAACGCCCGGCGACACGGGCGACTGTTCTTCGGTGGCCCCGGCTCGAACCGGCGTGCGGTCGCTCTCGATGGCCTGGCGGAGCTGGCCGGGATGCTTCGCCGTGAACGTGAACGCCAGGCCGATCATCGCCGCGACCGGCACCGTGTGCCGTCTCGCCGCGGGCTCGACGCGCTCGGCGAGCCCGGCGCGGCGGGGCTCACGGTCCGCGAGCTCGACGCGCTCGGGCCGCTACTAGACGACCGCCACGTGGCGCAGGAAGTGATCGAGAAGGCCGGGATCGAGTGCACAGGCGATCTGGTCGAGCAGGTCGTCGCCGCGATGGCTCCGCAGGATGGGCACGTTCTGGCCGAGGCCGCGTGGTTCGCGGCGATCAATCTGGCCGGTTGGAGTCGCGCGGACTGGAGCGAGCAACAGCCGACCGCGGCCCGCACTCGCCCCCGCGACGTGCGACTCGTCCTGACCGAGGCCGGGCTTCGTCGCCTGGCGTGGACGCGACTGCTTGCGCTGCGCGGCGCCCTCGCGCTGCGTGCGGGCTACGGCCGAGCGCCGCTCCGTACGATCGAGGCGTGGTGGATCTCGACCGCGCGCGCGTGGCTCGCCGATCATGAGATCGGCGCCGTGCTCGAGGCCGCTCGGTTGTCGGTAGTAGCTGCCGCGACAAGGGGCGCCCTCGCCGAGGCGCTCGACAGCGTGTGGCCCAAAAGCGTTCTAGACGCCGATGCGCTCGCTCGTGTCGCCGTAGAGCGCTGGAGACGCCTGCGCAACACTGGCTGGGGCGAGATCTCGCGACGCAAGGCAGCCTGATCGCAGCGTAATAACGACCTGCCACGTCGCACCCATAGGTGAGCGATGGGGGCCCCGGCAACGTGGCCAACATGAGCAGACCCGTGCAGCCCGTGCGGCCCTGGCCGGCGCACATGACGGCCGCCATGGCCGCTCGCTACGGCGGCGTGAGCCGCTGGACGATCTATCGCCACGTTCCGCCGAGCGGTCGCCGCGGCCGGACGCGTGTCTACGCGCTCGCCGACGTCGACCGTTGGCTCGCCGGAGAGCCGCTCGCCGCCGGCGACACGGCGACGCCGAGCGCCGCGACTCAGAGTCATGCACGCGATCGCGCGCCGGCGTCGAGCCGCGAGAGCGCGATCACGCGCATCCGCGACGCAGCTCGAGGTGCGCGGTGACGCCGCGCGCCTCCGCGGCGCTCGCCGTCGTCGCCGGCCCCGCGCTCCGAGGTCGCGCATGACCAGCCGCCGTCGCCGCGCCCTTCGCGCCGATCCGACGCCCCCGCTGGAGTGGGCGTTCGGACTGGTCGCGGAGCTCGCCGGTGAGATCCGCGACCTGGGCGCCGAGGACCGCGCGGTGGTCGTCGACCTGGTCGCGGCGCTCGCGGCGCGCTTCGGTACACGTGCGCCAACTGCGGCAGCGCGTGCCGCGATCAGCACGCTAGACCTGTTCCGCTTGCCGGCCGCCCGGCCGTCGCCGCAGTCGCATCGCGTCGCGACGGCCGTCGTCGAGCTGCTCGACGCTCAGGCCGAGCTGCGCGCGGTCGACGTCGCGACCGCCGCGCGAATGGAGCGCTGGCTGCTCGAGGCTCTCCTTCCGACCGGAGGGCAATCGTAGTGGCCGGGCCCAAGGTGATCGACGTGCCCTCGTCGTGGATCACGGGGGCAGCAGTCGAGATCGAGCTCCTTCGCGCTCGTCTCGGCCACGCCGCACCGGAGCACACGGCCGGCGCCCTGGCCCGCTTGCTACACCACCTCACCAGCGCGCAGCGCCACACCGCCACGCGCGCCGAACTCGCGGCGCTCCTGCGTGACGATGCCGCCGCCGACCACCTCGTCGCGGTTGGCCTGGCCGAGATCGCTGACCATCACGAGGCGACCGAGTGGGCCGCTGCGATCGGCGCTCGCGTCGCCCCGGTCGCGGACGGCGAGATCGTGCTCCGGGTACTCCCCGCCGTTGGTGCGATCGAGTGGTACGGCAAGCTCGCGGCTCGGTCGACGCGGGCAGGGCAGGCGCGCGCCGCAGGCGCCGAGCGGGATGCGGGCGGCCGCCTCCGATCGCGGCGTGACCAGCAGACGACCAGCCACGTGGCTGGAGGGTCGACAGCCGCACCGCCAGCAACGGACCAGCCGCGTGGCTGGCCCGTTACCAGCCACGCGGCCAGCAAGCCGCCAGCCCCTCTTCCTCTTCCTCTTCCTCTTCCTGACCCTGATCAGATCTCAGAACGCGCGCGTGCGCGCGCGGAGCTTGCCGACGCAGCCCGCGAGGCGCTGCTCGTGCGCGCTGTGTCGTGGCGGTGTGCCATCCCAGGGCTCGAGTCGGGCGGGATCATGCACGCGCTCGCGGAGGCGCTCGAGGTATCCAACGGCGACGGCGCGACACTGCGCAAGGCGCTGGCCGTGCTCGACACGGAGGTCGCCAGCGGACGGCCGCCGACCGGCGCCGGTGATCGTCTCGTCGAGCTGCTCCGCGGTCCTCGTCGCGCCGAGCTGCGCGTGGTGCGCGTGGATGGCGAGGACGCCGAGCGCGGGGGCGGTGCCGCGTGAAGGCTTGCGCCGAGCCTGCCGACGCGGTGGACTTCGAGTCATGTCTACCTGCGCCCTCGCCATCGCCGGACCATGCAGCGGGGCGGTCGCGGTGTCGGTGTGCAAGCGCTGCGGAAGGGCGTTCCGTCGATGCACGCGGCACGGCGGTCGCCGTGGCGCCGGAGGCGATCTCTCCGGCCACGCTCGACGCGACCATGCCGCGTCCGCGCACGTGGGGCGACTGCCAGCGCGACGGCTGGGCTGAAGGTCCCTGCCCCTGGGTCGGGTGCCGACACCACCTCGCGCTCGACGTCATGCGCGACGAGCGTCGAGGCGATGGACTGCGCGTCCATGGCGTCGCGGGTGAGCGCGCCCAACCGCGCGTGCTCCGGCCGCGCACGGACGCCGAGCTCGAGCAGCTCGCCGAGCTCGTCGTGGCGCGCATCGCCGCGATGCCGGAGACCTGCTCGCTCGTGGTCGCCGCGGGCGGCCCGGCGGCGGCGGCGCTGCCGATCGTCCTCGGCGTCAGCGCTCGGAAGGCGAGGGGACAGGTTCGCCGCGCCGCCGCCGCGGCTCGCGCGCGCGGTGTCGCGCTCGCGGACGGCACCAGGATCCACGCGCGCAAGCACGCGGAATCACGTCGCGGCGCCGGCGGCGTGCAAGTGCGCGAAAACGCTGAAAGTCCTGCGGGCAAAAGGGACAGCACCCCGGCTCTGAACACACGCCGGACGCGATCCCCGAATCGGGCTGAAACCTCGCCGCCCGCCGCGATCCGCGACGAGAACGGCGGCTACCCGTGAGGCCGCGCCCGCGCCGCGGCGCCGCGTCTTCGTCGCCCGCCGCGCCGCCGCGCGCGGCGCGGGATGCGGCGAGCCAGAAGCGGAAGGGCGGGCGACCGCGCGGGCGCCTCGACGCCGATCTGCTCGCGCTCTTCGGCGAGCCGCCCTACGACGATCCGCTGAAGCTCATGAAGTGGTGGGCCGCCGGCGTCGCGCGCGTCGCGTGGTTGCGGCTGCAGGGCAAGATCTCCAAGGAGCTCAACGAGGCGTTTCGCGCCGACGCGCGGTGCTCGGCATCGGTCGCGCCGCTCGATGTGATCCAGCACGCCGAGGCGCTCGTGCGCCGCGCCGAGGAGGCGCTGAGCGACGAGGCCGAGGTGGGCCCCAGCGTGGAAGAGGTGAACGATGGGACGCGCAAGGCGCTCCGTCGGCCTGCTCGCTGACCACACGGCGGGCAACACCCGCCGGTACGTCGACCTCAGCGTCTCCCTGCGGGTCGCCGACGTCGATCGCTTGCCGGACGGCAGCCGGCGATGGCGGTCCGAGAACGAGGAGGAGCTGCTGCTCGTCGGCGGGCGCTGGGACCGGCGCGAGAAGGCGTGGTCGGGTGCGGAGGCGCGGACAGCGCGCGTCCTGCGCGTGCACCGCGGGCAGGAGGCGGCCGCGCGCTGGCTCGCCGACTGGTTCCGCCGCTACGGGACCGGCGACTGGTCCGGCTTCCATCGCGTCTTCTCCGCGCTCCTCGTCGGCGGCCGCCGGAGCGGGAAGACGCACCTCTCCCTGGTCGCGCTGGTGGTGTTCGCGGTGATGAACCCGGGCACCACGATCTGGGCGGTGAGCCCGACCGAGGACACGGGCGACGAGCTCGACCAGGCGCTGCTCGAGCTGCTCCCGGTCGACTGGCGCACGCGCAGCGCGCGCGGCGCGAACAAGGTGATCACGTACCGGCTCGCCAACCGGTCGCGGATCATCCTGCGGTCGGGCGCGCGGGCGGGGCGGCTGAAGGCCGGCAAGGTCGACTTCGCGCTGCTCAACGAGGGGCAGATGCACAGCCGCAGCGCCTTCACGAAGCTGCGCAGCGCGCTCGACACCGGCGGGCTGGTGCTCATCGCGGCGAACCCACCGGACTCCCCGATCGGGCGTTGGGTGGAAGACCAGTACACCGGCGCGGCGTCGGCCACGATCGACGCCGTCGCGTTCGACTTCGATCCCAGGGGGAACCCGTGGATCGACCAGGACGTCTTGCTGTCGCTCGCGAAGGAGGAGGACGAGAAGACCTACCAGCGCGAGGTCCTCGGCCTGTTCACGCCGATCGGCGACGTCGTCTTCCACGCGTGGAGCGACCGAGACAGCCTGCGCGACCCTCCGCTCGACTTCATCGACGTCACGGCCGACGTCACCAAGCGCGAGCTCGGACGTGCCGCCGGCTACGTCGTCGGCCTCGACTTCCAGCAGACGCCCGCGATGGTCGGCATCGTCTGCAAGTTCTTCGTCGACCCCGCCGACGTCGAGCGAGAGCCACTGCTCTGGATCGTCGACGAGGTCGTCGCCGAGCGGGCCGACGAGCAGGACCTGCTCGACGAGCTCGAGCGCCTCGGGCGCTGGACGCCGACGCGTCGCCTCGAGGAGGGATATCGCGGGTGGCGCGAGGAGGGCGACGCCGCCGAGTCGCCGGTCCACTGCGCGGGCGTGCTCGATGCGTCCGCCTGGTGGCAGGACGGCGCGCACAGCCGCGGGCGCACCTCGGATCGGGTGTTCCGCGCGCGCCGATGGAGCGAGCTCCACCGGCCGCAGAGCGAGAGCAACCGCAACCCGGACCGGATCGAGCGCTGCAAGGTCACCAACGCCCGCCTGAAGGCGGCGAGCGGCCGGCGGCGGATGTTCGTCGCCCGGCACTGCGTTCGCACCGCCGAGGCGCTGCGGAAGTGGGAGATCCGGAACGGGGCTCCCTACTCGCGGTCGCCGTTCGCGCACGTCGCGGACGCCACCAGCTACGTCGCCTATCGCTTCTTCGGCCGCCCGCCGCTGAAGCGCTCCAAGTCGGAGTACCGCGGCGCGAGACACCTCACGCGGGCGAAGGAGATGAAGGGAGTGTTTCGATGACGAAGATTGGAAACCTCGAGGTCCACCCGGACGCCGAGCTGTTCCCGATGATGCAGGGCGAGGCCTTCGCCGCCCTGAAGGCGGACATCCGCGAGAACGGCCAGCTCGAGCCGGTCGTGCTCGACGAGCAGGGACGGATCCTCGACGGGCGGAACCGCGCGCGCGCGATCGAGGAGCTGCGCGCGCAGGCGGTCGCCGAGCGCTGGGCCGCGTCGGACATGCCGACGCTGCGCACGATCGCGTGGGACCAGCTCGAGCAGGCGCCGAGCACCCCCCTCGGCTACGTGCTGGCGATGAACCTGACCCGGCGCCACCTCGACGAGAACGCGCTGGGCTGGCTGCTGACCCAGCCGCGCGTGAAGGCCCACTTCGACGAGCTGGCGAGGGCGCGGCTGGAGGACGGGCGCCGGCGCGGCGGGAAGGCGTCCCGCGGCCGCCGCCTCGAACACCAGCGCACCGATGCGCCGGACCCCGAGGCGGGATGGGCCGGCCTGGCCGCGGCGGCGGGCAAGGGCAAGTCGTCCCGCCGCACCGTGCAGTACGCGGCCGCGTTCCGGCGCGCGGCGGACGAGGGGGTGCTGGTCGAGCAGTCGAAGGGCGCGGCCCCTGCGCGGCTGCTGCTCCCCGCCGATGCACGCGAACGCGCCCGCGAGCTCGCGCGCGCCGCGGACGCCGGCAGTCCGCCCAAGTTCTCGCGCGCGATGAAGGAGCTGAAGCTCGCCGCGCTGAGCGAGAAGGTGCGGACGTTCCTGCCGCCCGAGGGGCGGTTCGGCGTCATCGTCGCCGACCCGCCGTGGCGCTACGACACGCGCACCGAGGATCCGACCCACCGTGGGCGCGTCGGCTACCCGACCCTCAGCGTCGAGGATGTCTGCCGCGCGCGCATCGGCGAGCGCGAGTGCATGGACGTCGGGCGCGGCTGCATCGAGTTCGCCGACGACGACTGCGTGCTGTTCCTGTGGGTGACGAACGCGTTCCTCTCCGACGGCAGCGGCGCGCGTGTCGCCTCGGCGTGGGGCTTCGAGGCGAAGACGATCTGGACGTGGGTGAAGCGGACCGACGAGGGCGCGGCCCGGCCCGGGGTCGGGAACTGGGGGCGCAACGTCACCGAACACGCCATCGTCGCCGTCCGCGGGCGCCCGGTCGTCAACTTCGCCCCGGCGACGACGCTCATCGAGGCCACGCGGCGCGAGCACTCGCGCAAGCCCGACGAGTTCTTCGAGTTGGTCGAGCGCTGCTGCAAGTCGCCCGCGCGCGTGGATCTCTACGCGCGCGAGACGCGGCCCGGCTGGGTGAGCACCGGCGCCGAGGTCGACAAGTTCACGCGCACGCCGTCGAGCGTGCAGGAAGGATGAACCACATGTCCGTCTCCATCTCCGCGGCGCCCGCGCCGCTCCCTGTCCACCTGCTCGAGCTCGCGCGCGACCTCGAGCTCGAGCACGCCGCCGGCGAAGACGCCAGCGAGCTGCGTCGGCGCATCGGGCACGCGTTCGCGGCGTGGTCGTTCGGCGACCGTCGCGCCGCGGCGCTGTGGCGCGACCTCCGCGGCGTGTCGGCCGAGCCTCCGGGCATCGACGCGGTGCGGGCCCGGCACGCCCTCGTCGGCTGGGGGCTGCCGCCGGTGCGCGCCGATGACGCCGCGTGGTCGGCGCCCGCCTCCGAGCTGCGGCGCACGCGCCAGGCGTTCGTGGTGCGACGCGAGCCGTATCCCAGGCCGTGGCTCGAGCAGATCGCCGAGTCGATCGGCGCGCCCATGCCGCCGTGGCCCGCGGCGTCGCCGTTCGACGACGACGCCGCCGCGAAGTGGGCGACTGGCGTCGAGGCCGTTCGCGCCCGCCTGGTCGCCGGCGTCGACCAGGCGCTCGACGAGCTCGAAGCCCGCGAGCCGGCCGGCGTGCTCGCCTGGTGGGCACACCGCCTGCGTGAGCTGCTCGTCGAGGCGCCCGTCGACGATCGCGGCGACGCCGCAACCTCGCTGCGCGTCCTGCGCCGGTCGGGCGTCGCGGTCGCCCCCGCGCCGGCGCCGAGCCTGCGCGTCGCGACGAGCGGGAAGAACGTCGATCCCGCGGTGACAAATGAGTCCGCCGCTCCGGGCGTCGAGTGACGTTGCGAAACACGCCCAGGGCAACACGGAGAACACGATGTCTCAACAGACGAACCACGCCGCGCCGGACACTCGCCGCAGGTTGCTCGCGACCGACGAGGTCGCGGCCAGGCTCGGGCGGTCGGAGCCCGGCATCCGCAAGCTGATCGCGATGGGCCGCCTCGCGGCGGTCAAGGTCGGCGGTCGCCTGATGGTTCACGAGGACGTGCTCGCGGAGCTCGAGCGTGCGGCCCTTGGCCCCGGCCTCGCCGGCGAGGACATGGTCACGACGATGGTGCCGGACGACGTCCGGCGCCGCGGCGGACAGCGGTGACGTTCGCCGCACCGTGCTCGAGCCCTGGGGACAGGCAGGCGCGACGTGCCGCGAACGTCGCGCCATCGAGCACGGGGCGGCCCTTTTATGCCAGGTGCGCCAGTGCGCGCGCCGGCCGCGCCGGGGGAAGGCCCAGAACCGGCGACGCCATCAACCGGGCCAGAGGACGACGATGACCGAGATGTTCAGGAGCGATGGAGCCAGTGAGCTGGACGCGACGTTCGAGTGGCTGAAGGGCCGGGTTCCGCACCGTGTGCCCGAGGGGTTCACGGCGAAGCA
Organism: Myxococcales bacterium; assembly: GCA_011526095.1. GTDB lineage: Bacteria > Myxococcota_A > Polyangia > Haliangiales > Haliangiaceae > WYBA01. The sequence goes on along the minus strand of WYBA01000101.1, from coordinate 38,149 downwards.
CGCGGACCCGTCGTGGCAGGCCGCCGCCGCGGGCGAGCTGCGGCGCGTGACGCTGGCGCGGTTCGGCGCCAGGCCGTCCGACGTGCACGAGCTGCGGCGCGATCTGGAGAAGCTGCCGCGGCTGCTGCTCTCCTACGAGGTGGACGGCCGCGCGCTGCGGGCGCTTCGGGACTCGATCGACCGGCGCCTGCAGCGGCTGGAGAACCCGGAGCCGATGGCGCCCGCGGCCGCGCACCTGGTCGAGCTCGCGCGCGACCTTCGGATCGAGCTGCCGGCGTCGTCCGGCGAGGCACAGGCCGCGGTCGCGGCGGCGCTGGCCGCGCGTGACACCGGCGATCGCCGCGCGCGCTGGGCGTGGTCGGCGCTGATGTTCTGCGTGTCGAACGTGCCTGGCCTCGAGGCCCGTCGCGCGCGGCGCGCGCTGGTCGGCCACGGGCTGCCGCCCGTGCGCGACGATGATGCGGAGTTCCGCGCGGCGCCGGCCGACCTGGCGCCGGCGCCCGGTCCGGTGAAGTTCTACGCGTGGGGCGCGGCCGGCGACGCGCCGCCGTGGTTCGAGCGCCTGGCGCGCGACGTCGGCGCTCCGGTGCCCAAGTTCCCGGACCTCGCGCCGCTGCGGGCGAAGGAGGCGGCGGAGCTGGCGCGGCTGCAGCGACTCCGCGACGCCGAGAAGCTCGCGACGGCCGAGGACCTCGCCCGAGCCGACGCGTGGACCGCCAACGGCGTGGCGCTGCAGCGAGAGCGGGAGCGCGTCGCGCAGGAGTACACCCGCCAGCGGGAGGCGGTCGTGCAGGCGTGGGCCGCCGAGCTCGACGCCGCGCGGGCGCGGATCATCGGGGCGATCGACGCCGCGATCGACGCCGCGGACGAGCGCGAGCTGGGGGGGCTGGCCGGCTACTGGCTGCGCCGCCTGCGTGCGCAGCTCGCGACCATGAACCAGCCGACGGGCACGTGGGAGAGCAGCGGCGAGGTGCAGCTCGAAGCGCTGCACATGGTGGCGAGCTTCGGGATCGTGATCGACGCGTCGTCCGGCGAGGCCTCGCCGGCGCCGGCGCGTCGCAACATCGAACGGCGCCACGGCGCCAAGGCAGGATCGTGATGTCGTTGCAGACGAAGTCCTACGGTCGCGGTGCCACCGCGGCGGAGATCGAGGCCGAGCTCGAGCGCCGTGACAACGACCGGCGCGAGGCGGCGTCTCGCGTGCTGCGCGCCGAGGCAGCGATCGACCGGCGCGAGGCGGCGCGCGGCGAGCCGAGCAGTCGCGTGCCGCGCGTCCCGGCCGGCGAGGCGGCCATGACCCGCAACGGGTACGGCTACGACCGCGCTGGCGCGGTCGAGGTCTGTCGTGCGGAGATGGGCCCCGCGCGATTCGATCGCGCGCTGGCGATCGCTCAGCAGCTCGCCCCGGGCGCCAGCAAGGACTCGCTGGCCGGCACCATGCTCGCCGCGGCCGGCTTCGCCGAGCGCGACGTGACGCCCGGGTTCGCCGCGGTCGCCGCCGAGTGCGCCGCCGCCGGCGTCGACGTCGAGCGGATCAAGAAGTTGCTGGGCGGCGGGACCATGGCCGAGGAGACGCTCGTGCGGCAGTGGCCGGCGCTGCGCGCGCGCCACCTCAACGACGGCCGGTGGCGGCGGTGAGCGGCGCGCGGCGCGCGCGCGTCGAGCTCCACGCCGACCCGAGCAAGCTCGGGCGGGGGCTGGGCGTCGCCTCGGCGAAGCTCTCCACCTTCGGGAAGGACGCGCAGCGGAAGCTGTGGCCGGCGCCGCCGCCCGGGCGCGGCTCGAAGTTCCTCGCCGCCGGCAAGCAGATGGGCGGGATGCTCGGCCGTGGCGCAGGCAAGGCGGCCGGATTCGTCAGTCGGGCGTTCGACCCGATCGGCATCGGCTTCGGCATCCTCGAGGCGGGCGTCGGGGAGGTGATGAAGTTCGAGCGGGCCATGACTCGCATGGCGATCGCGCAGGGCAAGAGCCTCGACGAGATGGTGGCCTTTCGCACGTCGATGGCGGAGCTGTCGTCGAGCACGGGCGTCGCCCGCAACGAGCTGATGTCCGGCGCGGCGGCATACCAGGCGCTCACCGGCGACACGCAGGGCGCGGCGGCGGCGGTGAAGGTCTTCGCCCGCGTGGCGCAGGCGACGGGCGCGTCGATGGACGAGGTCGCCACCGCCGGCGCGTCCCTCGCGCAGAACCTGAAGGTCGACCCCTCGCAGCTCGAGGAGGTCTTCTCGATCATCAACTCCCAGGGCAAGGCCGGCGCCGTCGAGCTCGCCGACCTCGCCTCGCTGCTGCCGTCGATCAGCGCCATGTTCCAGAAGTTCGCCGGCGGCACCGGCGCCGACGGCGTCAAGGAGATGGGCGCGGCGCTGCAGATCGTGAAGCGCAACTTCGGCTCGGCGTCGGAGGCCGGCACGGGGATGGAGGCGCTGATGGGCGCGCTCGTCCGCAACGGGAAGAAGCTGAAGAAGGCGGGCGTGAAGGTCTTCGACGAGCAGGGCAAGCTCCGCAACTTCGCCGCCATCGTGAGCGACATCGGAGCCTCGAAGCTGATGAAGAATCCGACGAAGCTCGCGGAGGTGCTGGGCTCGAAGGAGGCGCTGCTCGCGGTGCAGGCGCTGACCGACAACTACGGCGACTTCCGCGGCCTGGTCGAGACCACCGACGCGAAGTCGATCGGCAAGGACTTCGACACGTACATGGCCAGCCCGGCGGGGAAGATGGAGCGGAGCTTGAACAACATCAAGCTGGCCATCGCGAAGGCGTTCACGCCCGAGCGGATCGCGCAGTTCGCAGACAACCTGGAGCGCGCGATGTTCGCCATCGAGGCGGTGAGGAGGGCGGTGGAGTGGCTGCAGGATCAGTTCGCGGACACCGAGCAGCTCGTCGACGACCGAGCGCTTGGAGAGACGGGCGCCGCCGCTGGCCAGTCGGCGTCCGAGGCGGTGAGCGACTTCCGCGCCTACGGCAAGGGCGGGACGGTCGGCCAGATCGGCGACTTCGGGCGGATGTTCGAGGCCGGCGCCGGCTACCTGGCCGAGTCGAGCGGCTCCAACGCGCGCGTCGACAAGGGCGTGCGCGAGGCGATGGCCGGCCTGGTCCAGGCCCAGGCCCGCGCGTTCGGCGCGCGCATCCCGCCGATCGTCGTCACGCTGAAGGCCGACGGCAACGAGCTGGCGAGGACGACCGCCAACGCGGCGGGGCATCGGACTCGCCCGGGAGGCAACTGATGGACATCCGCCCAAAGGGCTCCCCGCCCGCGCCGCCGGCGACCACCGAATCGCGGCTGGCAGCAGCGCTCTCGGGCGCGCGGCTACTCGTCGACGTCGTCGTGCCGCGCACCGACGTCCGCGCGAAGCTGCGCCGGCTGTCGCGCCGCGAGGAGCAGGAGGTCTCGCTGGAGCTGGCGGCGTGGCACGCCGCGGCCGAGAAGGAGCGAGGGCCGCTGCCCGAGCCGCGGCAGGAGGTCTCGAAGCACGAGAGCGTCCTCATCCTGGCGCGCGCGGTGCGCGACCCGGCCCGGCCCGAGCTCGCGCTCGGCACGGTCGAGGAGTGGGGCGAGGCCGACGAGGCACAGCTCGCCGGCCTGATGGCCGCCTACTACGACGTGGTCGCTCGCACCGAACCGTCGAGCGCGCTCACGCTCAGCGAGCGCGCCGAGCTCGCCGCGGCTGTCGCTCGCCGCGACCGCGCCACGCTGATGGCGCTCGGTGCCCAGCGGATCGCCGCCTGGCTCGTGGACGAGCAGCCGGAAGCGCCCGCGACCGGGTAGCGCCGGGATGCCGCCGGTCGGGCGGTGCTTGCGCGGTGGCGGGCGGCCGTGAGAGCCTCGCCCTTGCAACACACCCCTAGCCCGAACGGAGCGCAACCGCCGCCGGACGACAACCACACACGCTCTCCCGCCTGCTGGCCACCTCCGTTCGGATGGGGTGTGTTGCAACTTCTCGTCGGCACGGAAGCCGGTGGGCGGGGCTTGCGCGGCGCCAGCCGTGGAGGCGCGTTCACCCCGCCGAGGTGGGGGGGCGCGCCGCCGCGCCTGCGCCCAGAGGAGGGACAGATGCTGAAGTCCGAGTCCACCGAGTGCGCCCCCGTCGATGGGGTTCCCGCGTCCGTCGCCGCCGGCGACGACCATCGCGCCTTCGTGCGCGCCGAGCTGCTCGAGCGGCTCTACCGCGACGTCCGCGTCGCCCACCCGGCGGCCGCGCTGCTGGCGGCGGTGAGGTCGCCGGCCAGCGCGGTCGAGCGCGAGCTCGCCGACCTGGAGTCGGCAGGCCTCGCCTGCTGCACGGTCGACGAGACCGGCGCGGTGCGCTGGTCGGCGACGTCGAAGGACGACCGGCGCCGCGCGATGGTCCGCCGTGCCGGCTTGATCACCGAGGCGCTCCAGGTCCTGCAGCAGGACGAGCTGACCGCCAAGAGCGGGGCGTTCGACGAGCGCGAGGTCGAGCTGGTCGCCGCGCGCGCGGCGCGGCTCCAGCTGGCGCCGGCGGCTCGCCGCCGCCAGGTGCAGCGCGCGCTCGAGATCCTCGAGCGCGACGACTTCACGCTGTACCTGGCGATGTCGGACGCGATCATCGGCGCCGCCTACCACGCCTACTTCGGCGACTCGCTCGAGGTCCTCGAGGACCTGGCGCTGCCGCGCCGCGAGTTCCAGCGGAAGGACGCCGCCGACCGCGCCGCGGCCGAGGACCGCGAGCGGAGGCTGGTCGAGCCGAGTGGCACCGCTGCGGCGCCGATCCGGCCGGGCCGGGCGCCGGAGCTCGTCGTTGCCGAGGCCGAGGCGGTCGCCGACGCCGCGACGTGGCGGGCGGTCGCCGAGGCCGAGGGACTGGACGACGAGGAGGTGGCGGCGCAGATGGTTGCGTGGGCCTACGACCGGGCGGCCGAGCTCGGCCTGGTCGTGGACGACGACCAGGTCGACGCCGCCGTGAACCCGGAGCCCACCGCGGCGCTGGTGTCGCCGCAGGAGCGCGAACTGCTCGCCGCGTTCCGGGCGGTGTCTCCCGGGGAGCGCACCGCTGCGTGCGCGGTGCTCCTGGCGCGGGCCGCCGCGGCGAGCGGAGGTGGCAAGTGACCACCCGCAGCGAGCTCGGGTGCCTGCAGGCGCACGAGGTGGTCCAATGACCGCCCGCGGCCGCCTGCAGCGCGCCGCGGTGCGGTTCACCGAGCGTCGCCAGGCCGGTTGGCCCGGCGCCGTCGTCGAGCTCGAGGCGGCCGCGGCCGCGGCGGTGCGCGCCGGCGTCGACGCGCGGCTCGTCCCGGCGCTCGACCAGGTCCTCGCGGTCGAACCCGAGCTCGCCGAACTCGTGCACCGCTGGCTGGTCGCCGGCGTCGCGCTGCTTGGCCGCGACCCGGCGGCCTTCGCGCACGCGCTCCTCGGGATGGAGCACTTCGCCCGATCGCCCGACGAGGAGGAGCTGGAGGCGATGCATCTCAGCGCCGCAGGCGAGAGCCACGGTGCACGCGCAGCACACGTGGCCCTGCTCGCAGGCACGGGGGCAGGGTGACCGCGCAGGACTGGATCCGCCGGTCGCGTGACTGGATCTCGGCGCGGCCCGAGCTGCCAGGCGTCTGGCGACGCCGTGACGGTGGCTTCCACGTTCGAGCGCGGGTGCTCGATCCGCGCACCGGGAAGCGGCGCGAGATCGATCGGGCGCTGCCCGACGTGTCCAAGGCGCGCGACGCGTTCGCCTGGCTGCAGGCGGAGCTCGAGCGCGTGAGGGCCGGCGCGTTCGAGCCTGCGACGCCTACGGCGCCGAGGTTCGCCGAGTACTCGGCGACGGTCTTCGAGCGGAAGGTCGACCTCGGCAACATCCGATCGGCGAAGGGGCGCGAGAAGTGGCGCGTCGTGCTCGAGCGCCACCTGATCCCGGCGTTCGGCGACCTCTACATCGACCGCATCCGTCCGCCGGATGTGAAGGCCTGGCAGGCCAAGGTGGCGGCGCGGATCCGCGCCGGCGAGATCGCGCCGACGACAGCCAACACGATCCTCGCGGTCCTCCGCCAGGTGCTCGGCGAGGCGGCCGACGACTTCGACATCAAGGACCCGATGCGCGGCGTCGAGCCCTTCGATACCCGCGAGCACCGCGTCTACACCGAGGAGGAGCCGAACTCGCTCGCGCCGGCCGACGTGCCGCGGTTCCTCGAGGAGATGCGCGTCCGGTTCCCGCAGCACTACGCGTTCGTGCTGCTGGGCTTCGCCACCGGGCTGCGGCCGTCGAGCCTGCGGCCGCTGCGCCGGTCGGGGCCACAGGCCGACGTCAAGTGGGGCGACGGCGTGTTGCTGATCCGTCGCTCGCACACACGCCGTGACGAGGTGATGGAGACGACGAAGACCGACCTCCATCAACGGCTGCATCTGCCGGCCGAGCTCGTCGAGGTCCTCGGCGCGCACGCCGCGGCGCTCAAGGGCAAGATGCACGACAGCGAGCTGCTGTTTCCGGGAGAGACCGGTGGCTTTCGCTCGGCGTCGGTTCTCGACAAGCCGTTCGTCGCCGTGTCGAAGGCGATCGGCCTGCCGTACCGCTTCACCCCGCGCGGGATGCGGCGCACCTACCAGGACCTGGCCCGCGCCGCCGGGATCCACGATGTCGTCACGCGTGCGATCTCCGGGCACGCGACGCCGGCGATGCAGCGCCACTACTCGACGGCGAGCAGCGAGGAGGTGCGCGGCGCGCTGGCGGCGGTGATCAGCATCGCGACGGGTCGCCCGATCGCCGCGTAGGCCCGGCGGCGACCTGGTCGGCGGTGAGCAACGAGGGAAGGTCCGCCGGGCTCAACTCGGGGCTCCGCGCCACGTGCTGCAACGCCGGCCGTGCCTCAACGCCGGCCGCGGCCCAGCCCGCGAAGTGGCAGCGTGCAGCGGTCCAACGTCACGCCACGGCGCCGCGCGTGAGCGTGCGCGCTGGGGCTGAACCCTCCGATCGGCGCGCAGATGATCGGCTTGGCCGACCGGCAGCGGTTCCTCCGCCCTCTCCCCTGAGAGTTGTTCCGGGCGCGTAGCGCGCGAGCTCGCGGTCGATCACGCCCGGGGTCACGGGGCGCTTGTACGCCTTCACCTCGAGCGGTTGGCCGCGGACGTCGCAGTCCGGATGCCCTGGTCCACCCTCGTGGCGGCCGCCCTGGATCGCGCAGACCAGCCGCTCCGCGCGTGCCCACGAGGGGCTTCTTCTTCGCCATCCCCGAGCAAGCACACAGACGCGCGAGCAGGTCAACTAGGTCGCGTCCGGCGTGGGGTGCGAAGTGGGGTGCGCCCACGCGCGGCGCGCCCAGTCCCCGTGCGCGCCAGGGGCCAACCGCCGACTATCGCTGCCGAATCCGTCGTGGGCGCTGTAGGGATCGAACCTACGACTTTCACCGTGTGAAGGTGACACTCTTCCGCTGAGTTAAGCGCCCGAGGGGAACGCTTGTACTCAACCGAAACGCGGGTGTCAAGGCGCGGCGGGATCTGCCTCCGGCGCCGCTAACTGCTCTACATCACCGAAGTTCGTGTTCGATCACACGTGCGCGAATGTGGTTGCACCGGATACCCGTCCTCTGCATCCTCCGGCTCCCGATGCCTCTTCGTTCGGCCACCCTTCGTTCGTCCACGCTGCTCTCCACCTTCCTGCTCGCCGCGATCGCCGCGTGCGGCTCGTCCGACGGCGCCGGCGCCGGGGAGGGCATGCCCGACGCGCGCGATCCGTGGGCGACCGACGACGACGGCGACGGCTTCACGCCCGGCACCGGCGACTGCGACGACACCGACGACGACACCTACCCGGGCGCGCCGGAGCAGGCCGACGACATCGACAACGACTGCGACGGCGTGGTCGACGACGACCTGCCCACGGTCGACGACGACGGCGACGGCTACTCCAACGTCGCCGGCGACTGCGACGATCGCGAGCCGCTGGTCAACCCCGGCGCGGTCGAGGTCAACGTCACCGTCAACGAGGACGGCGAGATCGTCGCCGAGGGCGTCGACAACGACTGCGACGGGCTGATCGACGAGGGCGCGCAGACCTGCGACGCCGCGCTCACCGGCTCCGACGCGGGCGACTACGCCGCCGCGGTCGAGCTGTGCGGCGACTGGCTCGAGAGCGCGACGTTCGAGTCCAGCGTCCCGCAGGCGCAGCACGCGATCAAGCCGCGGTTCGGCGGGATGAACACGCCGCGCGCCGGCGCCGCGCTCGCGGTGCTGTCCACCGGCCTGGCGCGCGAGCCGGGCGACGCCGGGTTCGTCGCGGTCGTGCCCGGCACCGACGCCGCGCCCGCGACGAGCCGCCCGCACCCGTCGCCCCAGCCCGACCCGGCGGACGGCTGCGGCGGCGCGGATCCGACGACGGTCAACGACTACGTCGAGCTGACGTTCCAGATCAACGTGCCGACGAACGCGCAGGCGATCATGTTCGACTTCAACTTCATGTCGGGCGAGTTCCCCACGTTCGTGTGCACCAGCTACGACGACACGTTCCTGGCGATGCTCGACTCGCAGGAGCTCGACGGCAACATCTCGTTCGACGACGCCGGCCGCCCGGTGACGATCAACACCGGGTTCTTCGACGAGTGCAACCCGGGGCTGGGGCCGAACTGCACCGGCGCGGCCGGGCTCGGCGGCACCGGGTTCGAGCAGTATGGCGGCACCGGCTGGCTGCACACGATCGCGCCGGTCACGCCAGGCGAGACGATCACGCTGACGTTCCACCTGTTCGACGAGGGCGACCACATCTACGACTCGACCGTGCTGATCGACAACTTCCAGTGGCTCGGCGTCCCGGTCGACGGCCCGGTGACGGTCGAGCGCGAGGTCGCCGAGCAGGTCCACGCGGCGATCCTGCGCGGCGCCACCGCCGACGAGCTGCGCGCGCGGTTCTGAGCCGGCGCGCCGGGCGTGGCCGCGCCGCGGGCCGGCGCGCCGCGCGTTCGTGATACGAACGGGGGCCATGGCGCGCACCGTCCTCCGCACGACCGCCGCCCCCGCGGCGATCGGTCCCTACTCGCAGGCCGTGTCCGTCCCCGTCGGGGACGCGACGATGATCTTCTGCTCGGGCCAGATCCCGCTCGATCCGGGGACCGGCCAGCTCGTCGACGGCGACATCGCGACGCAGACGCGCCGCGTGCTCGACAACCTCGGCGCGGTGCTCGCCTCGGCGGGCGCCGGGTTCGACGACATCGTCAAGACGACGATCTTCCTCGCCGACCTCGCCGACTTCGCCGCGGTCAACGCGGTCTACGGCGAGCGGTTCACGGCGGCGCCGCCGGCGCGCTCGACGGTGCAGGCGGCGCGGCTGCCGCGCGACGCCCGCGTCGAGATCGAGGCGATCGCCGTCGTGACCGGGACGGGAGGTGCGGCGTGACCACCACCGAGATCAGCTCGCTGCTGCAGGAGCACCGCCGGTTCGACCCGCCGGGGCCGTTCGCGGCGCGCGCCCACGTCAAGTCCGAGGCCGAGTACCGCGCGATGGCGGCGCGCGCCGAGGCCGACCCCGACGCGTTCTGGGCCGAGCAGGCGCGGGCGCTGGCGTGGTCGCACCCGTGGACGAAGGTGTGCGACTGGGACCCGCCCGACGCGCGGTGGTTCGTCGGCGGCAAGCTCAACGTCGCGGTCAACTGCCTCGATCGCCACCTCGGCGGGGCGCGCGCCAACCAGGCGGCGATCCTGTTCGAGGGCGAGCCCGGCGACGTCCGCGTCCTCACCTACCGGATGCTCCACCGCGAGGTGTGCCGGTTCGCCAACGCGCTCCTGTCCCTCGGCGTCCGCGCCGGCGACTTCGTCGCGATCTACCTGCCGATGGTGCCGGAGGCGGCGATCGCGATGCTGGCGTGCGCGCGGATCGGCGCGCCGCACACGGTCGTGTTCGGCGGGTTCTCGGCCGAGGCGCTCGCCGACCGGCTCAAGGACTCGCGCGCCCGCGTCGTGATCACCGCCGACGGCGGGTGGCGGCGCGGCCAGGTCGTGCCGCTCAAGGCGTCGGTCGACCGCGCGCTCGGCATGCCCGACGTCGACTCGGTCCAGCACGTCGTCGTCGTCCGGCGCACCAACAACGAGATCTCGATGCGGCCGGGCCGCGACCACTTCTGGGACGACCTCGTCGCCGCGGCGTCGCCGGTGCACGAGGCCCGCGGGCACGACAGCGAGCACCCGCTGTTCTCGCTCTACACCAGCGGCACCACCGGCAAGCCCAAGGGCATCCTCCACACCACCGGCGGCTACCTCGTCGGCGCGGCCTACACCACGCGGATGGTGTTCGATCTGCGCGACGGCGACGTGTTCTGGTGCACCGCCGACATCGGCTGGGTCACCGGGCACAGCTACGTCGTCTACGGCCCGCTGGCCAGCGGCGCGACGATCCTGATGTACGAGGGCGCGCCGAACCAGCCGGGCCCGGACCGGTTCTGGGAGATGGTCGCGCGGTGGGGCGTCACGATCCTCTACACCGCGCCCACGGCGATCCGCGCGTTCATGCGGTGGGGCGACGAGTGGCCGGCCAAGCACGACCTGTCGTCGCTGCGGCTGCTCGGCTCGGTCGGCGAGCCGATCAACCCCGAGGCGTGGATGTGGTACCGCAAGGTGATCGGTGGCGACCGCTGCCCGATCGTCGACACGTGGTGGCAGACCGAGACCGGGTCGATCATGATCTCGCCGCTGCCGGGCGCGACGTCGACCAAGCCCGGCTCGGCGACGCGGCCGCTGCCCGGGATCGCCGCGGACGTCGTGCGCAAGGACGGGACGCCGTGCGGCCCCGACGAGGGCGGCTTCCTCGTCGTGCGGCGGCCGTGGCCGTCGATGCTGCGCACGATCTTCGGCGACCACGAGCGCTACGTGAAGACGTACTTCTCGGAGATCGCGGGCTGCTACTTCGCCGGCGACGGCGCGCGCAAGGACGCCGACGGCTACTTCTGGATCATGGGGCGCGTCGACGACGTCATCAACGTGTCAGGTCACCGGCTGTCGACGATGGAGGTCGAGAGCGCGCTGGTGTCGCACCCCAAGGTCGCCGAGGCCGCGGTCGTCGGCCGCCCGGACGACCTCAAGGGCCAGGCGATCGTCGCGTTCGTGACCCCGCGCTCGGGCGCGGCCGCGGGCGACGCGCTCGCCGCCGAGCTGCGCGCCCACGTCGCCGAGCAGATCGGCGCGCTGGCGCGGCCGGAGGAGATCCGGTTCGCCGAGGCGCTGCCCAAGACGCGCTCGGGCAAGATCATGCGGCGGCTGCTGCGCGAGGTCGCCAGCGGCGCGCAGACGCGCGGCGACACGACGACGCTCGAGGACCAGGCGGTGCTCGAGAAGCTGGCGCAGAGCTTCGCCACCGACGAGTAGCGGGGCGGGCGCTGGCGGCGGCCTACCACTCGGGCGTCGGGCCGTCGCCTTCGACGTCGCCTTCGCCGCCGTCCTCGGGCTCGCCCTCGGCGTCGGCGGCGACCTGGTCGGTGGTCGCCTCGACCAGCTCGAGCGGGTCCGGCGCGACCGCGGGCGTCACCACCGCCGGGACCGCCGCCGCGGCCTGGTCGGCGGCGGCCTGCTTGTGCAGGTAGTCGCACAGCAGCGTCACCAGCTTCTCCTGCGCGCCGCGGACCCGCTGCTTCCACCGCGGGTGGTGGCCGTTGCTGACGATCGCGAACACGAGCTGGCGGTCCGGCGAGGCCTCGACGACGCCCGCCAGCGCGATCACCCGGTGCAGCGTGCCGGTCTTGCCCAGGACGTGGCCGCGCAGGGCGTCGGACTTGAACCGGCCGCGCAGCGTCCCGTCGACGCCGCCGACCGACAGCGACGCCCGGTAGGCCTCCTGGACGGCGATGTCACGCGCGGCGGTGACGCCCTCGACCCCGAGGGCCGCGCGCAGCACCGTCACGAGCTGGCGCGCCGACAGCTCGGTCTTGTACGACAGCCCCGAGCCGGTGTCGATCACCAGGTCGTCGCGATCCAGGCCGGTGTGGCGGTCGAGCCAGGCGTACATCGCCTTGATCGCCAGCTCCATCGACGGCTTCTCGCCGTACTTGTGCGCCGCCGCGGTCATGATCACGCGGTCGGCGAGCCAGTTGGTCGAGCGCTTGTTGACGCGCGCGACGATCTGCGCGAGCGGCGCGGACAGGTGCTCGACCAGCGGCATCGGCAGGAAGCCGCGCGCGATCGAGCCGTCGATGTAGTCGCGCAGCTCGGCGACGCGGACGTCGCCGGTGAGCTCGACGCCGCGGGCGCGCAGCGCCTCGCGCAGGATGTGCGCCGCGTGCTGCGCGCGCTCCTTGACGAAGATGTCCCGCGCCACGCGCTTGCCGCGACCGACCTTGCCGCTGACCGCGATCTTCATCCGCTGCCGGCCGAGCTCGTCGGTGACGAGCTCGGTCTTGACGACGATGCCGCCGGTGCGGACGCGCTTGGTCTTGGCGGTCGTCGCGGTGACCTCGAGCTGGAGGAGCTCCGACGGCGACGACACGGTCACGACCGGCGGCTCGCCCGGCGCCGCGGCCTGCACGATCACCTCGCCCCAGCTGCGGTAGATGCCGTCGCGCGTCGGCGTGGCGCCGACGACGACGTCGCCGACGACGCGCGTCGTGCCGAGCGCGGCGAGCTGATCGGCGAGGTCCTCCATCGCCTTGCGATCGAGCGTCGGGTCGTAGCTGCCGAGCAAATAGAGATCGCCGTCGACGACGCCGGCCGCGTCGGGCGCGGTCCCGAGGAGCCGGGTGCGGTAGCGGTAGTCAGGCCCGAGGATGTCGAGCGCCGCGGCGGTGGAGATCAGCTTGACGTTGCTCGCCGGGTTGAGCGGATCGTCGGGGTAGACCGAGAACACCGGACGGCCGGTCGCGGCGTCCGCGACGAACAGCGAGGTCGTGCCGTCGCGCATCGGGCCGCGCAGCAGCTTCTCGATCTCGGCGGCGGTGGCCTCGGTGAGCGAGAGGTTCCCCGGATCGGCGCGGCGCGTGGCCTTCTCGTCGCGCAGCCGGTCGCCGGTGGCGACCTTGGCCTTGGCGGCGACGCGCGACGGATCGACGTGGCCGCGATCGGGGCGGAGCTTCGGCTTGTCGGCGGCCTTGGTCGCCGCGGCCGAGCGCTTGGCCTTGGTCGCCTTCGCCTTGCGGTGCGGCCGCTTGGAGGCGGGGCGGGCCTGCGCGAGCGAGGCCGAGCTGTCGGATGCCGCCGCGGGCGCCGGCGCGGGCGCGGCGATCGCCGGCACCGGCAGGCTCACCGCCGCGCACGCCAGCACCGGCACCAGCCGGAGCAGCGCGCGGGACAGCGAGCTCGCCATGGTCATGATCTCACCATGATGTAGGTCGCTCCGGAACCCCCATCTCGCGGGGATGCGGTCGCGAACGCGTGGACCAGCCCGGACAGCTCGCCGACCAGCTCGCCGATGACCAGGTCCCGCAGCACGGCGACCCCGTCGGAGTGCAGCCCGCGGCCGTGGACGACCAGGACGCAGCGCCGGCGGTGGGCGCCGGCCTCGACGAGGAACCGGCGCAGCGCGGGCCGGGCCGCGGCGGCGGACTCGCCATGGAGGTCGAGCGTGGCCTCGGGACGGACGCGTCCACCGCGCAGATCGCTCACCTGGGACCGGTTGACGCCCGGCGCCCGGGCCGAGATCGCCTCGCCGTCGCCCTCGACGACCAGGCCGACCGGGGCGGGCACCTCGGGCGGGCGCGGCAGCACCCGCGGGGGCGGGGCCGGGGGAGGGACGAGCACTCGCTCCCGCTCGTCGATCGGGTGGGTCCCGGCGACGGCCTCGAGGAACAGCTCCCGCTCCTCGGCCGAGACCAGCGGGCGCCTCGGCTTCTGGGGGTGACGCCCCATGTTCCTACTGTCTACAGTGCACGATCCCACCTGTCCAAGAATGTGCGCGGCGCTGCAGGTCGTGGGGGGATGTGCTCGGCGCGCGCGCCGTCGCTCTGACGCGGCGCGAAAGCGTGGTCGGCTCCTCACGCGCGGCGCGCCACGCGAGGACCTGTGAGCGGCGCCGTCGCGGTGCAGGCCGCGAGATCGCTACGGTATCCGGGATGTCTCGCCCCACGGCTCGCGTGTTCGTCCCGCGCTGGGTCCTCGTCCTGGGGGCGCTGGCCGCCTGCGGCGACCCCGGCGCCGACCCGCCTCCGGACGCCGACGCCTGGCAGGACGTCGGCCCGTACGACGACCCCGCCGAGTTCCCCCGCGACGGCTGCGTCCCCGGCGGCTTCGCCGACGCCGCCGGCCGGCAGGCGATCTACCACCTCGCGGTCGACGCCGGCGGCTACACGTTCCCGCTGGTCGTCCGCGTCGACGATCTCGGCGGCGGCGGGTGGGGCGGCGTGATCAGCGGCCGCGACGCGACGCATGTCCGGGTTTCGGACGACGACCTCATCGTCCGGTGGGCGGACGACACCGGACGGGTGCGCGCGGCCGATCTGTGCGCGCGCGCCGGCGACGGCGCGATCGTCGCCCACTACGCGTCGTGCAACCCGGCGGATCCGGAGACGAACCCCGGGGCGTGCTTCGAGGGCGCCGCGGGCGGTCGCGCGCTCGCGCCGCTCGACGAGCCGGTCGCGGCGGGCCTCGCGCTGCGCGGCGAGTTCGCGGGCGGGCCGGGCGCGCCGTGGCCGGTCGGGATCACCGGCGACGGCCTGTCGGTGAACGTCCGCGTCGTCGACGACGTCGCCTACGTCGCGCGCTACCACGACGGGCTGCGCGTCGTCGACGTCGCCGACCCCGCGGCGATGGTCGAGCTCGCCCACGTGCCCGTGACCTACCCCGAGGCCGCCGAGCTGTGGAACGACGTCAAGGTCGTCGACGGGCCCGGCGGGACGCGCTACGCGCTGATGGCGTCGAACGTCGACGGCGTGGTCGTCGTCGACGTCACGGTCCCCGCCGAGGCGGCGGTGGTCGCGCGGTTCGGGACCGAGCTCGACGGCGAGGTCTCGGTCCACACGCTGTTCGTCGACGGCGGGCGCGCCTACCTGGCCAACCTCGCCGGGCTCGAGATCTGGGACCTCGCCGCGCCGGCGGCGCCGGTCCGGCTCGGCGGGCCGTGGCAGCCCGGCGGCGACGGCGGCTACCTCCACGACCTGTACGTCGAGGGCGATCGCGCCTACCTCAACTTCTGGGACCTGGGGATGATCATCGTCGACGTCTCGTCCCCGGCCGCGCTGGTCGAGGTCGGGCGGTTCGCCGGCTACGGCGAGACGACCAGCCACTCGAGCTGGGTGACGCAGGTCGGCGCGCGGCGTCTCGCCGTCCACGGCGACGAGCAGTACGGCGCGCACGTTCACATCGTCGACGTCACGGAGGGCAGCGTCGACTTCGGCAACGCGCTGGCCGAGTGGCAGACGCGCCCCGAGGTCTCGGTTCACAACGTCATGGCGGCCGGTGATCGCGCCTTCCTGGCGCACTATCAGGACGGGGTCCGGGTGCTCGACCTGTCCGATCCGACCCGGCCGCGCGAGATCGCGCACTTCGCGACCTGGCCGGGCTACGATCGCCGGTACGGTCGCAGCTTCTACGAAGGTGCGGTCGGCATCGATCTTGATACGGGCCGAGGACGCATCTATGTCGCTGATTCGCACCGCGGGTTGTTGGTCCTCGATCTTGAATGAACGCCGGCACCGGAGGCATCGTGCCGAGACTTTCCGGAGGCTCGCCTAGATGTTGACGCCGTCGTCGCCGCGCATCGCCTACTTCTGCATGGAGTACGGGCTCGACCCGCGCTTCACCACCTATGCCGGGGGCCTCGGCATCCTCGCCGGGGACCACATGAAGTCCGCGGGGGACCTCCACGTCCCGCTGGTCGGCATCGGCCTGTTGTGGGACGAGGGCTACACCCAGCAGCGGATCAACGCCGAGGGGCACCCCGAGGATCACTACCCGCGCACCGACCGCTCGCGGCTGTCGCCGGTCGACGTCCGCGTCGAGGTCACGGTGCGCGGCCGCAACGTGCCGTGCGTGGCGTGGCGGGTCGAGGACTACTGCAAGAGCACGCTGTACCTGCTCGAGCCGGCGCTCGACGACGATCGGTGGATCACCCGCCGGCTCTACGGCGGTGGCA
The DNA here is from genome assembly GCA_011526095.1 of Myxococcales bacterium. GTDB lineage: Bacteria > Myxococcota_A > Polyangia > Haliangiales > Haliangiaceae > WYBA01. The sequence goes on along the minus strand of WYBA01000101.1, from coordinate 22,166 downwards.
CCGAGGATCGCCTGGCGCAGGAGATCATCCTCGGCGTCGGCGGCGTGCGGCTGCTGCGCGCGCTCGATCACTCCGTCGACGTCTACCACTTCAACGAGGGCCACGCGGTGTTCGCGGGGCTGGAGCTGCTCCGCGAGAACCACTTCGGCGGCGCCGGGCTGATGGACCGGCTGCAGCGGCTGAAGCCGCACGTCGTGTTCACGACGCACACGCCGGTGCCGGCGGGCAACGAGGTCCACTCGCTCGAGGACATGCGGCGGATGGACGCCGACCTCGGGTTCACCGACGCCGAGCTGACCGAGATCGGCGGCGCGCCGTTCTCGATGACGGTGGCGGGCCTACGCATGGCGCACAAGGCCAACGCCGTCGCCGAGCTCCACGGCCACACCGCGCGCGCGATGTGGAAGGGCGTGGCCGGGGCGGCGCCGATCGTCCACGTCACCAACGGTGTCCACGTGCCGACCTGGCAGGACGCGCGCGTGCGCGCCGCGACCGTGCCGGACAAGCCGCCGGCCGACCGCGCCGCCGAGCTGTGGCGGGTCCACCAGGACATGAAGGCCGAGCTCGCCGCCGACATCGCGCGTCGCACCGGCGTCCACCTGCGGCAGGACCGCCTGCTGATCGGGTTCGCCCGGCGCGCGGCGTCGTACAAGCGCGCCGACCTGATCCTGTCCGACGAGGGCCGGCTCGGCCGGCTGCTCGCCGACGACCGGATCCAGCTCGTCTACTCGGGCAAGGCGCACCCGCGCGACGGCGCCGGCAAGGCGCTGGTGTCGCGGCTGGTGGCGGCGTCGCGGCGGTGGCCGGGCAAGGTCGTGTTCGTCGAGAACTACGACATGACGCTCGGCGCGCTGCTGACGCGCGGCTGCGACGTGTGGCTCAACAACCCGCGCCGGCCGCTCGAGGCGTCCGGCACCTCCGGGATGAAGGCCGCGATGAACGGCGTCCTCAACCTCAGCATCCTCGACGGGTGGTGGCCCGAGGGGTGTCGCCACGGCGAGACCGGGTGGAAGATCGGTGATCCCGATCCCGCCGACGACGCGGTGTCGACGTACGACGGCACCGACGTGGCGCCGGCCGACGATCGCGATCGCCACCGGCTCTACGACATCCTCGAGCGCGAGGTGATGCCGACCTACTACGATGATCGCGGCCGGTGGATCGCGATGATGCAGGCGAGCATCGCGATGTCGCAGTGGAAGTTCTCCTCGGACCGGATGGTCCAGGAGTACGTGACGTCGATGTACCGCTCGTCGGGCGCGTGAGCGGCCGACGGCGGGCGTCGGCGGCGTGAGCGGCCGGCGGTGGTCGTGGTCAGTGCCGGTGCAGCACCTGGCGGCGCGGGCCGCGCCAGGTGAGCTCGAGGTACGGGCCGTTCGCCGTGGCGGTGAACGCGTCGAGGTGCCGCGTCGGCGTCGTCACCAGGCACGGGTGCTGGCCCGGCTCGACCGCGACCTCGTCGACGACGGCGCGATCGCCGTCGAGCGCGCCGCGCAGCGTGTAGAGGTCGACGTAGGCGTACGACGGGGCGCCGGCGCACGGGATGTCCGCGCCGTCGGGGCGGTGCACGGTGACGACGCGCCGGTAGGTCCCGCCGACCGTGCCGTCCTCGCCGACCGCGAGCTGCCACGCCTCGTCCTCCTCGCGGATCTCGCGCTCGCCGCCGTGCCCGACGACGCGCCAGTGCCACGCGCCGCTCATCCGGCCCGCGAGCGTCGCGGGCGCCGGCGTCAGCGCGACGTCAGCGGCGTCGAGGGCGCCGGCCGGCAGCCGCTCGAGCGTCTGCGTGCCGCCGTCCCACGTCAGCGTCGCCTGGTCGGCGGTGACGTCGGCGCGGTAGCGCGCGAGGTGGCGGAAGCCCGGCTCGCACGGCGACGGCGCGACCTCGTAGCCCAGCTCCTCGATCACCACGCCACCGCCCTCGTCGCGGGCGGCCTGGCGCGCGCGCACCGTGAACACTGCGGTCTGGACGTAGCTGGTGAGCTGGTTGCAGAGGAACGACTCGCCGTCGAGCGCCACGACCAGCACGTCGCGCCGGTACCGGCCCTGCATCTGGCGCTGGCCGGTCGCGCGATCGACCTCCTCGCGGTCCCACTGCCATCGCTCGCGCTCCACCTTCAGCGTGGCGGCGTCGCGGGCGACGTGCATCCACCGCCACGCCCCGCTCAGGCGCACCAGCGCGAGGTCGGCCAGCGGGGAGCGGACGATCGGCCCCGGCGGCGCCGTCGCCCGCGGCGGGGGCGCGCCGGGGCGACACGCGGCGAGCGCGCACGCGGCGAGCGCGACGCCGGCGCGCCGGGATCGACGTCGCGCGCTCACGCGCCGGCGGGGCGCCGCGCGTAGGTGTCGCGCACCAGCGCCGCGATCGCGGCGTCGTCGAGCGCGGCGGGGCGGTGCGGGCACTCCCACGCGACCCGCGCGATCAGCCGCGCGGTCGCGGCGTCGGCCGGGACGCCGAGCCGGTAGAACAGCGCCGCGCGGTCGCGCAGCTCGCGCAGCGCGGCGGTGGTCCACGAGCCGCGCGGGGTGCCGGTCGGACGGGGGGCGAGCCAGGGGAAGGTCACGCGTGGAGTATAGGCGGCTCGCACCCGATCGGCGCGGTGATACGCTGCGGCGGTGTCCGTCCGACGCCGCGGGATCGCCCTGGCCGGGCTCGCGCTGGGCGCGTCGCTGGGCGCGTCGCCCGGGCGCGCCCGCGCCGACGCCGGCGTGATCGTCGTCGCGGGCGCGGAGGCGCCCGAGCCCGCCGCCGAGGTCGAGCGCGCGGTCGCCGGCGCGCTGACGGCCGCCGGCGAGGCGGCGGCGACCGGCGCGATCGCGCGCGCGCGCGCCGCGGTCGCGGACGGCGCGGTGCCGGCGGAGCGGCTGGCCGGGTTCGCGCGGGTCGCCGAGCTCGTCGCCGAGGGGTGGCGCGCCTACCTGCAGGTGTCGACCGAGTTCGCGGTGGCGCGGCTGGGCGAGGCGCGGCGGCAGGCCGAGGCGCTGCTGCCGCTCGACGGCGGGCTCGAGGTCTACGCCGACGTCGCGCTGCGCCTGGGCGCGGCCCTCGACAACGCGGGCCGGCGCGAGGAGGCGGACGACGCGCTGCGGCTGGCCGCCGCGCTCGATCCCGCGCGCGAGCTGCGCGCCAGCGAGTTCTCGCCCGACGTCGTGGCCGCGGCGGCGCGGGCGGCGGCGGCGGCGCGCGCCGCGCATCGCGTGCGGATCACCGTCGACGCCCCGGGCGCGACGGTCGAGGTCGACGGCGGCGCGGCGGTGGCCGCGCCGGCGGTGCTCGAGCTGTCGGCCGGGCAGCACGTCGTCGTCGCGCGGGCGGCGGGGCGCGTGGCGCGCGGCCAGACGTTCGCCGTCGGCGCGGGGGCGGAGGCGGTCGCGCTCTCGCTCGATCGCGATCGCGCCGTCGCCGGGCTCGCGGTCGGGCCGGCGGCGGGGCAGGGCGAGGACGAGGCCGGGGGCTGGGTCGAGGGCGTGCTCGCGTACGCGGAGCACGACGCGGTGGTGATCGCGGCGACGAGCTGGCGGAGCGGACGGCCGGCGCTGCTGGTGCAGTGGTGCGACGGCGCGCCCGCGAGCTGCACCGCGGCGGTCGAGGTCGGCTACGATCCCGGCGGGCTCGCGATCGCGGCCCGCGCGGCGATCGAGGATCTGCTCGCGGCGCGCGACGGGCGTCGCTACGGCGCGACGCTGCCGGGCGATCCGAGGGTCAGCCGCGCGCGCCGGCCGCCGGGCGGCGGCGACGGCTGCCGGTGGTGTCGCCCGGCGCTGTGGGCAGGGATCGGCGCGGCGACGCTGGCGGTGGTCGTGACCGCGATCGTCGTCGCGCAGGACGGCGACGACGGCGCGGCGGTGGTGATCGATCCCGGCGACTTCGTCGGCGAGTGAGCCGCACGAAGCGAGCGGACTTCTGACCCGGGGGCACCGGTCGACCGCGGTGACGACGCCTGGGTGCGCCGCATCCGCGGTCACGGCGAGAAGTCGGCGAACACGCTCTCGATCTCGTCGGGCTGGACGTCGACGTGGAAGGTCTGCTTGCGGACGCCGTCGTCCGCAGGGTGCGTCACCTCGACGACGTGCGCGCCGGTGGGCACGGTCCACTGGTTGGGCGCGTTGCCGACGCGCCTGCCGTCGATCGTGACCTCGCCCCACGGATCGGCGCCGACCTTGATCACGCCGGTGGCGCGCGCCGCGGCGTCGATCGCGGGCGACGGGCCGGCGTCGACGCGGACGGGGCGGCCGGCGTCGACGGGCACGCGGACGGGGCCGGCGTCGACGGGCACGCGGACGGGGCCGGCGTCGACGGGCACGCGGACGGGGCCGGCGTCGACAGCGGGGCCGGCGTCGACGGGCGCGCGGCCTGGGCCGGCGTCCCATGACGTCGCGGCGGCGTCGACGGCGCCAGCGGGCGTGGACGGCGCCGGCCGGGTCCACCAAAGCGTCAGCACGGCCACGGCGGCGAGCATCGCGAAAGCGAGCGCCGCGCGCGCGGCGCGCCGCCCGCGGACCGGTGGCAGCGTCGTCGCGGTGCGGGCCGCGTCGTCGTCGTGCTCGTCGGGCGCCGCCACCCGTGCGGCGCGGGCTGGCGCGGGCACGGCGCGCTCGGCCGTCGCGCGTCGTGGGTGGGGGTGCGTGGTCGGGCCGGCGTCGGGCGCGGCGGGCGCGGCGGCGGCGGCGTCAGGCGCGGGCGCGGCGTCGAGCGGCTCGACGTCGCGTAGCGCGCGCACGCCGAACAGCGGCGTGCCGCTGAGCACCGCCTCGAGCTCGACGTGTGTGGCGAAGCTGTGCTCGCGCACGGTGCCGCCGCGCTTGCCGCGCGGGCTGACCTGCGTCGCGCCGTCGTCGTCGGGCGCGGCGGCGGACGTCGTCACGGGTGGCGCCTCGTCGGCGCCGGCGCCAGCGTCGGCGTCCGCAGCGCGACGCGGGACCACGACCGTCGCGGGCCCGGCGGGCGCCGCGGTCGTGGGCGCCGCACCCGCGCCGAGGGGCACCGCGGCGGCGTCCTCCACGATCGGCGGGCAGTAGCGCGCGACCAGCGCGGCGAGCCGCCGCGCCGTCGGCACCTGCTCGGCCTCGGGGGAGTAGAGGTGGCGATGGATCGCGGCGAGTGCGTCACCGGCGGAGGCCCACCGCCGGGACGCGTCGCGCTCGAGCGCGCGCATCACGACCTCGTCGAGGCGCCGCGGCACGCCGGGGCGGAGCGTCGAGGGCGCGGGGATCGGTTCGTGGACGACGGCGTCGAGCGTCGCCTCGGGCGTCGGGCGCGCGAATAGCCGCTGCCCGGCGAGCATCTCCCACAGCAGCACGCCGGCGGAGAACAGATCGCTGGCGGTGGTCAGCCGCTCGCGCCGGACCTGCTCGGGAGACATGTACGGGAACGACCCGGTAGGCGCGCCGTCGCCGGCGGGGTCGTCGCCGGCGCCGAACGCGACCGCGATCCCGAAATCGACGAGCTTCACCTCGCCGTCGCGCGACAGCATCACGTTGCGCGGCGACAGGTCGCGGTGGATGACGCCGTCGCCGCGGCGGTGGGCGTAATCGAGCCCCTCGAGGATCCGCGCCGCGATGTAGGCCGCGACGTCGGGGTCGATCGCGTCGCCGGCGCGCCACACCGCCTCGGTGAACCGGTACAGCGTCGGCCCGTCGATGTACTCCATCGCGATGAAGTACGTGTCGTCGACGATCCCGAGCTCGTAGACCGGGACGATGTTGCCGTGCGACAGCCCGACCAGGGTCTTGGCCTCGGCGACGAACAGATCGACGAAGTGCGGCTCGGCCGCGAGCGTCGGGTGGATCTGCTTGATGACGAGCTGCTTCTCGAACCCGCCGGGGCCGACCAGCTTGGCCAGGTAGATCTCGGCCATCCCGCCGGTCGCCAGCTTCTCGGTCAAGAAGTACTTGCCGAAGGAGGCCGGCAGCTCGGTCATGTCGACGCGAGGATTGTATCATCGCGTCGTGGTGCGACCGCTCGCCGTGGCCCCGCCAGCGCTCGTCCTCGCGCTCGGCGCCGTCGCCGGGAGCGCGGGATGCGGTGACGGCCCGCGTCGGATCGCGCTCGAGCCGGTGCCGCTCGCCGAGCCGGCGTGCGGTCGCCCGGCCGGTGGGACCGGCCTGATCGTCACCGGGCTCGGCGCGGGCGCCGCCCAGCCGCGGTCGATCGATCTCGGCGCCGGCGGCGAGGTCGTGCTCGACGACCTCGCGCCGGGGACGCGACAGCTCATGGTCGAGGTGCTGGGCGAGGGTGGCGAGACGGTCGCGCTCGGGCGCACGGCGCCGCTGGCGCTCGACGACCTCGCCGACGGCGACGTCGTGCGCGTGCTGATGGCGCCGCCCGACGGCGCGTGCGACGTCGCCGCGCTGGCGTCGCCGCGCGCCGGCCCCGCCGTGGTCGCGGCCGGCGACGGCGCGCTCGTGATCGGCGGCGGCCCGGGGCAGCCGCTCGCGGCCGCGGCGTTCTACGACCCCGCGGCCGGGCGTTTCACCGAGGTCGCGCTGCCGCCAGCGTTCACCGGCCCCCTCGGGACCGCCGGGGCCGTGGTCGTCGCGCTGCCCGACGGGCGCGCCGTGATCGTCGGCGGTGATCGTCCGGGCTACGCGGTGTTCGATCCGGCGACGCGGGCGTTCGTCGACGATGGCGCGATCTTCGAGATCCGCGCCCACCACGCCGCGGTCGCGCTCGGCGGCGCGCGGGTGGCGATCGCCGGCGGTTGCGGCGCGCTCGACCGCGACACCGGCGCGTGCGTCGCCGGGACCGAGCGGCGCGACACGTTCGTCCTCGACGTCGACACCGGCGAGGTGACGTACGGCCCGACGCTGGCGCGCGAGCGGCTGGGCGCCGCGCTGATCGCGGAGCCCGGGCTCGACGGGGCGCCGGCGCGCGCGGTCGCGATCGGCGGCGTCGACGGCGCCGGCGCGGTGGTCGACGACGCCGAGCGCTACGACCCGGCGGGGGATCCGCTCGACGGCGCGGTGGTGACGATCCCCGGCGCGGGCGGCGTCGCGACGACGCTGGCGTCGGGCGCGACCGTGGTGGCGTTCCCGGGGGGCGCGGCCGGCGCGGTCGCGATCGTGCCGGGCGTCGACGTGGCGCGCCCGCTGGCGTCGGGCGGCGTCGTGGCGAGCGGCGGCGCTGTCTCGCTCGAGGACGGCAGCGCGCTGTGGCTCGGCGCGGCGAGCGGCGGCGCGGTCCGGCTGGCGCCGGCGACCGGACGGTTCGCGGCCGTGCCGGCGTGGACGGCGGGCTGGAGCGGGCAGGGCGCCGCGCGGCTGCCTGACGGCACCGTGCTCGTCGCCGGCGGCACCGAGGACGGCGAGGCGACGGCGCGCGCGGCGGTGCTGCGCCCGGCGGGTGAGGGGCCGTTCACGGGCGCGGTGACGATCACGCCCGGCGCGGGCGGCGAGCTGCCGCTGGTGCCGCTGGACCCGGCGCTGGTCGACGTCTCGCCGGAGCTGACGGTGTCGTCCGCGGCCAGCGCGGCGCTGGCGTCGTGGCTGATCGTGGGCGGGCTGCGCGCCGACGAGGTCGAGGTCAGCGCGACCGTGCGGGTGACCGGAGGCGTCGCGCTGCTGCTCGGGTTCGTCGACGCCGGGCGGTTCGACGCGATCGAGCTGGCGCCGGGCGCGCCGGCGCGGCTCGTGCGGCGCGACGCGGCGGCGCCCGTGGCGCGGTGCAGCGGTGCGGAGGTCGAGCCGGGGGCGCTGGGGGGCGCCGCGGTGACGATCACGGCGCGGGCGAGGGGAGACGGCCTCGAGGTCGAGATCGGCGGGCGCGTCGTGCTGGCGTGCGACGGGCTCGACTGGCGCGATGGCCATGTCGGAATCGCGCCGTGGGGGGCGGACGCGGCGGTCACGCTGCTGACGATGGCGGTCGCGCGGTAGGGGCGTGAGCGTCGACCGGGTGGTCGGGGCCGCGAACGCGCGCGGGCGTCGCGCGGGGCGGTCGGGAGACCGCGAACGCGCGCGGCTGCCTCGCGCTCGGGTGGGCCCCGCGGGTTCGGCGCGGTCGAGCCTGCCTTCGGTCGGGGACCTGGTGCCTGCACCGACGGTCTGCTCCGCTGGGTCGACCTTCCGCGCGAAGCCCGCGCCTTTCCACCCGCGGAGCCCACCCTGCGCGCGGGCGCGCCGCGCGCTGACGTCGCGGCGAACGCAGGGGGGGGCGGGGGCGAACGCGCGCGGGCTTCGTACCGGGCGCTCGGGTGACCGCGAACGCGCGCAGACGGGTCGCGCGCTGACGTCTGGCGCCGACGTGAAGGGGCCGGTCGGCGCGACGGCCCGGAGGGGCGCGCGGGTTTGCGCCGGTGGCGGCTGCGTCGGGCGCGCGGGGTGCGCTACCGTCGTGGCGTGGGTCGCCGCCTCGTCCTGGGCGCCGCCGTCGCCGCGGTGATCGCCGCGGGCGAGCCGGCGACCGCGCGCGCCTACGAGTACGAGGTGCTGGCGCGCACGCTGGCGCAGGGCTATCAGCTCCGCGGGTTCCGCGCCGGCGGCGACGACGTGTGGCTGAGCCGGCGGCGGTTCACCCAGACCCTGTCGCTGGTGGTGTGGGACATCGGCGAGCTGGCGGCGCGGCGGCGCGCGGCGGGCCGGCGGGTGAGCGATGGCCCGCGGATCTCGATGACGAGCTATCTGCGGCTGGATCACGACTTCGGCGACTGGACGCTGGGCACGCTGCGCGACCCGCGGTTCGCCGAGCCGATCGACGCGCTCGACGCGATCCCCGAGCTGGCGTCGTCGACGCTGGCGCTGGATCTGCTGTACGGATACTTGGCGATCGACGGGCTGTGGGACGGCGCGGTCGATGTGCGGCTGGGGCGGCAGGTCGCGCTCGATCCGCTCGACAGCTGGGCGATGGACGGCGCGGTCGTTCGGGCGCGCGCGCCGGGGCCGGTGGCGTTCGAGGTCGGCGCCGGGCTGCGCGTGCGCGACGCGTCCCCGGCGGGCGCGGCGGTGTTCGAGCTCGACGGCACGGCGGGCGCGGACTGCCGCGAGTACGTCGAGGGCGCGGCGCCGGGCGAGGGCACGTGGCAGATCATCGACCGCAGCCGCGTCCCGGGTGACGCGACGCTGGGCGCGGACCTCGACTTCTGCCCGCAGCGCGAGGTCATGATGCCGACGGTGGGCCTGGCGGTCGAGACCGACGGGCTGCGGCGGGTGCACGCGCGCCTGGCGTACCGGCGCAGCATGTCGCCGACGGTCGGGGTGATCGGCGAGGTCGATCGGCTCGACACGCCGGATCTGGGCCTGTATCCGGACGAGGTCGGGCAGGCGCCGGCGTGGGGCGTCGACGAGGAGCACGTCTCGGCGAGCGCGGCAGGGCGGCTGCGCGGCGGTGGGATCGAGGCGCGGCCGTGGGCCGGTGCGCGGCTGAGCCTGCTGCACGGGGTGGTGGACGACGCGATGGTGGGCGTCGAGCTGCGGCGCGGCGCGCACGCGGTGACGCCGGAGGTGTCGCGGCACGTGCCGACGTTCGACGGCGACTCGGTGTGGAACGTGTTCGCGGTGGAGCCGTCGACGGATCTGCGGCTGGGGTGGCGATGGGGGCGCGGCGGGTGGCGCACGCACGCGACGACGTGGGCGCGGCGCTACGAGCCGGACGAGGCGGCGTGGGCCGGTGGGGTCGCGGCCGGGGTCGAGCGGCGCACGGCGCGGGTGGCGGTGCGCGCCGACGCGGTCGCCGACGACGGCTGGGGCGGGCGGCGGCTCGGCGGCAGCGTCACGGCGCGGTGGCAGCGATCGCGCGGGTCGCTGTGGCGGGCGCGGGCGGGCGCGGTCGATGTCCGATTGCCGGACGACCCGACGAGTCGGGCGGCGCTCGACGCGACCCACGCGACGCTGGAGCTGGGCGGGACGTGGGCGGTCGTCGACGGGGTCGGGCTGCACGTGCTGGCGGAGGGCACGGCCAGCCGGCTCGCGCCGGGACAGTTGAGGGCGCTGGTCGTCGTCGACCTCGCGTTCGTGCCGGAGATCTAGCGCCATGAACGTCGCTGCTCGCCCCCGCATGGCAGGTCGGTCGCGATGCGTCGCGGCCGAGGGGTGCGCCCGTCGCTCCACGGTCGAGACGGTTCTCCCTGCTGCGAGGTGCTCGGCGTGACGCTCGGCGAGCAACAGCGCGCGCGAAGTTGCGCCTGGATCGGGCGGGGCGTGTTCGCCGCGCTGTGCGTCCTGGCCGCGGTCCTCGGCGCGCGTGGCGGCGAGGCCGCGGCGCCGCCGGCGGCGACCTCGGCGAGCGTGATCTATCCCGAGGCGCGCGTGCCGCTGGTGTTCTCCCACGCGGCGCATCTCGGGCGTGATCCGGTGCTGACGTGCGCGGGGTGCCACGCGGCGGCGACGACGTCGCGCTCGGTGCTCGACGTGCTGCTGCCTGGGGAGGCGGCGTGCCGGGCGTGTCACCCGATCGACCGGGCGGAGCCGGCGCGCGAGGTGGCGGGCGCGCCGCCCGCGCGGTGCGAGGCGTGTCACGTCGGGTGGACTGAGGGGGCGCCGCCGGCGCGGATGCACGTGCCGGCGGCGGAGCTGAAGTTCGACCACGCGGCGCACGCGGCGGCGGGCGTGGGGTGCGAGTCGTGCCACGCGGGGGTCGGCGGCGACGGCGAGGCCGAGGGCGCGTGGGCGCACCTGCCGACGATGGCGAGCTGCCTGGCGTGTCACGACGGCGCCGCGGCCGACGACGCGTGCGCGACGTGCCACCTGAGCGCGCTCGGCGTGCTGCGGACGGAGCTGGCGAGCGGCGTGCTCGCGCCACGCGGGGCGACGTTCGGGGACGCGCACGATCTGGCGTTCGCGATCGATCACGCGCGCGCGGCGCGGCGCGGAGACGCGACGTGCGACGCGTGCCACCGCGAGAGCTTCTGCGTCGAGTGTCACGCCGGGACGGTGAAGCCGGTGGAGTTCCACCCGGGCGACTACGTGCTGACCCACGCGGTGGACGCACGGCGCGGGCGGCCGGACTGCAGCACGTGTCACCGGCAGCAGACGTTCTGCGTGGCGTGCCACGAGCGGTCGGGGGTGGGGATGCGGGCCGAGCGCGCGTTCGACGGCGACGGCGAGGCGGGTCGGTTCCACCCGGCGGGGTGGGCGTCTTCGGCGGTGGGCGGGGCGAACGAGCACGCGCGGCAGGCGCGGGCGTCGCTCGACACGTGCGCGTCGTGCCACCGCGAGGACGACTGCCTGGCGTGCCACTCCGCCGAGCTGGGCGCGCCCCGCGTCAGCCCGCACGGCCGCGGCTGGCGCGGCAGCGCCCGGTGCGAAGCCCTCGCCGCGCGCAACGCCCGCATGTGCCTGCGCTGCCACACCGACCCCGCCGAGCAGGGCTGCGACTGGCTCGCCCCCTGACGGCCCCCACGCAGGTGTCAGGTGCCCGCGCTGTGGACATGGCGTCCGGTTTGCGGCCAGCGCGTCCGGCTGCCGGACAAAAGGCGTCGTAAGGGCGCGGAGGCTCGAGCGCGGGGGTGGCACGCGGCGTGATGGGGAGGCGGCGCATGGGACATCCACTCCGCATGTACGAGCCGGGCGTGGTCTACGAGATCACGGCCCGGACGATCCGCGAGCAGCACATGCTCGTTCCGTGCGAGCACTCGCGAGCGCTGATCCTGGGCGTCATCGGTCGCGCCCAGGAGAACTACCCGCTCGTGCGCCTGCACCACTTCGTCTACATGTCGAACCACGTGCACATGCTGCTGTCCGCCGATGACGGCGAGAGCGTGGCGCCGTTCGTCGGGTTCGTGAATAGCCACGTCGCCCGGGTCATCGGCAACCTGCGCGGCTCGCCGGGATCGATGTGGGGCCGCCGGATGCGCGCGATCCCGGTGCTCGACGAAGGGGCCATGATCGGACGCATGAAGTACCTGCTCGCGCACGGGTGCAAGGAAGGGCTCGTCGCGACGCCGGCGGAGTGGCCAGGTGCGTCCGCTGTGCCGGGGCTGCTCGGCGACATGCGGCTGCGCGGGATCTGGGAACGGCGGGACCGCGGGAGTCGGCGCGGCGGCCACGTCATCGCGATCCCGACCGAGATCATGCTGCGGCCGATCCCGTGCTGGGCACACCTCGACGAGGACGAGGTGCGGCGTCGCCACGTCGAGCTCGTCGCGCAGGTCGAGCGCGAGACCGCGGTGCTGAACGCGTCGCTTGGGCGCACGCCGATCGGGCGTGCTGCCGTGATGGCGCAGGATCCCGAGTCGAGGCCACGCTCCCCCGCGCGGTCCCCGGCGCCCCGGTGTCACGCGATCTCGCGCGAGGCGCGCGCGGTCTTCCTGGCCTCGTACGACTGGTTCTGCGATGCGTTCCGGCGGGCCGCGGCCGCGCTGCGCGGTCGAGGCGTGGCGGCCGAGTTCCCGGTGGGCTCGTTCCCGGCGCCAGCGCGGTACGTGTCGTGGCACGGCGTGTCGGGACGGCTGACCGCCGGCCGATGGGGGCCGGCCGCGATCGCGTGACTCAGCGGCGCGCTGGGATCGCGAGCGACGCGTTGCGCGCGTGGCAGTCGATCGCCTGGGCGTCGCCGACGGCGAGCGCCTCGGCGAGCAGCCAGTAGGTGATCGCGTCGGACAGGACGTGCTCGCCGCGATCGTTCCACAGGCCAACGCCCCAGCGCGTGAGCTCCTCGTGCAGGTGCGGGAACGCGAGGCGGCGCAGCGGCTCGCCGCCGATCCGGCAGGCGCGCGCGTGCGCCGCGCGCAGCGCCAGCAGCTCGCGCCACTCGTCGAGCGCCGGGAGCCGTTGCCCGGCGGCGACGCGTGTGGCCGTGCGCGACACGGTGAGCTCGAGGTCCGAGAGCAGGCGGTGACGGACGCGCTGCGCGCACGCCGCGAGGAGCGAGCCGGGGGCGGTGCTGCCGAGGTCGTCGAACGCGGCGACGGGCAGCTCCGCGGCGAGGACGAGGCCGACCAGCTCGTCGGTCGCCGTGCGCGCCAGCTCGTCGAGGACACGGTGACCCGCGTCGGGTGGCGCGCCGACGTCGAGGGCGCGTGCGAGCAGGGTGGTCCGCGCGTCGGCCGAGGCGAGGGCGGTGTCCCACGCGGCGGCGGCGGCGGCGACCTGGCGCGGGCCGAGGACGCCCGCCGACTGGGCGCACATCGCGACGACGTGGCGCGCCACGGCGGTCGCGAACAGGTCCGAGCCGCTGGCGTCGGGGGCCGGGGCATCAGCGGGGGGCGCGGCGGGGGGCGCCGTGGCATCGCGCGCCGACAGGGCCCGTCGCACCAGGGGCCACGTCCGGAGCCGGGCCGGGGCCTCCAGCCACCTCAGAACAAGGGCCGATGCGCCAGGGGCGTCAGGCGTGTCGAGCAAGCACTGCGCCACACCCTCGAGTAAGTAACTTCCCGTGGTTGGAGGCCACAATAGTGTCAGGCGCCCGGTGGGCGGACGGGCGAGGGGGGGGAGGTCGGGGGGCAAGCCGGTTGCGATCGGGTCGACGGCGAGCTTGGGGTGGGTGTGGCGGGTGGAGCGGGCGAGCAGGAGGCGCCAGTCGCCGGCGGCGGCGTCGGCGGTGGCCAGCCACTCGGCGGCGAGCTCGCGCGCGGCGGGGGTGACCTCGGGGAGCAAGGCGAGGCTCTCGATCAGGGCGCGGGCGCCGGCGAGGTCGCCGCGCGCGGCGGCGAGCAGGCCGGTGGCGAGCACCTCGCAGTCGCCGACGCGCCCGGCCGCGTCGCGCTGCGCCTCGACCCACACCAGGTCGTCGGCCGACGGCTCGCGCTGCCGGCACATCGCCCACGCCGCGGCGACGACGGCCGCGCCGTCGCGGTGCGCGCCGAACTGCGACGAGCGCCGCGCGAGCCACGCGGCGAGCCGCGGCTTGCCCAGCGGCACGGCGACGTCGCGTGCCAGCGTCCACGGGAAGTACGCCCACGCCACCGCCAGCCCCACCGCGGTGGCGAGCCACCACAGCCCCACCATCCACAACGCCGTCGCCAGCACGCCGAGCAGCGCGAGCGCCACGACGGTCACGACCGCCGCCGTCGCCGACAGCGCGACGAACAGCGCCGAGCGGTGCTGCCGCCGCGCCTCGAGCGCGCGCCGACGCACCGCGAGCAGCAGCGGCACGAACCAGGTCATCGTGCCCCCCCGCCGGACGCGACGGGCGCCTCGAGCGCGCGCCGACGCACCGCGAGCAGCAGCGGCACGAACCAGGTCATCGCGCCCTCCAGCCGAACGCGACGGGGGCCTCGGGCCAGCCCGCGGGCCCCTCGACCGCGCCCGGCGTCGCGTCCGCCGCCGGCGTCGCGTCCGCCGCCGGCGCCGCCGCGGCGCGAGCCCACACCTCGGCCGCCAGCCGCCGCGCCGGATCGCGGAGCGCCGCGACCGCCTCGCGCACCAGCTCCGGCGTCCGCGCGCGCGGCCCCAGCGGCGTGTCGTAGCGCGCCGCCGCCGCGAACCCGAGCTCGAGCATCCCGAGCAGCTTCTGCGCCTCGCGCTCGATCTCCAGCCGCGATGCGGTCGGCGCCACCCCCAGGACGAGGAACGGGTTCTCCGTGACGCGCGCGTGGCTCATCGCACTCCCGACTCGAACGCCTTCGCGCGCGCCTCGGCGTCCTCGGGCATCAGCTCCCACAGCCCACGCGTCGCGCGCTTGATCGCCTCGACGTCGCCGCGCTCGACCGCGGCGCGCCCCTCGGTCACGAGCCGCTGCGCCCGCGGCAGGTCCCGGCAGGTGCTCATCTCCGACGCCGCGTGCTCGAACCGGTCGCGCCAGTAGTCCGGGTCGCGCGCCCGCGCCGCGTGCCACATGCGCTGCACCAGCCGTAGCTGTCGCTGCAGCTCGCCGACGTCGCGCGCCGCGCGCGCCCGCTCCATCTGCGTGACGACCTCGTCGAGCAGTCGCTTCTCCGCGTCGGTGCCCCAGTGTGCGACCGCGCTCGCGGCCCAGATCGCGGTGGCCCGCGCGTCGGCGTCCAGCTCGGGCCACTTCTTCGCCAGGTCCGCTTCCGCCAGCACCCCGTCGATCTCGATCAGCGTCCGCCGCGCCTTCTGCGCCGCGTCGCCCGCGTCGGCGCCGCCGCCGTGCGCGGCGTCGATGTCGCGCTCCGCCTCGGCCAGCCGCGCCTCGAGCTTGTCGAGCTTGCCGAGCACGGCGCCGAGGTTGTGGCGGAACGCGTCGGTGCGCAGCTCGACCAGGTGCCGCCTCATCTCCGCGAGCGCGGCGTCGAGCGCGGCCGGCTCCGCGTCCGGCACCAGCAGGTGCGCGACGCTCTCGAACACCTGGTCGACCGCCGGCACGAACGCCCGCGCGCTCATCCGCCCGCCGCGGTCGAGCTCGATCGTCACCTCGATCGCCGCGCCCAGCGGCAGCGTGTCCTTGAGCGCCGCGCCCGCGATCTCGAGCGTGCCGACCAGGCGGCACAGGTGGGCCTGGTCGAGCTCGCCCTGGACGATCGGGATCTTGAGGAGCGACGCGGTCGACCCGCGGGCGACCGTCTCGACCGTGTGGTGCGTGAACGTCCGCCGCGCCGGCAGCGGCGCGCCGCGCTCGAAGTAGACCTGCACCTGATCGCTCGCCAGCGCGACGCCGATCGTTCGCGACAGCGGCGGATCGCCGATCGTCAGGCCCTGCACGATCGTGAACGCCGACGGCTCGCACGGCACGGCCGCGCCGGCGGCGTCGCGCACGTCGAGCTGGAACCTCGAGGACTTGCGCGGCTCGAGCGACGCCAGCGCGACGAACCCGCCGTCGGGGCTGACCGGCGACGCGGGCGAGGTCCAGCCGCCGTCGGCGCGGACCAGCGTCACCGTCGCCGGCGGCGCCTCGCCGACGAACCGCCCGACGACGTGGGGCGTGAGGTCGCTCGACACCGCCGGGTACTGCAGCCACACCTTGCGCCCGGTCGCAGGAGCGGCGACGGTGCCTCGCCCGTCGAGCCCCGCGGTCGCGGCGTACAGCGCCGCGCCCTGCGCGACCAGCGTCATCGGATCGTGGCCCTCGGCGAGCGCCGCCTCGAGCCCGGCCGCGACCCGCGCGCGGACCATCGGCATCACCGTCGGCCCGCCGACGAGCACGACGCGCGCGAGCCGCCCGGGCCCCAGGCCGTGGGCCGCGAGCAGCCGCCCGCACACCTCGAGCGAGCGATCCACCAGGGGCGCGCACAGCCGCTCGACCGTCTCCCGGTCGAGCTCCACGTCGACCTCGATCGGGTCGCCGCCGGCGGGCGCGGGCAGCACGGTCTGGAGCTGGGCCTTCGGCGCGCGCGACAGCTCGATCTTGGCGTCCTCGCACGCGAGCTTGAGCGCGCGCAGCGCCGCGGCGTGGCCGGGGTCGCGCCGGTCGAGCCGCGGCGCGCGGCGGTCCTCCGCGATCACCGCCGCGACGTGCTCGGTGATCGCCCAGTCGAAGTCGCGCCCGCCGAGGAAGTTGTCGCCCTCGTGGCCGACGACGCGCAGCAGGCCGTCGCGCGTCTCGAGCAGCGAGGCGTCGAACGTCCCGCCGCCGAGGTCGTAGACCAGCCAGCTGTGGGCGCCGGCGTCGGTCCGCTCGTCGGGCGTCCACCCGGCGGCGAGCGCCGAGGCGATCGGCTCCTGCAGCAGCTCGACGCGCTCGAACCCGGCGAGGCGCGCGGCCTCCGAGGTCGCCGCGTTCTGCGGCAGCTCGAACAGCGCCGGCACCGAGATCACGGCGCGCTCGACCGCGAACCCGAGCTGGTCGACGACGTCGGCGCGCAGCGCCTTGAGCACCTCCGCCGACAGCTCCTCGGGCGTGCGCGCGACCCCGGCCGCGGGGAACTCGATGCGGCGGCCGGTGCCCATCAGCCGCTTGAACTCGGTCGCGGTGTTCGCGGGATCCTGCTCGAGGAACCGCCGCGCGCGCACGCCGACCGTGGCGCGGCCGGAGCGGTCGATCCGCACGACCGACGGCGTGATCGTCGCGCCCTGGGCGTTGCGGACCACGGTGACGCGGTCGCCGTCGAACACCGCGGCCGCCGAGTTGCTCGTCCCCAGGTCGAAGCCCGCGTACACAGGAGCGCTCATCGGGGTCCAGGGTAGCAAAGGAGCGCCCGGACAGCCCCTGGCACGACGCGGCCGCGGGAATGGCCGGCGCGCGCCCCCGGGTTGCCCGGGCATGCTGCTGACCCTGTCGCGCGCGCCCCGGGTCGCCCTCGCGGTGTCACTGCTGACGCTGGTGCTGGCGTCGGTGGCGACGGTCGTCCAGCCGGTGCACCGACCGCTCGACATCCCGTCCGGCGTCGGCCTGCCGGTGGTGTCGCTCCGCCCCCCGGCCCCGACGGTCGTGGCGAGCGACGAGCACGGCCTGGTCGTGACCGCCGCCGAGGTCCGCTACCGCGGCCTGCGCGTCGGGGGCGCCGACGAGATCGTGGCCGACGCCGCGGCGCTGGTCGCCGCCCTCGAGCCCGACGCCCGGGCAGGGCAGCGCGATCCGATGGCCGGACACTACCGCCTCACCATCCAGGTCGTGGGCAGCCCGTCCGCCGAGCTGCTCGAGGCGGTCTCGGCCGCGGCGCGCGCCGCCGGCTACGACGACGTCCTGCACGGCGGCTCGCCGCTACACTACCTGGACTCGACCGCCGAGGCCGTCGCCCAGCTCCAGTGACCCGCAGCGCCTCGCGCAGTGGTCGGGATGAGGTCCCCGTCAGCGCTGTCGCGCGCTGACGTCCGTCAGCGCTGTCGATAGACGATGAACCCGCGGGTCGGGTCGTACGGCGACACGGCCACCGTGACGCGGTCACCCAGCACGACGCGGATCCGGTGACGCCGGACCTTGCCCGCCAGCTTGGCGAGGACCTCGTGGCCGTTCTCCAGCTTGACGCGGAAGTTGCCACCCTTCGCGATCAGGATGACCTCGCCTTCGAGTTGGATCAGCTCTTCTTTGCTCACGCGGTTCCTGGGGGCAGATAGTTCAGGGGCCAAGGACTAGCACCGATCGCCGCGACAAGGAAGGCGGTTTGCGCCCCGGGATCGGGCTTGTGTAAGGTCTGTCGGTGGACCGCCAGGCGCCGCGTGCGATCTCCAGCGAGATCGAGCTGTACATCCGCACCTACTACTCGCTCTTGCGGTCATCCGGGCTCGTCCGGGTGCGCGCGTTCGAGGAGGCGCACCTCTACTCGAACTCGAGCCTGCACACCGGCGCGCTCGACCCGACCCCGGACCTGGCCGCGTTCGCCTACTCGGCGGCGCGGCTTCCCGACTGCATGCCCGACGTCCGCCGCGTCATCCTCGGGCAGAGCCTGGCTCAGTTCGAGGCCGCGGGCCTGGCCGTCGGCGACTGGGAGGTCGTCCGCACCCGCGGCCGCCGCCGCCCGCTGCGGTGGGACGGCGCCGGCACGCTCGCGGTGTTCGTCGCCTCGGCCTCGGACATCGACGACCTGATCCCGATCGTCACCGGCTACCAGATCGAGTGGAACAAGCTCGGCCTGCGGCTGCGCGAGGCCGGGCTCGACGGCGCGACCAAGGTCCCCGACGACGCCGCCGTCGCCGACAGCCTCGGCGTCCGCGCCGAGGCGCTCGACATGCTGCGCGGCGCGCTCGGGCCGGGGTGGCGCGACGCGCTGCCCCGGATCGCCGCCGAGGAGTGCGACCTGTTCATCCGCCTGCTCGACGGCAGCTTCCGCGAGTACCAGCGGTCGGCGCAGCGGTGGTGGCGCGCGATCGAGCCGGCGTACCTCGGCGGCGCCGCCGCCCACGCCGCGCCGCGGCCGGTGTACTTCGTGTCGTCGAACAGCCACTCACTGGCCAACCTGCTCGGCGGCTACGCGCGCACCCACCGCGACGAGATGATCGAGTTCCTGCGCCGCAAGGATCCCGAGGGGCTGGTCGAGCGGCTCGATCGCGCGCTCGCGCGCGGCGACGAGGCGTCGCTCTACAACATCCTCTACTACGTCCTGCGCGCCTACCTCCACGACCCCGACGCGCGCGCCGCCGGCGCCGACCGGCTACATGACGTCCAGCAGGCCGACGCCGCCGGCGGGATCCACACGATCCTGTCGCCCGGTCGGATCGACGTCGACGCCCAGATCATCGAGCTCGCCGCGCTGCTGCCGGGCTCGATGGACCCGCGCGTCGTCGTCCCCGGGATCGAGCGGCTGCGCGAGTCGCGCGCGGTCGTGGTCAACATCGACTACCCGCTCGGCATGGCCGCGTACCACCACCTCGACGCGCTGTCGGGCGGCGTCGACGAGCTGCGCGGGGTCTACGTCATGGGCAAGGCCGCGACGCTCAACGGCCGCGTCGGCGACGTGATGATCTCCAAGGTCGTCCACGACGAGCACTCGAAGAACACCTACCTGTTCCGCAACGCGCTCCACGCCGCGGACGTCCAGGCGTTCATGCGCCACGGCACCGTCCTCGACAACCAGAAGGCGCTCACGGTGCGCTCGGCGTTCCTGCAGAACCGCGAGTACATGGACGTGTTCTATCGCGAGGGCTACACGGTGATGGAGATGGAGGCGGGCCCGTACCTGTCGGCGCTGGTCGAGACCAGCTCGCCGCAGCGCCACCCGCGCGACGAGATCGTCCAGCTCGGCGACATCGGCGTCGACCTCGGCGTCATCCACTACGCGTCGGACACGCCGTACTCGCGGCGCCAGAGCCTGCTGTCCAAGTCGATGTCGTTCTTCGGCGTCGAGAGCACGTACGCCTGCGCGTGCGCGATCGCGCGGCGGATCTTCACGCAGGAGCTGGCGCGGCTCGCGGCGGGCGGCGCCCCGTGAGCGGCGCGCGCGTCGAGGTCGACTTCCTCGTCATCGGCGCGGGGATGTCGGGGCTGGGGTTCGCCAACTGGATCGCCGAGGAGGCGGCGCGGCACGGGCGGCCGGCGCCGCGCACGCTCGTCGTCGAGGCCGAGGCCGAGCCGGGCGGGTGGTGCCGGACCGTCGTGCAGGACGGGTTCGTGTGGGACTACTCGGGGCACTTCTTCCACTTCCGCCACCCGGAGATCGAGGCGTGGCTGCGCGCGCGGATGCCCGACGACGACATCCGCACCGTGGTCAAGCGCAGCCTGGTGCGCGCCTCGGGCGTCGACGTCGACTTCCCGTTCCAGAAGAACATCCACCAGCTGCCGCGCCAGGACTTCATCGACTGCCTGCACGACCTCTACTTCCGCGACCAGGCCGCGCCCGGCGCGACGCCCGGCTCGTTCAAGGCGATGCTCTACGCGCGGTTCGGCAAGAGCATCGCCGAGCAGTTCCTCGTCCCGTACAACGAGAAGCTGTACGCCTGCGACCTCGACACGCTCGACCAGGACGCGATGGGGCGGTTCTTCCCGCACGCCGACATCGCCGACATCATCCGCAACATGCGGACGCCCGACAACGCGGGCTACAACGCGACGTTCACGTACCCGGCGGGCGGCGCGATCCGCTACGTCCACGCGCTGCTGCGCGATCTGCCGGCGGACACGATCGCGCTGGGCGAGCGCGTCGTCGCGATCGATCTGGCGGCGCGGACCGCGACGACCAGCCGCGGGCGGACGATCGCCTGGCGGCAGGTGGTGTCGAGCGCGCCGCTGCCGCGGCTGCTCGCGATGACCGGGGTGCCGCACGACGCCGGCGCGTTCTCGTGGAACCAGGTGCTGGTGTTCAACCTCGGCTTCGATCGCAAGGGCGCCACCGGCGTGCACTGGATGTACGTCCCGGACCGCCGCCGCGTGTTCTACCGGGTCGGCTGGTACGACAACATCCTCGACGGCGATCGGATGAGCCTGTACATCGAGATCGGGGCGCCGGCCGGCGCGCGCCTCGACGTCGAGGCGATGCGCGCGCGCGTGCTCGACGACCTCGCCGCCGAGGGCATCGTCGACGGCCACCGCCTGGTGTCGTGGCACTCGGTCGTGCTCGACCCGGCCTACGTCCACATCACCCGGCGATCGATCGCGGAGCACGCGCGCACCGCCGCGGCGCTCGCGGCGGCCGGTGTGCACACCGTCGGGCGCTACGGCGGGTGGACCTACTGCTCGATCGAGGACAACCTGATCGAGACGCGCGCGCTCGCGGCCCGGCTCGCCGACGCCGGGCTCGCCTGACGCGCGCGCCGCCTCACGGGGCGGCGAGGCGCACGGCGGACAGCGGCTGGCGAGCGGGCGCGCCCGCGGTCGAGTCGACGACGATCGCCCACGGGGCGCCGTCCCACACGACCAGGCCGTGGACCGCGGCGTCGCGCGGCAGGGCGAAGTACGTCGGCGCGGCGGCGCCGGTCCACAGGGCGATCACCGGCCCGCGCGCCGCGACGTAGGCGACGCGCCCGTCGGGCAGGAGCGCGGCGTGGTCGATCACGCGGGGCGGGGCGCTGGGCGCCGGCGCGCACGCGCCGCCGGCGGTGCACACGTGCAGGCTGCCGGGCGCGGCGGCGGCGACGCCGAGCAGCCCGGCCTCGACCGGATCGCCCGGCGCGACCAGCGCGGCGTCGGCGGTGCAATCGACGACGTGGCCGGTCGCGGCGCCGCCGGGCACGGCGAGCGTGGTCAGCGCCCCGCCGCGCGCGCGGTGGACGCCGCCCGCGCCGAGCCACCACGTCGTGCCGCCGGCGCGGCACGCGCCCTCGAGCACCAGCTCCTCGGTCTCGATCGGCGGCGGGACCTCGAGCGGCCGCGCGCCGTCGAGCTGGAGCAGGACGTGGTGGATCCCGCGCTCGTCGCGGGTGCGGAACAGCAGGTCGACGGTGCCGGCGACGCGATCGGCGTGGGCGTCGGCGAGCGAGTGCGAGGTGAGCTGCGGCGGCCCCGGGCGCAGCGTCCACCGCTGGCCGCCGTCGGTCGAGACGACGAGGTCGTAGAGCGTCTGGCGCGACGGGTCGAGCTGCTCGCGGACGATCACGATGCTGCGCTCGGCGCCGGCGCCGAGCGCGGCGAGCGGGCGCGGCCACTCGTCGCCGGGCGGCAGCACCGGGACGCAGCGCTCGTGATCGACCTCGACGCCGGTCGCCGCGGCGATCAGCGCGGTCGACAGCTCGTCGGCGTCCGGATCGATGTCAGTGCCCTTGCACCGCCGCGCCATCCAGCTGCGGTCGGGTACGGCGAGCACGGCGTAGTCGTCCCACTGCACGCTCCAGCCGGTGTCCGGCCCGGTCAGCGCGAACGCCCAGCCGTCGTGGACGATCTCGCCGGCGATCGTGCCGCCGGCGAGGCGCCGCGCGCTGTCGGCGTCGAGCCGGCGGCCGTCGACCACCAGCGGCGTCGGCGCGGGCAGCGCGACCGGCGCCATCGCCGCGGCGCGCGCGGCCGGCCCGAGCCCGGCCGCGGCGCG
>WYBA01000100.1 GCA_011526095.1 Myxococcales bacterium | reverse complement strand
GTGGCGCGCGCGCGGCCGCGCCGGCGGCCCCGTCGGCGCCGGGCGCACCCGCGGCCCCCGCGGCCCCCGGCGAGGAGGCCAAGGGCGCTCAGGCCGACGAGGCCGCCGGCGGCGACATCCCGCCGGAGTACGCGAACGTCAAGCTGCCGCCGCCGGCGCCCAAGGGCGGCGACTGCGAGGCGGTGGCGACGCGGATCCAGGGCCTGGTCGTCGCGGTGATGGAGATCGAGCTGGCCAAGCTCGGCGACGAGGAGCGCAAGCTGGCCGAGGGGCAGATCCAGGGGATGGTCGGCGAGATGAAGCAGCAGATGAAGGACATGTGCGAGTCGCAGAAGTGGCCGCAGGAGCTCAAGGACTGCGTGCTGACCGCGCCGGACATGGGCGCGCTGCAGCAGTGCGAGCAGTACGTCACCGAGGAGATGAAGCAGGCCGACATGGCCGGCGGCGGTGACGAGCCCGAGGCGCCCGACGAGCCCGACGAGCCCGCCGTGCCGGTCGCGGCGGTGCCGGCGTGGACCGGCGGCGACGACTGCAAGGCGGTCGGCGAGCGCGTCATGCAGGTGGCGATGGCGAACGCCGGCAGCGACATCCCCGAGGAGTTCAAGGCGGAGATGGAGAAGGCGATGGCCGAGGCGATCGGTCAGATCACCTCGATGTGCACCTCGATGAGCTGGTCGGCGGAGCAGCGCGGCTGCTTCTTCAAGGCCGGCACGATGGACGCGATGGAGAGCTGCTTCTCGAACATCGGCATGTGAGCCACGGTGTGTCCGCGACGCGGACGTGGGCGGCGCCGGCGACGGCGCCGTCGCTGTTTTCGGGCGCCACGCTACATGTCCGGACGCGAACTGGATATCCTGGGGGTCGGGGAGGTTTCATGCGCCTTTTGACGCTGGCGTATCCGTCTGCCGCTGCGTTCCTGTCCGCCTACGACGAGGCGGCCGGGACGCTGCTCGCCATGACCAAGACCGAGGTGCAGCGCGACGAGCAGATCCTCGTCGAGATCGCGTTCCCGCGGCTGCCGAACCGGCCGCTGGTGCGGGCCGTGTGCACCGAGCTGGTCGATGGCGGGCTGCGGCTGCGGTTCGACGACGACGACGCCTCGACCCGCGACTTCCTGCTGAAGTTCGCGCGCGGCGAGGTGCGGTTCGAGGACACGACGCACCGCGAGCACAAGCGCGTGCCGTCGTCGCTCGCGGTCGAGTACACGGTCGCCGGCAAGCCGGTGAAGCACGGCCAGGTCGAGGACCTGAGCGCGGGCGGGTGCTTCGTGCGTGACGATCACCCGCCCGACGTCGGGCTGGCGGTGTCGCTCAAGATCGCGATCCCCGACGAGGCGATCGACCTCGAGCTGACCGGGAACGTGGCGTGGGTGCGCGCCGGCAAGGGGCCGGGGTTCGGCATCGAGTTCGACAACCCCGAGAGCGCCGGGGGCAAGCGGCTGCGACAGCTGCTGCGCCGGGCGATCGGCTCGGGCGACGTCGATCTGCAGTAGCGGCGGCGGCAGGTCAGGCCGGCCAGGCGCACGCCGCCGACCAGGCGACGTAGGCGCGCAGGCGCTGCCAGTAGAACCGCGCGATCCGCGGCTGGAGCGTGCGCGACAGCGCCGCCTCGGGCGGATCGACGTCCTCGAGGCCGAGCGAGGCGAGCACGCGCGGCAGGCCGCCGCGCGCGACGAGCGTCGGCAGCAGCGGGCCGGCGGCGAGCAGCCGCGCGCGCATCGCGGCGGCGAGATCGGCGACGAGCACGTCGCGCGAGATCAGCGTCGCGGCGTGGAGCAGCGCGGCGCGCTCGAGGCGCGGGTCGACGCCGCCGACCTCGGCGCAGAAGCGCGCGACGTCCTCGAGCGACATCGGATCGGCGGCGGCGGCGCGCAGCGCGCGCGTCGCGACCTCGACGATGTCGGTGACGTCGTCGAGCCGGCGACGCGGCTCGAGCCGTGGACGTTGCAGTGGGGGCTCGTCGGAACGAGCGGCGATGGCGAGGGCTGAGGTGCGCATGGACGTGGTCCTCTCGGCGCGCCAGCAGGCGCGGGCCGCGCCGAGGTGTGCCTGGTTCAAGCGATGTGCCAGCGGGCGCGAGCGCAACTGACCGAGATCGCGGCGATCGCGCGCACCCTCGCTCGTTGCGAACCGCAACGACCGCTGCGATCGCAACACCCGCCCGCGCGGCGCCGCGACCGCGACCGTTCTCGCGCGCCTCGACACGTGAGCGCCACTGCACTCTGGCCGGGTGGCTGACACCCGGTCCGGTCCGCGATCGAGGTGCCGCGATCCGGGTGGCCGACACCCGGTCTGGTCCCCGATCCGGGTGCCGCCCACCCGGATCGGCGCAGGCGCGGACCGGGTGGCTGACACCCGGTCCGGTCCGCGATCCGGGTGCCGCCCACCCGGATCGTGGGGGAGCGAGGGCCGGATCTGGCGCGAGAGCACGTGGTTTCGAGGGTATGTGGGTGGCACGGGCGTTGCTGAACCGGGAGTCATCTGGAGGTCAGCCATGTACCGGTTCGGCGACGGCACTCCGTTCCCCATCCAGGAGAACTTCATCGACACCCTGGTCGCCGCGGTCGAGGCGGCGGCCGGGACGTTCGCGGCGGCCGCCGAGATCGAGGAGCGGCGGGACAAGGCCCGGGAGGCCCGCAAGGAGGCCGAGGACGACCTGCGCCGGTTCGGCCAGATGGAGGGCGCGATCGAGGCCGCCGTCCTGCCGCACCGCCCGTCGTCCGACCGCGCCGCCGCGCTGCCCCAGCAGGCCGCGTTCCGCGCGCTCCACGCGTCGCGCGCCGCGATCGCCGCGATCCGCGCCCAGGTCGAGCAGAAGCTCCAGCTGCTCGCCGGTGAGCCGCGCACCGCGCGCGCGATGGAGCGCGCGCGCGCCGCCCTCGCCGCGTTCTTCGAGCACCATCAGCTCCCGGACACCGCGTGGCGCCACGAGTGGCGCGCCTCCGGCGCCGGCGCGACCGCCGAGGCGACCGCGCACGCCGGCCGGTTCCTCGCGACGTTCGACGTCGACGTCGCGGCGCCGTGGACCTCGGTCGTCCGCGTCGGCGCGCTCGTCCCCGGCCTGGTCGCCTCGGTCCCGCGCAAGCGGCTGCTCGGCGGCACGCGCCGCGCCCGCCTCGCGCTCGATCGCTGCGGCCTCGTCCACGTCGAGCGCACGCCCGAGCGCCACACCCTCGTCCTGCGCGAGCACGCTGGCAAGCCGTCGCCCGGCTGGCGCGTCGTGCTACGCGACGGCGACGCCGACGGCGCGACGCTGATCGCGGTCACCGCCGAGGGCCGCGCGATCGGCAGCGAGGTCGCGCTCGAGCCCGACGCTGCGGCGCCGTTCGTCGCGCTCGGCGACGCGGTCGACGCCGCGCGCGACGCCGCGCGCGCCTCGGGCCGCCACCTCCGCGCGCTGCGCGTCGGCGACGCCGCGCTCGAGGCGCTCGCCGACCCGGCCCTCGCCGGGCGCGCGCTGCTCGGCGTGCTCGGCCCGCTGATCAAGGAGATCCGCGCGCGCAGCCGCGTGCCCGGCGAGCTCGCGATCAAGCGCGACGTCGGCGACGGCCACCGCGACGAGCTGTTCGTCCCGCGCGAGGCGGTCGAGCGGCGGTTCGCGTCGCTGCCGCCGGTCTACCGCCGCGAGTTCGAGCAGCTCGGGCTCGGCCGCGAGGCGACGGACGCGACGGACGCGACGGACGCCGACGACGACTCCAGCGCCGACCTGATGACGGTGCCCGGCCCGCGCTCGGTCGCGGACGCCGCGGCGCAGGCGATCGCCGAGATCGCCGCGACGCCGGACACGCCGGTGCCGCCGGTGCCAGCGCGCGCGCCGGCGCAGCCCCCGCCCTCCCCGGCCGCGCGTCCGGCGGCGCGCCCGATGCCGCTCGAGCCCGCGCCGGCGACGGAGCTACCCCGGCGCCGGAGCCCGCCGGAGCCGCCGCGCCCGGTCGCCCGCGGCACCGACGCGCCGCCGCTCGCCGACGCGCCGCCCCCGCCGCGCCACGCCGCGCCGCCCCCGCCGCCCGCCGCTGGCGCGGTGACCGCGACCGCCTCGACCGCGTCGGCCCCCGAGGACGAGGTCCTCGAGGTGACGACGCCGCCGGACGCGCTGGCCCGCCTGCCCGCCGTGCCGCCGACGCTGCCGCGGATCACGCAGCTGAAGACGGCGTGACCGGGGCGCCGGCGCGCCGCGCCTCGCTGTCGGCGACGCACGTCGCGATCACCAGATCGCCGACGACGTTCAGCGTCGTGCGGCACATGTCGAGCAGTCGATCGACGCCGAGGATCAGCGCGAGCCCCTCGGGCGGGATCTCGAACATCGCGAGGATCATCGCGACCACCGGCAGCGAGCCGCCCGGGATGCCGGCGGTGCCGACGCCGCCGAGGATGCAGATCACCATGATCGTCCCCTGCTGGCCGAGCGTGAGGTCGACGCCGAACAGCTGGGCGAGGAACAGCACGGTGACGCCCTCGAACAGCGCCGTGCCGTTCTGGTTCATCGCCGCGCCGGCGGTGAGCACGAACCGCGCGATCTGGCGCGGCAGCTTCAGCTCGTGCTCGGCGACGTCGAGGCTGACCGGCAGCGTCGCGTTCGACGAGGCGGTGGCGAACGCGGTCTGCGCGGCGAGCCGGACGTCGCGGAACCACCGCACCGGGTTGCGCCGCGCGATCACGACCAGCAGCACCACGTAGGTGCCGAGCGCGTGCGCCGCGAGCGCGCCGAGCACGACCGCGACGTACAGGCCGATCCGCTGGATCACGTCGATCCCGACGGTCGACATCGTCGTGAAGATCAGCGCGCCGACGCCGAGCGGCGCGAGCTTGATGATCCCGCCGAGCAGCGCCATCGAGACGTCGTTGAGCCCGCCGATCGCCTCGCGCAGCCGGTCCGCGCCGGGCGTGCGCACGCGCGCCAGGCCGACGCCGAAGATCAGCGCGAACACCATCAGGCCGAGCATGTCGCCGGTGGCCGCGGCCTTGACCGGGTTGTCTGGGACCATCGCGACGAGCAGCGCGACCCCGGTCTTGTCCGGCGCCTTGGTCACGCCGCCGCGCTCGGCGGCGAGCTCGGCCGCGACCCCGCGCAGCTCGTCGTGGCCCTCGCCCGGGCGGAACACGTTGACCGCGACCAGCCCGATCAGCACGGCGACGGTCGACGCCACCACCGTGAGCGCGAGCGCCTTGACCCCGACGCGCCCCAGGCTGCTCAACTCGAGCTCGCCGACGCCGACGACGAGCGCCGAGAAGATCACCGGCACCGCGAGCATGAACAGCAGGTTGAGGAAGATCTGCCCCAGCGGGAACGACGCGTAGTCGACGACGCCGCGCAGCACCTCGGGATCGACGAACTGCCGCGCGAGCAGCCCGCCGGCGAACGCCGCGGCGATCGCCGCGAACATCAGGCGGTGGTTGGGACCGTTCGTCGACATGGGCGCGGCACAGTACCCCGCACGAGGTGCGGCGCACGCGACCGCGCGCGTCAGGTTGGTCGGACCGATCTGGCTCGTTGGTCAGCGCGCACACACGTCACGCGTCGACTGCAACCGAATGTCCGCGCGGCCGGACAGACGGTGTTGACCCGACAGTCAGATTGAGAAGGAACGATCCTTGACTCCGTGGGTCACCTCGGAGGAACTCTCGTGCGCAAAGGGATGGCCTCCCCCGACCGTCTCGGGAAGTACCAGCTGCTCCGCCACCTGGCGTCGGGCGGGATGGCGCGCGTCTATCTGGCGCGGCTGAGCGGGCTCGGCGGGTTCGAGCGCCACGTCGTGCTCAAGACGGTGCGGCCCGAGCGCGTCGAGGACGCGCAGTACGTCGCGATGTTCCTCGACGAGGCGCGGCTGGTGTCGCGGCTGCACCACCAGCACATCGCGCAGGTCTACGACGTCGGCCGCGCCGACGACGGCACGTACTACCTGGCGATGGAGTACGTCCACGGCGAGACCGTGCGGGCGCTGCTCGAGCGCGCGCGCGACCGGATGGTGCGGCTGCCGCTCGAGGTCGGGCTGACGATCACGTGCGCGGCGGCCGCGGGGCTGCACCACGCGCACGAGCGGCGCGGCGCCGAGGGCCAGCCGCTGGGGATCGTGCACCGCGACGTGTCGCCGTCGAACGTGATCGTCGGCTACGACGGCGCGATCAAGCTGATCGACTTCGGGATCGCCAAGGCGGGCGAGCGCTCGACCAAGACCGAGACCGGCTTCGTCAAGGGCAAGGCCGGCTACATGGCGCCGGAGCAGGCGCTGGGCTACGCGGTCGACCGCCGCAGCGACGTGTTCGCGCTCGGCATCCTGCTGTACGAGCTGACGACCCAGGCGCGCGCGTTCAAGGGCGCGAGCGAGTTCGAGACGGTCCAGAAGATCGTGCGCGGCGACATCGTGCCCCCGACGAAGGTGGTGGCCGGGTACCCGCCGGAGCTCGAGGACGTGGTGATGACCGCGCTCGAGCGCGATCCGGACGACCGGTTCGGCGACGCCGACGCGATGCGGCGCGCGCTCGAGCTGACCGCGCACCACCTCGGGCTCACGCTGGGCGAGCACTCCGTCACGCGCGCGCTCGGCGACCTGTTCGGCCCGCGCCCCGAGCCGTGGGTCGTGCCGCCCGGCCCCGACGACGAGGACACGACGCTGGTCGCGACCGAGAGCGGCCCGGTGCTCGGGCCGGTGGCGCGGCCGCCGACGGCGAGCGCGGTCGAGCCGCTGGGCTTCGCGCGCGGCTCGGGCGGCCACGCGATCCTCGACGACACGCACCGCGACGAGGCGAGCGTGTCGAGCGTGACGCCGGTCGAGGAGCAGCCGACGCGCCGGTTCATCACGGTCGAGCCCGACGCGCCCGACGGCCCGGACGCGAGCGACGTGTCCGATCCAGCCCTCGCCGCGACCGTGGCGGCGACGGCGAGCGTGCTGGCCGCCGCTGGCGTCGCCACCGCGGTGCCGGTGCGCGGCGCGGGCGGAGGCGCGACGCGCGCCGCGGCCCCGGCGCGCGCGACGACCGGCGG
>WYBA01000008.1 GCA_011526095.1 Myxococcales bacterium | reverse complement strand
GCGTCGCCTCGTCGGCGCGCGCGGTGCCGGACAGCGCCGACGCGGAGAGCAGGACGGTACCGAACGAGGCGAGGAACAGTCGCATGGGGCGGGCATACTACATCCGGGGCGGCCGGGTGAACGGGATACGTCACAGGCCCTGTCACCTCGGCGATCCGCTGACCACGGGTCGCCTCATCGGGCGCGCCCGGCTACGGCGCGAGGTCGATCGTGTCGCCCGGGGCGCGCGCGCCGGTGACCCGCGCCGTCAGCGAGTCGAGCTGGCCGTCGTCGGTGATGATCATGCGGACCTCGCCCAGCGTGATGCCGGTCGACGGGGGAAACACCGCCGCGCGGACCGCGTCCATGACGCACTCCGGCGTGAACGAGCCGGGCAGCCCGCGCGCGGTCGTGCCGAGCACCTGGCCGTCCGGGCTCACGTTGAGCGTCACCACGGCGACGTTCTGATCGGGCTTGCGCTCGGCCAGCTCGCTCAGGCAGCTGCGGATCCGGCCCTCGACCGCGCCGATCGCCTTCGCGAACGCCCAGTCGTCGAGCGCCTTCGGCGGGGGCGGACCGGCGTCCACGGCCGGCGCCGGCCGCACCCTCGGCGCGGCGTCCGGCGGCGGCACGGCGGAGGCGCGCACGACCTGCTCGAGCTCGGCGATCTTGCGCTCGCGCTCGGCCAGCGCCTGCTCGAGCTGCGCGACCTGCTGCCGCGTCGCCTTCATCCCGGTCGGCGCGTTGATCAGCCGCTCGAGCTGGTCGTTCAAGGCGTCGCGCTCGGCGATCAGCGCGTCGAGCTTGCGCTCGAGCTCGGCGGTGCGCGAGGTGTCCTCGCCGCGCATCAGCGTCGCCGCCGCGGCGCCGCCGGCGGCGAGCGCCACGCCCGCGGCGACCGCGGCCCACGTCCGGCGCACGCGGTGCACCGGCGGCGGCGTCAGCTCGACCAGCAGCGCCGCCATCGACGGGAACCGCTTGTTCGGATCGGGCGACAGCCCGCGCATGATCGCCTTGCCGATCGCCGCCGGCACCTTGGTGTCCGTCGGCGGCGGCTCGGGCTCGGCGCCGTGCTGGACCATCTCGATCACGCTGTCGCCGGGGATCGGGTGGCTGCCGTACAGCGCCTCGTACAGCGCGACGCAGAAGCTGAACTGATCGCTGCGCGAGTCCGCGGTGACGCCGCGGAGCTGCTCCGGCGCCATGTAGCGCGGCGTGCCGAGGACCGTGCCGGTGGCGGTCAGCGTGACGCGCAGCGCCTCGAGGTCGGGGCGCTGCGCGTGGTCGCGCGCCAGCTCCTCGACCTGATCGATCAGCGAGCGCGCCAGGCCGAAGTCGGTGACGCGGACGCGCTGATCGGCGCCGACGAGGACGTTGTCGGGCTTGAAGTCGCGGTGCATCAGGCCGCGCGCGTGCGCGGCGGCGAGCCCGCGCCCGGCCTGGAAGAACATCTCGAGGATGTCGCGCCAGCTCCGCTCCCAGTGGCCGAGCCACGACGTCAGCGTCTCGCCTTCGACGAACTCCATCGCGATGTAGACGTCGCCGGTGGCGGCGGTGTCGACGTCGTAGACCGCGACGACGTTGGGGTGGGCGAGCTGGGCGATCGCCTGGGCCTCGCGGATCATCCGCGCGCGCGCCTCGGCCTCGGCGAGGCCCGAGCCCGTGCGCAACAGCTTCAGCGCGACCTTGCGATCGAGCTGCGGGTCGTACGCGGTGAACACGACGCCCATGCCGCCGGCGCCGAGCCGCGCGAGGATGATGTAGCGGCCGATCTCGTCGCCGGCGACGACGACCGGATCGCGCGGCCGCGCCGGCCCGGTCGGCGCCGGGTGCCCGGGCCGCTCGGTCGGGGCGGTCGCGACGTCGCGCTTGCCGCGCTTGCCCATCGCCACCCGCCGCGGCGAGGTGATCACGTCGCTCGCGACGTCGCCGTCGTCGCCGTCGGGGCCCGGGGCGAGCGCCGCGACCAGCGCGCGGCAGTCGCGGCAGGTCGCGAGGTGGCGCTCGACGACCGTGGCGGCCTCACCGACCAGGCTGCCCGACGCGAACTCGGACGCGTCGTTGTCGTCGAGGCATTCCATGGGCGCGGCCAGGCTCATGCTACGCCGAAAAGGGTGCAACACCCGAGCGATTTCAGCCACCTGCAAGCCGCACTTGACCACCGTGGTGCGGGCAGGCTAGTCATTCCCGCCTCGTAGCCCGGAGAAACCTCGTGATCACCGACCTTTCCAAGGTTCGCAACATCGGCATCTCGGCGCACATCGACAGCGGCAAGACCACGCTGACCGAGCGCATCCTCTTCTATACCAAGCGCATCCACGCGATCCACGAGGTCAAGGGCAAGGACGGTGTCGGCGCCAAGATGGACTCGATGGAGCTCGAGCGCGAGCGCGGCATCACCATCCAGAGCGCCGCGACGTTCTGTCAGTGGTCCGGCTCGAGCGCCAAGCTCGGGATCAAGCAGCACCACATCAACATCATCGACACCCCGGGCCACGTCGACTTCACCGTCGAGGTGGAGCGCTCGCTGCGCGTGCTCGACGGCGCGATCATGGTGCTGTGCGGCGTCGCCGGCGTGCAGAGCCAGTCGTACACGGTCGACCGCCAGATGCGCCGGTACAACGTCCCGCGCATCGCGTTCATCAACAAGCTCGACCGCTCGGGCGCGAACCCGTACCGCGTGCGCGACCAGCTGCGCGAGAAGCTGCGCCTGCACCCGGTCATGATCCAGATGCCGATCGGCCTCGAGGACAAGCTCGAGGGCGTCGTCGACCTGATCGAGATGCAGGCGATCCGGTTCTACGGCGACAACGGCAACCAGATCGAGTACAGCGCGATCCCGCCGGAGCTCGCCGACGAGGCGACCAAGCTGCGCGAGCAGATGCTCGACCAGCTGTCGATGGTCAACGACGAGCTGACCGAGGCGATGCTGGAGGACAAGGTCACGCCCGACCTCGTCCGCAAGTGCCTGCGCGACTCGACGATCGCGCTCAAGTGCACGCCCGTGATGATGGGCTCGGCGCTCGGCAACAAGGGCGTCCAGCTGCTGCTCGACGGCGTCACCTACTACCTGCCGGATCCGCGCGAGGTCCAGAACGTCGCGCTCGACCTCGACAAGGAGGAGACCCCGGTCACCCTCGAGTCGACCCCGGACAAGCCGCTCGTCCTGCTCGCGTTCAAGCTCGAGGACGGCCGCTACGGCCAGCTGACGTACATCCGGATCTACCAGGGCAAGGTCGCGAAGGACGACTTCATCGTCAACGTCCGCACCGGCAAGAAGGTCAAGGTCGGCCGCCTGGTCCGCATGCACTCGGACGACAAGGAAGACATCAACGACGCCGGCGCGGGCGACATCTGCGCGCTGTTCGGCATCGACTGCAACTCGGGCGACACGTTCACCGACGGCACCGTCAACCTGGCGATGACGTCGATGTTCGTGCCCAAGCCGGTCATCTCGGTCGCGATCCGGCCGAAGGACTCGGGCAACGAGATCAACATGTCGAAGGCGCTGAACCGGTTCACCAAGGAGGACCCGACGTTCCAGTGCTGGGTCGACTCCGAGTCGAACGAGACGATCATCGCCGGCATGGGCGAGCTGCACCTCGACGTCTACATCGAGCGCATGAAGCGCGAGTACAAGGCCGAGGTCGTCACGTCGCCGCCGCAGGTCGCGTACCGCGAGACGATCGGCGCGCGCGTCGAGTTCAACTACACCCACAAGAAGCAGACGGGTGGCTCGGGCCAGTACGGCAAGGTCGCCGGCTACGCCGAGCCGTTCGACGGCGAGTTCGAGTTCGTCGACGAGATCAAGGGCGGGTCGATCCCGCGCGAGTTCATCCCGTCGTGCGAGAAGGGCTTCAAGTCGATGATCGCCAAGAGCCCGCGGCTCGGCGTGCCGGTCACCGGCCTGCGCGTGGCGATCAACGACGGCGCGGCCCACGCGGTCGACTCGTCGGACATCGCGTTCCAGGAGGCCGCTCGTGGCGCGTTCCGCGAGTTCTTCCCGAAGGCGAAGCCCAAGATCCTCGAGCCGATCATGAAGGTGTCGGTCGAGGGCCCGGCCGAGTTCTCCGGCAACATCCTGTCGACGATCATGCAGCGCCGCGGCGTGGTCATCGGCTCGACGGAGGAGGACGGCCAGGTCCGCGTCGACTCCGAGGTGCCGCTCGCCGAGATGTTCGGCTACTCGACGCCGCTGCGCTCGTCGACCCAGGGCAAGGCGGAGTTCACGATGGAGTTCGCCAAGTACGCCGAGGTGCCGTCGAACATCTCCGAGGAGCTGCTCGCGAAGGCGGCCAAGGCCAAGGAAGCCGCGAAGAAGTGACGCAGGAGTGAGCCTGGCCGCCGGGGCCTGACCCGGCGTGTGTGGCCCGTGGGCTGCAGTTCTGGCGGGGACCCGCCGCAAAGGACTGCAGCCCATGCTTCGTTTCGGACTACTTTCTCTCGTGATCCTGGGTGGTTGTACCGTTGGAGATCCGGAGCCGCTGACCGGCGGTGACGCCCCCGATGCTGGGACGAGCCCACAGGACTCGGGGGACCCGGCCCCAGACGGGCCGGCCGTCGCCTGCGAGGACACGCAGGCGATCATCCCGGACGGCAACCACAACGCGGGCGCCTCGTGCCTGACGTGCCACAACGGGACGACCGCGCCGCAGTGGACGCTCGCCGGCACGCTCTACACCTCGCCGGCGGGAGCGGCGCCGCAGCCCGGCGCGACGATCATCGTCACCGACGCCAACGGCACCGAGGTGAAGATCCCGACCGCGAACAACGGGAACTTCTGGACGACCACCAAGCTGACGTTCCCGGTGACGGTGGCGGCGAGCGAGTGCCCGAACACCGAGGCGATGACCGCCCAGGTGCAGGTCGGCGACTGCAACAGCTGCCACACCGGCGGCGGCAACGGCCGGATCTATCTCCCGTAGGGCGCGCCGGATCACGCCTGCGCGTGCTTGCACGCCGTGCACAGCCAGCGCTCCTGCGCGGTGACCCACAGCAGGGCCGTGCCGCACTTCGGGCACGGTGGGATCTGCGGCGGCAGCGCGACGCCGGCGGCCGGTGCCAGCTGGCCGGGCGGCGGCGCCGCGAGCGCGGTGGTCGCGACCAGCGGCGGCTGCCACCGCGACACCAGCAGCCCCGCGGTGCCGAGCGCCGCGGCGCCGAGGCCCGCCAGCGCCGGTCCGTACGACATCGTGCTCTGCGACAGGTCGTCGGGGCGCGCGGTGATGAACACGACGCCCGCGGTGACGAGCGCGAACGCGCCGCCGGTCGCCCACCGCGCCGGAGACCACCACGGCGGCACCGGCTGGCGCAGCAGCGCGAGCGTCGCGCCGAGCAGGAACAGCCCGATCGTCGCGACGCCGAGCTGGTAGACCGCGCCGCCCGCGGCGAGGAACAGCCGGGGGCGATCCTCGCCGGTGACGAGCTGGCGGATCGTCGCCACGGTGCACGTGGCGTCGCCGCCGTAGGCGCGCCCGCCCCAGTCGTCGGTGCCGCGGTGCTGGCACCACTCGAGCGTGCGCACGCCGATGCCGACGTCCCACTCGCGGACCGAGTGCGTCCACCACGTCTCGGTGACGATCGCGGCGATGACGAGCGCGGCGCCGGCGAGCCCGATCACCACCGCGGCGGTCGGCGGCGGACCCTCGGACCACGGCGCGATCGTGGCCTCGTCGCCGGGATCGTGGCGCGCGAGCAGCAGCACCCCGACGATCCCGCACCCCGTCCCGAACAGCGTCCCGAGCAGGCCCAGGCCGAGCGTGAGCCGGATCAGCAGCGGCGGCTGGAGCAGCACGAACAGCACCGCGGCCACGGCGACGCCGGCGCAGGCGGCGGCGATCCCCGCGGCGGCGGCGCGCGGCAGGCGGCGGGCGCCGCCGAGCAGGGAGGCCAGGGCCACGGCGGCGAGCGCGCCGCCCGCCGCCAGCCCGCCCCAGAACGTGACCGCGCCGAGCCGGACGAACGTCTTGGGCCGGCCGAAGTCGCGCGGCGGCTCGTCCCGGCGCCACACCTCGCGGTCGGCCTCGCGGCGGAAGATCTGGGCGAGCTCGCCGCGCCGGCAGTCGGCGACGTCGCGCTCGCCGTCGCGCGCCCGCGCGCACTCCTCGCCGTCGCGCAGCCCCAGCCGCACCGTCTCCTCGTTGTCGATCGCGACCAGCCACGACCGCGTCAGCACCGCGATCAGGACGAGCGCGGCGCCGAGCGCGGTCAGCAACAGGCCCACGGTGCGCCGCTGCATCGCGGCGATCATGGCACGCCGCGGGCGGCGCCGCCCCGCGCCGGGCCGCCCGCATGCCGCCGAACGGGGAGGGCGCGGCGCGGCGCGCGACTGTCTGGCGTTCCGCCGTCAGCTTGCGTACATTCGCGCACTCCCCGAGGTGCACTTGAGCTGGCGTGGCAAAGAGAAGTCGAGCCCGGGCAAGACGTTCCAGGCGCCGCCCGGGTTTCGCGACAGCGAGACGCCGGCCGTCAACCTCGGCGAGGTGATCGCCTCCGCCTACTCGATCCGCACGCCGGTCGCGCGCGGCGACAACGGCATGATCTTCGAGGCGTGGGACATGCTCGTCGAGCGCACCGTCGCGCTCAAGATCGCGTGGCGCGATCCGGGCGTGCAGCCGCTGCTGCTCGAGGCGCGCCGGTGCGCGGCGATCTCGGACCCGGCGGCGGTCGCGATCCACGCGATCGGCAACCACCGCGGCGTCGAGTACGTCGTCGCCGAGCGCACGACCGGCCACATGGCGTCCGAGGTGATCGGCGCCTACGCCGCGTCGGGCGCGGTGATGCCGCCCGACGACGTGATCGACGTGCTCCACCGCGCGGCGCGCGGGGTCGCCGCGGCGCACGCCGTCGGCGTCACGCTCGGCGAGGTGTCGGCCGAGACGATCGCGGTCGGCGCGGTCGGCGCGGTCCCCGGCGAGCGCCGGGTGATCCTCGGCTCGCTGTCGATGGCGCAGATCCCGTCGGTCGGGGCGGCGCAGACGTGCTGGGCGCCCGAGATCATCACGCGCGACCGCAGCCTCGCCGAGCCCGCCGCGCGCGTCGCCGTCGATCTGTACGGCCTCGGCTGCCTGGCGGTGGAGCTCGCGACGTCGCGCCCGCCGTACGTCGGCGACAGCGTCAAGGCGACGCTGTTCGGCCACGTCCACCACCGCCCGCCGCCGCTGGCGGAGCTGCGCGCCGACCTGCCGGTCGAGCTCGGCGACCTCGTCGGCGAGCTGCTCGACAAGCGCCCCGACGCGCGCCCGGCCGCCGCGGCGGTCGCGTCCCAGCTCCAGGCGATCTCCGAGCGGGCGGCCGCGACGCGGCGGATCGTCCGGGCGCTGATCGTCGACGACGACGGCGATCGCGTGCGCACGATGTGGAGCGTGCTGCGGCGCGCGCACGCGCGCGCCACCGTCGACGCCGCGCGCGACGGCCAGGAGGCGGTCGCCAAGCTGCGCCGCGACCACCCCGATCTCGTCGTCATCGACACCCGGCTCGCCGGCAGCATGAACGCGCTCGAGCTGTGCATGTACGTCAGCGGGCTCGAGGAGGCGCGCGGCGCGCTCGTCGTCGCGATCGCCGACGACGTCGACAGCGCGGACTCGACCGTGCTGACGCGGATGGGCGCGCACCACCTGATCGCGCGCGACCACGCCCTGCCGGCGGCGCTGGCCGAGCTCGTCCACCGGATCGCGGCCGCACCGCGGTTCTCGGGCTCGCACGGCCGGATCACGATCTCCGGCTGAGGCGCCAGTCCTCCGACCGACACGTCGTGATCGCGTCGGAGGACGTCTGGGCGGGGTGGGTCCCGACGAGCTCTGCTCGTCGGGCGGGGCGGCGAGCCCCGTGTGATCGAGGCGACGTGCCGTGCCGGAGCAGAATGCGACGGCCACGGCACGAGCGCCGTGGCTTATGCTCGGCGGGATGTCGCCGAGGCCGTACCGTCTGACCGCGCTCGTCGCCACCGCCGCGCTCGCGAGCGGCTGCGGCGACGACGACGCCCCCCAGCCCGCCACCCCCGACGTCTACTTCGACCTCGGCGCGACCTACGACACCGCGGCGACGTTCTGGGACGCGCCGTTCCCGTCGGACCTCCGGGTCAACGCCGACGGCACGCTCGACCTCGTCGGGTTCCCCAACACGCGCGACGTGCCGCTGGTCGAGGACCTGCTCGAGTCGGCGCGGCTGCGGGTCGGCGCGCCGCAGATGCCGATCGCCTACGTCCGGTTCGCGGTCGAGGTCCCCGAGCGGCTGCACACGGCGACCATCCCCGCCGACGCCGCGCAGGACGTGCTGCTCGTCGACGTCGATCCCGACTCGCCCGAGCGCGGCCGGCTGTACCCGGTCGTCGCCGAGACGCTGGTCCAGGACGACTTCGCGCCGCCGACGCTGGTCGCGGTCGCGCCGGTGCCGGGCGTGGTGCTCGCCGCCGACACGACCTACGCGGTGGTGTGGCGCCGCGGGTTCGCGCCCGAGGCCGAGCCGCCGCCCGACTTCGTCGCGCTGCGCGACGGCACGAGCGCGCACGCCGAGGCCGCCGAGGTGTTCGCCCCGCTGTGGCCCACGCTCGACGAGCTGGGCGTCCCGGCCGACGACGTCCTGGTCGCGACCGTGTTCACGACCGGCGACGAGGCGCGCCGGATGTACGAGCGCAGCGAGCGCGTGCGCGCCGCGCATGACGCGGTGATCGCGGACCTCCACGTCGATCCGGTCGACGGCGGCGCCCACGACGGCTTCTGCGAGCTGGTCGGCACGGTGACCGTGCCGCTGTTCCAGCGCGGCACGCCGCCGTTCTCGGCCGACGGCGACATGGCGTACGAGGCCGACGGCACGCCGGTGCAGCAGGGCACCGCGACGATCCCGCTGACGATCACGCTGCCGGTGGGCGAGATGCCCGCGACGGGGTGGCCGCTCTACCAGTTCTTCCACGGCTCGGGCGGCGAGTCGTCCGGCGTGGTCGACCTGGGCAAGACGCTGGAGGTCGGCGGCGAGCCGACGATCGGCGAGGGGCCGGGGTTCGTCGTCGCCCGGTACGGCATCGCCGCGGCGTCGAGCGCGCTGCCGCTCAACCCCGAGCGCCAGCCGGGCGCGAACGACTACGAGTACCTCAACATCAACAACCTCTCCGCGCTGCCGTTCACGTTCCAGCAGGGCGTGTTCGAGCAGCGCCTGTTGCTCGACGCGCTGCTCGCGCTCGAGCTCGCGCCGTCGGCGCTCGACGGGTGCGCCGGCGTCACGCTGCCGGCGGGCGCGACCGCCCACCGGTTCGACCCGGCCAGGCTCGTCGCCGGCGGCCAGTCGATGGGCGGCATGTACACCAACATGATCGGCGCGATCGAGGGCCGCTACGGCGCGCTCGTGCCGACCGGCGCGGGCGGGTTCTGGAACCTGATGATCATCGAGACGCCGCTGGTGCCCGGCGCGCGCCAGTTCGTCACCGCGGCGTTCGCCACCGACGACGACCGCATCAACTTCATGCACCCGGCGCTGGCGATGCTCGCGCTCGGGTGGGAGGTCGCCGAGCCGGTGGTGTCGATGGCGCGGCTGGCGCGCCGGCCGCTGCCCGGGCTGGCGCCGCGCCCGGTCTACGAGCCCGTCGGCTACCTCGACGAGAACTTCCCGCCGGTGATCTTCGACGCCGCCGCGCTCGCCTACGGCAACCAGCAGGCCGGCGCGGAGATCTGGCCGTCGATGCAGGACGTCCTCGCCGTCGACGGGCTCGACGGGGTGCTGAGCTACCCGGTGGCCGGCAACACCGCGCACGAGGGCGGCCCGGCGACGACCAACGTCGTCGTCCAGTTCGAGGGCGACGGCATCGTCGACCCGCACTACCTGTACCGGCAGATCGAGGAGGTGAAGCACCAGTACGCGTGCTTCTTCGCCACCTGGATCGAGACCGGCACCGCGGTCGTCGTCGCGCCCGGCGCGCTCGACGATCCGTGCGAGTAGTGCTCCCCCCGCTCAGGCGCCGGCGTGCTCGGCCAGCAGGTGCGCGACCAGCGCCGGCTCGACGTTGCCGCCGGAGATGATCACGCCGACGCGGGCGGGGCGGCCGGGCAGCCCGGCGAGCGCGGCGGCGAGCGCGGCGGCGCCGCTCGGCTCGGCCAGCACCTTGCCGTGGAGCAGCAGCGCGACGACCGCGCGGCCGATCTCGGCGTCGTCGACGGTGACCGCGCCCGCGACGTGGGCGCGCGCGATCGCGAGGTTGCGCGCGCCGACCTGCACCGGCTTGAGGCCGTCGGCGATCGTCGGCCCGGGCGTGACCGCGACGCGCTCGCCGGCGGCGAGGCTCCGGCCCATCGCGTCGGCCGCGACCGGCTCGACCGCCCACACCGCGACGCCGGTGCCGGCGCACGCCAGCGCGGCGCCCGCGAGCAGCCCGCCGCCGCCGACCGGCACCGCGAGCGCGTCGAGCGCCTCGCCGGCGTCGGCGACCTGCTCGAGCAGCTCGAGCGTGGCGGTGCCCTGGCCCGCGATCACGTCGTCGTCGTCGAACGGCTCGATCAGCGCGCCGCCGGTGCGCGCGACGACCTCGAGCGCGGCGGCGCGGCGCTCGGTCGACGTCGTGCCGGCGCGGACGATCACGCCGCCGAGCGCCTCGACCCCGCGGACCTTGACCGCGGGCGCGTCGACGGGCATCGCGATCGTCGCCGGCACGCCGAGCCGGCGCGCCGCCGCCGCCACCGCCTGCGCGTGGTTGCCCGAGCTGTAGGTCACCAGCCCGCGCGCGCGCGCCTCGGGAGACAGCCGCAGCGCGGCGTGCAGCGCGCCGCGCGCCTTGAACGCGCCCACGTCCTGCAGGTTCTCGCACTTGAGCCACACCGCCGCGCCGGCCTGCGCGTCGAGCGCGGGCACGCGCAGCGCGGGCGTGCGCCGCACCAGGCCAGCCAGCCGCGCCGCCGCGGCGACGACGTCGTCGCGGGTCACGGTCACGGGCGCGCGCGCCGCCGCCGCCGGCCGCCGACCAGCAGGCCCAGCCCGATCAGCGCCGCCGGCACCAGCGCGCGCGTCGGGTCGTCCGAGGCCGAGCAGCAGCCGCCGTCGTCGAACGTCTCGCACGTCGCCGGGCAGGCGTCGCCGTCGGCGTTGTTGCCGTCGTCGCACTCCTCGCCGGAGTCGACGACGCCGTCGCCGCAGCTCGCGCGCCGGCAGTTGGCCCGGCACGCGTCCGGCGCGGCGCCGTTGGCCCCGCCGTTGTCGCACTGCTCGGCGCCGTTGATCGTCCCGTCGCCGCACACCGCGTCGGGGTTGGCGACGATGCACACGTCGTCCATCGCCCAGCCGCCGAACTCCAGGCCCTGGTCGGTCGTCAGCTCGAACATCACCTCGACGCTGCCGTCGAAGATCCGGGTCGACAGCGGCACGTCCTTGAACACCCACTCGCGATCGCGCGTGTGCGTGCTGGCGTCGAACGCCTGCCCCGAGTCGAAGTTCTGCCACACGACCGCGCCGTTGGCGTAGATCGTCGCCTTGTCGTAGTAGCCGTCCTCGACGCCGAGCCATCGCCGGTAGTGGAGGCGGACGTCGCTGTAGTTGCCGACGTCGACCTCGGGCATCCGCGCCCAGCTGACGCTGTTGGGCTCGTAGGTGCCGCTCTCGCCGGTGATCGCCTGGCCGATCACGCGGTCGCCGGAGAACGCGTAGGCGGGGTCGCCGCCGAGGCCCGCCGGCGCGCCCCACTGCCACAGGTCGGTCCCGGCCTCGGTGCCGTGGCTCCACGCCGCCGCGCCGGTGAACGGATCGGTCTCGAAGTCGTGGCAGTACAGCTCGACCACCTCGCCGCGGTAGACCTCGTACTCGTCGTCGCCGCGGTTGTCCGGGACGCGCAGCGTCGTGTCGTCGGTGAAGTGGACGGTGACGTGGTAGTTGCCGACCTCGCCCGCGTCCGGCAGCGCGACCGTGCCCGACCAGCTGTCGAACATCCCGGCGGTCAGCTCGCCGATGCCGGGCGCCGGCGACTGCGCGTCGAACCGCGGCTCCCACGCGACCGTGACGCGCGCGATCTCGTCGCCGGGGCACGCCGCCGACAGCCCGCCGATCACGACCGCGATCGGCATCGTCGTCTCGCCGTCGGTGCCGGTGACCGCGCCGGCCGCGTCGACCTCGGCGCCGACGGTGCGCAGGCCGTGGCGGCCGAACGCCTCGCGGATCAGGCACTCGTTGGGCGTGCCGTTGCCCAGGTCGCCGTCGTCGTCGTCGGCGACCAGCGCCTCGATCAGCGACGACGGGATGTCGGTGGCGCGCTGCAGCGTCGCGACGAACAGCCGGTTCGTCAGCGCGCGCCCGGCCTCGTCCCCGAGCGCGGCGATCGCCGCCTTGCGCAGGTCCCAGAACGCGCCGCCGTAGATGATGCCGGTCTGGTGGACCTCGCCGACGTCGTCGGGCCACGTCGCCTCGCCCTCGGCCTGGTCGAGGTGGCGCAGCGGCTCGTCGTCGTGGAAGAACCCGCGGCCCATCCCGGGATCCTCGGTGATGATCGCGGCGAGGAAGTCCGACGCGCCCTCGCTCATCGCGCTGTCGAACAGCCCGACGCCCTCGATCACCGAGTGGTCGTGCAGGCCGTGGCCGAACTCGTGGTAGACGACGTCCGCGAGCAGCGAGGTGTTCTCGCACGTCGTCGACGACGCGAAGAAGTTGATCGTGCCGACGCGCGGCCCGTCCTCGACCACCGGCTGGCGGGTGTAGAACGCGTTGCACTCGTCGTTGATGTTGACGAACGTCGGCAGCACGTCGTCGATGAACGCCAGCACCTGCGGATCGGTGACGAGCGTGCGCGCGAAGTCCTTGGCGATCTGGGCGTGGACGTAGGCCGAGACCTGGGCGTCGAGCGCCTCGTCGCCGGCCTCGGACCACCGCGCGACGCTGTCCGGCGCGATCGTGAGGGTGCGCGTGACCTCGGGCGGGTCGTCGGTGTCGCCCGCGAGGTTGTAGAGCGCGACCTGCTGGCCGATCACCGTGGTCATCAGGCTGACCGACGCGTCCGGCGTCCACGTCACCAGGCCGTCGGCGGCGGTGAACACGCTGGCGCCATCGACGACGACGCCGGCGCGGACCGCCGGGTAGTCCTGGCGGCCGGTGCCGGGCCATCGCACGGGCGCGTCGTACACGACCGTGCCGGTCGCGAAGTGCGCGCGCGCGACGCGGACCAGCGGCTCGCCGCTGCGCGGGTCGGCGTAGACGGTCCACGCCCCGTCGGCGCCGGCGTCGACGTCGACCGGGACGGCGACGCGGTAGCCGAGCACGCCGTCGTCGGCGACGAGCGGGACGATCACCGCGCCGCGGGGCGCGCTCGCCCGCGCCGTGCGCAGGCCGAGGTCCGTGACCGTCGCCTCCCGGGCGCGCGTCGCGACGCCGGCGGCGGCGCGGACGCGCGGCGAGCCGGCGATCGCCACCGAGGGCAGCGCCTGCGACGAGATCGCGAACAGCCGGTC
This sequence comes from Myxococcales bacterium, assembly GCA_011526095.1. GTDB lineage: Bacteria > Myxococcota_A > Polyangia > Haliangiales > Haliangiaceae > WYBA01. The sequence continues at coordinate 13,459 of WYBA01000008.1, read as the reverse complement.
GTTCTTGAACCGGAAGCTGAGCTGGCCGCCGACGACGCGCAGCCCCTGGTGGCGCTGGACGAAGCCGATCGAGCGCAGGCCGTGGCCGTCGTCGTGGTTCGACACCAGCTCGAAGTCGTCGGCCGACGCGCCCGGCGCGAGCAGGCCGACGTGGTCCGCGAGGTAGCGACGGGCCGCGGCCGCGGCGACGTCGGCGTCGGCGGAGCTGCCCGGCACCTCGATCTTGCCGCCCCAGATCCGCGACGGCACGCCGGTCGCGCGATCCCAGCTCGCGACCCACGCCGCGCCGTGCGCGCGCTGGAACGTGTCCCACGCCGGGGTCGCGGCGGTCGGCGCCGCGAGCTCGAACCGCGCGCGCTGGCGCAGCGGCGCCTTGGCCTTCGCCGCGCTGGTCGCCTCGATCGCGACGTGGGACTTGCCGCTGCGGTGCGGCGGCTTCGGCGCCACCGCGCCAGCGGTGCCGGCGAGCGCGAGCGACAGCGTGGCGACGGCGACGGGGAGGACCCGGGTGCGCGACAGCATCGCCCCGCATTGTGGCCGAGATCGGCCGGCCGGGGCAGCGCAAAGCCTCACAGGTCCACGCAGGACTGCTCCTCGGCGGTCGCGGCGCCCGTCACGCCAGCAGGCAGTCGAGCACGGCCTCGCGGTGGGCCCGGACCGACGCGGCGAGCGCGAGCTGGCCGCGCGCGCGGACGAGGTTGTGCTCCCGCCGGGATCCGAACTTCGCCGGGTCCCAGCCGAAGTACGCGTCCTCGAACGCGTCGGCGCAGAACCGGGCGGCCAGCTCGACGCACACGGTCTCGAGCCCGGCCGCGACCGACGCGCGCTCCGCGGGGCTGGCCGTCGCGCCCGCGACGTCGCGCCACGCCGCGATCGCGGCGGCGAACACCGGCAGCTCGAACCGCGCGCGCGCCTGATCCTCGCCGCCGGGATTGCACCACGACCGCATCGCGTCGCCGAGCTCGAACGCGAGCGTGCCGACGCCGAGCGTGTCGAGATCGACCAGGCACACCGCGCGCGGCGCGGGCGCGCCGGGCTCGCCGGGCTCGCCGGCCGCGCCAGCCGCGAACATCACGTTGGAGATCTTGAGGTCGCCGTGGATGTGGCGCGGCGGCAGCGCGGCGACGTCGAGCGGCGGCAGCGCGGCGGCGGCGGCGAGGATCTCGGCGCCGACCGCGCGCGCCTCGGCCACGAGCGGCGCCTCGCCCCCCGCCTCGGGCGGCGCCGCGACGTGGCGGCGCAGCTTCGCCAGGTGCGCCGGCGTGTCGTGGACCCCGGCGCGCGCGAAGTGGTAGCGGTGCTCGAGATCGGCGACCGCGCGGTGGAACCGCCCGACGAGCGCGCCGCCGGCCTCGGCCCACCGCGGATCGGGCACCGCGTGCACGGTCACGCCGTCGACCCAGCTCAGCGCGCGCCACACGCCGGCGTGCTCGATCCAGGCCGCGCCGCCCTGGGTGCGGATCAGGCGCGGCGTCGTCAGGCCGCGCGCCGCGAGGTGCGCGGTGACGGCCTCGAGGTCGAGGTTGACCTCGGCGCCGAACACCGGGTGCAGGCGCTGCACGACCGCGATCGGCGCGCCGCCGCGGCGCACCGCGTACGTGGCGTTGATCAGCCCGCCGGTCAGCGGCGCGACCACGACGTCGTCGCCGTCGAAGCCCCACGCGGCGAGGACCTCGTCGGGCGGACGCGTGCCGTGAGCGGCGCTCACGGGTGCGCCGGCGGCTTCGCCTTCGCCGGGGCCGGCGGGGCGATCTCGAGCAGCTCCATGTCGAACACGAGCATGCCCTGCGGCCGGCCGGGCGCGCCCTTGTAGGCGAGCTCCTCGGGGATCCACACCCGCCACGTCGAGCCGACCGGCATCTCCAGCAGCGCGTCGGTCCAGCCGGCGATCACGCCGCCGACCGCGAACTCGCGCGGCTTGCCGTCGGGCACCGACGAGTCGAACAGCTTGCCGTCGGTCGTCCACCCCGAGTAGTGGACACGGACGCGGTCGGTGCCCTGCGGCCTGGGGCCGGTGCCGGGCGTGAGGACCTTGTACGCCACGCCCTTGGCGGTCTTGAGCGCGTCGGCCGGCGGCGCGGCGACGTCCGCCGGCGCCTTGGGGGGCTCGGCGCGCTGGGTCACCTCGTTCAGCGACACCTCGAAGCACAGCTCCCCCTGCGGGCCGCCCGGGCGCTGCGGGCCGAGCAGCGTCGCGGGGAACCACATCCGCACGCGCTCGCCGGCCACCATCTGCGGGATCACCTCGGTGAACACCGGCGGCAGCCGGTCCACCGGCGCCTGCACCGGCTTGCCGTAGACCTCGCTCGAGTCGAAGATCTTGCCGGTCGAGTCCCAGCCCGTGTAGGCGAGGTGGACGACGTCCCAGCCGCGCGGCTTCGGGCCGCCGGCGGCCGTCTTGAGCTTCTTCCACTTCACGCCGTCCTTGGCGACGGTGGCGTCGGCGGGCGCCTTGGCCACGTCCGGCGGCGTCGCGGGCGCGGCGATGACCTCGACCAGCTCGACCGCGTACGCGAGCTGCTCGGGGGTGCCGCGCGGCTTGCCCGGGTAGCCGATGTCCGGCGGGACCCAGAACATCGCCTTGCCGCCGACCTTCATCTTCATCAGCGCCTCGGCGAACCCGGGCGCGCTCGAGAACAGGTACATCGACGTCGGCTCGGGCGCTCCCTCGGTCGTCGCGAACGTCGTGCCGTCGGGCCGCCACGCCGAGTAGCGCAGCTTGACGTGGTCGTTGCGCCCGGGCGCGGCGCCGGTGCCCTCGGCGATCGCCTTGAACACCAGCCCCGAGGCCGTCTTCTCCGCGTCGGCGGGCGGCGTCGCGACGTCGAACGGCGCGGGCACCTGCTTGGTCTTCGGCGCCGTGTGCGGCTTCGCGCCGGCGGGGTCCGTGCCCGGCGCGGCCGTGCCCACGTTCTTGCCCGGCGGCGCGGCCGGGACCTCGATGGTCTTGGACTTCTGCGGCGGCGACTCGGTGCCCTTCTGGCACGCGGTGGCGAGCAGCGACGCGAGGGCGAGGGCGACGGCGAGGCGGTGCATCGCCTCGCCTCATACCACGAGCCCCCGGGACCCGGCACCGGGCCCTGGGACCGGGCCCCCGGCCGGTCAGGCGGCGAGCGCCTCGCGCGTGAGGTCGACGACGCCGCTGTCGACGACGCACACGTCGTCCTCGATCCGGACGCCGCCGAACGGGCGCAGCGCGTCGATCGCCGTCCAGTCGAGCAGCGCCGCGCGGTCGTCGGCGCGCAGCGGCGCGAGCAGCGCGTCGATCACGTAGCAGCCGGGCTCGATCGTGAACACCTGGCCGACCTCGATCGTGCTGGTGTTGCGCAGGTACGGGTTGTCGGCGCGCGGCGGGGTTCGTCGCATCCCGACGTCGTGGACCTGGATCCCGAGCGAGTGCCCCAGGCCGTGCGGGTAGAGCGCGCGCGTCACCCCGCGCGCGATCAGCGCCTCGGCCGAGCCGCGCCCGATCCCGAGCTCGACCAGCGCGGCGGCGAGCAGCTCGTGCGAGGCGTCGTGCAGCGCCTCGTAGGCGAGGCCCGGGCGGATCCGCCGGATCACCTCGCGCTGCAGGGCGTCGACCCGGTCGATCAGCGCGCGGAACAGGTCGGCCGCGGCGCCGGCGCCGCGCGCGTAGGTGCGCGTGATGTCGCTGCCGTAGCCGCGCGCCATCGCGCCGGCGTCGACGAGCAGCGACGTCGCCGCGGCGGTGGTGGGCGCGACGTCGTAGCGCGTGTGGTGCAGCACCGCGGCGTGCGGGCCGATCGCGACGATGCCCTTGTACGGCGTGTCGAGCTCGTCCTGCGCGCTCGCCGCGAGGTAGCGCAGGTGCAGCGCCAGCTCCGACGTCTCGCCGGCGGCGAACGCCTCGGCGGCGGCGCGGTGGCCGCGCGCGGCCCTGCGCGACGCCTCGGCGAGGCACGCGCGCTCGTGGTCGGTCTTGCGCGTGCGCACCTGATCGAGCGCCGCGATCAGCGCCGGCGGGTTGACGTCGGCGCCGGCGAGGCCCGGCCACGCCGGCGGCGCGCTCGAGATCACCGCGGTGCGCGGCGCCGGCGCGGTCAGCTCGGCCTGCGCCGCGTCCTCGACGGTGAACGGCGCGAGCAGCCACGCCGGCGGCGCGGGCGGCGGCGCGTGCCAGTAGTCGTCGATCCGCGGCCGGCGCAGCCGCGGCGCGCGCCCGGGCGCGACGACGATCACCGCGTCGGGCTCGTCGAGCGCGATCCAGTGGGCGAACGCCGGCGTCGGGCGCAGCGCCCAGTGCTGGTCGTCGAACGGATCGCGCAGCGCCGGCGCGCCGGCGTGCAGCACGATCGCGTCGTAGCCGCACGCGGCGGCGGCGCGGCCGTAGTGCTCGGTGAGGTGGGCGACGTGGGCGGCGTACGCGGCGGCGGGGTCCATCGCCCGCGAACCTAGCAGCGTCGCGGACGCAAGAGGACCATGGCCGCGGCGCGATCACGCCTGCGCGCGCGGGGCGCGATCGGGCACGGGCACGGGCACGGGCACGGGGGCGGGGCGCGCGGCCGGCTCGAGGACCGCCGGGGTGAGGTAGCCGAGCCGGCGCATCGACCAGTCCCACGCGCGCTGCGGCAGCAGCGCCTGGAGCACGAACACCGCGCGGTTGAACCGCGGCAGCACGTAGCGCGCGGCCGGACGGCGGCGCTTGATCGCGCGGGCGATCCCGCGCGCGATCGTCTCCGGCGAGCCCGCGGTCGACTCCATCCGCGTCCGCATCTGCTCGGCCTTGTCCATCGCCGGGCCGTAGACCGTGTCGGCGTAGGCGCCGATCGACGACATGGCGGTGTCGCCGAAGCTGGTCTTGATCGCGCCCGGCTCGATCAGCACGACGTCGATGCCGAACGGGCGCAGCTCGTAGCGCAGCGCGTCCGAGAACGACTCGACCGCGTACTTGGTGCCGTTGTACGCGCCGAAGTAGGGCAGCGTGATCCGCCCGCCGATGCTCGAGACGTTGATGATGCGGCCGGCGCGGCGCGCCCGCATCGCCGGCAGGAACGCGCGCGTGACCGACATCAGGCCGAACACGTTGGTGTCGAACTGGCGGCGCAGCTCGGCGTCGGAGATCTCGCTCATCGGCCCGAGCAGCCCGAACCCGGCGTTGTTGACCAGCACGTCGACGCCGTGGCCGGCGGTGAGCCGGTTGACCTCGACGACCGCGGCGTCGATCGACGACAGCGACGTCACGTCGAGCGCCGTGACGTCGAGCCTGCCCGGGACCTGCTTCGCGAGCGCCTCGGCGCGGAGCGCGGCGAGCTGGTCGGCGCGGCGGCCGGTCGCGATGACGTGGTGGCCGAGCGCGGCGAGGTGGAGCGCGGTGGTGCGGCCGATGCCCGCGGTGGCGCCGGTGATGAGGACGATCTTCGACGGGGTGGACGTGGTCATGGGGATGGCTCCTGGGACTGGCTGGATTGGGTTGGACTGCGCTTCGGGGAGTGCAGGGAATGAATGTTCATTCCGTCGCGGTGCTGAAAAAAGCCGCGCAAACAGGCGCGGCTCCACGGGAAACAGCTTCAGGCGCGGATGGCTTCCCAGGCGCACTGCTCGGCCTGGGCGATGACCTCCGGGGTCAGCTCGAGGTGACCCTCGTACGCCTTGCGCACGAGGCCGTTGAACGCGCCGACGACGATCGCGATCAGCAGCATCGGCGGCAGCGGCTTGAGCTCGCCGCGCGCCTGGGTCGCGGCGATGAACGACAGCCCCATCTTCACCGTGCCGTCCTCGATCCCGCAGCTCTGCGCGTCGAGGTAGTCGGCGTGGTGGTGCAGCTCGAGGAACGCGAACGCGCGCGGCTCGGCGCGCGCGAAGTCGGCGAACGCCTGCCACATGTGGTGGAACTGCTGGCGCGCCGGCGCGTCGACGGGGAAGTCCTTCATCACGCGCGCGAACACGCCGGCCTTGTGGCGCTGGTAGACGGCGTTGACGATCGCCTCCTTCGAGGCGAAGTAGCGGTAGATCGTGCCGGCGCCGACGCCGGCGCGCTCGGCGATCTCGGGGACCGCGGTGCCGTGGAAGCCGCGCTCGACGAACAGCTCGAGCGCGGCCACCAGGATCGCGTCGCGCTTGTCCGCGCCACGCTCGGTGGTCGGGACGGGACGGCGCGGGGGGGAGGCGGGGGGCGTCATCTGAAGGATGGCGGGGCGGGTGGGGATGGCGTCGTCGCCATCGACGAAGGAATGAATATTCATTCCGCGCCCGGGCCGCAACCAGTTTCTTGGAAAATCTCGCAACGACGCGAGATCACTGCCACCGGGGATGGAGGCTGGCGGCGCGCCCGCGAACGAGCCGGCCGCGCCGGTCCAGGAAGCTCAGCGCGCGTCCCGGCGCGCGCTGGTGACGACCGCCGTCAGCGGTCGTCCTCGTCGCTGTCTTCCTTGTACTCCTCGTCGCCCTCGGCCGCGTCGTCGTCGCCGCCGACGGCCGCGACGTCGTCGTCGACGTCCGACTCGAAGTCGTCGTCGTCCTCGTCGTCGTCCTCGTCGTCCTGGCCGGCGAGCGGCGTCACGACGATCTCCTCGAGCGTGCCCTTGGGCTCGTCGTCGAGGCTGCCCTCCTCGACGAGGTACACGTCCTGGCTCCGCGGCTCGAACAGCAGGAAGCCCTCGCCCTCGACCAGCTCGCCGTCGTCGACCTCGCCCAGGTAGATGACGGGGATGAGCTCGCCGGCTTCGACCTTCTCCTCGGCGTCGCCGAGGTCGTCGCGCCAGTCGTACTCCTCGGCGTCTTCATCGATCACCCAGCCGGTGCGCTTGCCGCGCAGGCCAGGGCAGCGGACCGACACCAGTCGGCCGCGAAACTTCGTCAGCTGCGGATTCGCCACGGATGAACCTCTCGACGCCGCATTCCAGCGCGACTCGCGGCGCAAAACAAGTGAGAGCCCGCGATCTTCGACCGCGGGCTCTCCAGGAACGTGCAGGTGGTGGGGTTACTCGGTCGCGCAGGGCTCGCCGAACGCGAACGTCACCGACTCGACCGTGAACGAGCAGCCCTCCGGGTCGATCGTCGGGTTGGTGAGCCCGCCGGTGACGCCGGAGAACGTCACGTTGGTGGCGTGCCCGGTGAAGCCCTCGGCGCACGCCGTGTCGAACACGATCGTGCCGGCCGTGGCGAAGTGGGCGACGTTGGACGGCATCTGGGTCTGGACGTCGAAGTCGTAGCTGACGCCGAGCAGCGGCGGATCGCCGAGCGTGACCGTCGACAGGTCGTAGCCCGGCTCGCCCAGCGTGACGTCGCCCATCGGGTAGCCGACGGCCATGACGTTGGCGACGCCGCCCGCGCTGTAGATGCCGAAGCCGAGCGTCACGCCGGGGATGAACCCGCCGTCGCTGAGCTGCTCGAACCCGAAGCTCGGGTTCGCGGGGACGTAGTCGACGATGCAGGTGCACTCGCCCTCGTCGCACGTCGAGCCGCCCTGGCACTCGTTGCCGCACTCGCCGCAGTTGGTGATGTCCGTGTCGAGGTCGGTGCAGACCCCGGTCTCCGGGCACTCGGTGAGCTGGCAGCCGATCGCGTCCGGCGCCGGCATCGCGTCGATCGGCATCGAGTCGATCAGGACGATCGGGGCGGCGTCGGGATCATCGGCGGTGTCCCCGCCGCCGCACGCGACGAGCGCGACGGACGGGACGAGGGCCATGGACACGAACGAGACCAGGCGAACAGACGACATGCGAACCTCCGGCGTGGCGGCAGCGGGGGGGTGTTGACCGGCCGTCAATACCGCGGTCGATCACGCAACCGCCAGTCCCGCAAGGCTGACGCGCCCTGACAGATCGATGGCTCGACGGCTCGGTCGGCAGGCCCCAGGACCGTCTTTCGGCGAGGCCGACTCGCGCCGACGGGCCGGTCGGTCGCCTCTGGTAGGCTTGGCGCGTGAACCGACTCCAGCGCGTGGGGCTCGTCGTCGCCGTCGCGATCGCGGCGGCCGGGTGCGGTGGCAAGGGCAAGGCCGTGACCTCGGCGAACGCGAAGGCGTCGTCGGTGGCGTGGAAGGACGAGCCGGTCGCGCCGTCGGCGTTCCCCGCGGTCCCGCCGTTCGTCGCGCCGGGCGAGCGCATGGCCTACCGGCTGAGCCTGCACGGGCTCGAGGTCGCCAGCTTCGTGATCGTCGTCGGCGAGCTCGACGAGGTCGCGGGGCGCAAGGTCGCGGTCGTGCAGTCGGGCGTGCAGTCGAGCCGCCTGGTGTCGATGCTCAAGGAGGTCAACGACAACTTCACGTCGTGGATCGACGCCGCGACGTCGGCGCCGATCGCGTATCGCTCCGACGAGCTCGCCTCGGCCGACGACCAGAACCTCGAGGTGTCCGAGGCCGATCTCGCCGCCCGCAAGGACGGCAAGTACCCGGTCGTGATCACGCGCGACGGCACCGCGCTGGCCGAGGAGCAGGTGGTCGGCGACGCGACCGTGTTCGACCTCAACGGCTTCCTGATCGCGATGCGGGCGTGGGACCCGCCGCAGGGCACGACCGCGACCGCCGACGTCGTGCGCAGCCGGTTCGTGTGGCGCACGCAGGTGACCCTGGCCGGCTACGAGGACGTCGTGACCGAGCTCGGCGAGCTGCCGGCGGTGCGGATCGACGGCGTGTCGCGCCGGATCAACCGCGACGGCAGCGTCGACACGTCGGTGGACCCGCGCCACTACTCGCTGTGGATCTCCGACGACGCGGACCGTGTGCCGCTGGTGATGGTCGCCAGGACCGACTACGGCGACGTCAAGATGGAGATCGTGGAGTACGTGGCGGGCACCGGGGCGCGGCTCGGCCTGCGGTAGCGCTCCGGCCACTCTGGGCGGGGTGGGCCCCGACGAGCTTTGCTCGTCGGGCGGGGCGGCGAGCCCCGTGTGATCGGTGAAATTCTCGCGTCCGCCCGCGCGCCGACGCATGCTCGCCGTGATGCCCTGGCCCTGGACGATGCGAACGCAGCTCCTCTCCGTCGCGACGCTGGCCGCGGCCGCGCACGGCTGCGGCGACGGCGCCGCCCCCGATCCGCGCGTGCCCGGCCAGGCGCGCGAGGAGGCCATCGGCGCGGCGCCCGGGGCCGACGGCGACGGCACGCCAGCCGCGCCTGGTGACACGCACCCCCACGCGCCGCCGCCGCCGCGCCTGGCCGCGTCGCCGCGCGTCGACCTCGCCGCGAACCGCGCGCGCTGGCACCTGTACGACGGCGGCCTGGTCATCCCGGTCGCGGCCGAGGGGCTGCGCAAGTACGACGTCGAGTACCGCAGCGCCTGGGGCGACGTCCGCGACGCCGACGGCGTGCGCGGTCGCGCGCTGCGCGGCAAGCGCGCCGCGCTGACGATCCCGTGGGACCCCGGCGACGACGGCGGCGACGGCGCGGCGACGGTGACGGTGCGCGCGCGCGGCAAGGGCAAGCTGAGCGTCGCCGGCGGCAAGCGCCGCGCCGCGGCGCAGGCGCTCGACGGGACGTGGCAGACGCTGACGTTCGAGCTGCCGGCGGGCGCGCTCGCCGAGCACGAGGCGACGCTCGCGATCGAGGCCGGCAAGGGCACGCTCGTCCACTCGGTCACGGTCGCGCCGCCCGGCGCCGCGCCCGGGTGCGCCGGCGCGCCGCCGCCGCTGTCGCCCGCCGACGACGCCGGCGCGCTCGGCGGGGTCGCCCGGATGTCGCTGCTGCTCGAGGTCCCGGCGACCTCGTTCCTCGTCGCGACGCCGGCCGCGCCCGACGGCGCGACCGCGCGGATCACGGTGACGCCGGCCGACGGCGGCGAGCCGGTCACGCTGCACGACGGCGCGCTCGCGCCCGGCGCGATGCACCTCGCGCTCGACGCGTTCGCCGGCCAGCTCGTGCGGCTCGACGTCGACGACCCGAGCTGCGCGGTGCGGTGGCGGGACGCCGCGATCGCGCTCGCCGATCGCGCCGCGCCCGCGCCCGCCGCGGCGCCGCGCGACGTGATCCTGCTCGTCGTCGACACGCTGCGCAGCGACCGGCTGACCGTCTACGGCGACACCCGCGTGCAGACCCCGCGGCTGACCGCGGCGGCCGCGCAGCGCGGCGTCGTGTTCCGGCGCAACCAGTCGATGGCGCCGTCGTCGCCGCCGTCCCACGCGACGATCCACACCGGCCAGATCCCGCGCGTCCACGGCGCGATCGGCGACACCGGCGACGTCGGGCTCGACGCGCCGGTGCTGAGCGCGATCCTCGGCGACGCGGGCTTCCGCACCGCGTTCGTCGGCAACAACGACTTCGCGATGGGCCGGCTGCGCAGGGTCGCCCGCTGGGGCGAGAGCATCACGCCGTACTACCGCGACCACGACAAGGACTGCGGGCCGATCGTCGAGGAGGCGCTGCGCATCGTCGGCGAGGCGCGCGCCGCCGGCGAGCGGCTGTTCCTCAGCCTGCTGCCGATCGAGCCCCACGTGCCGTACCGCTACCACGCCGGGATCACCGACGCGTACTACGCCGGCCCGTTCGGCGGGCGGCTCGGCAAGAAGATCTCGAGCGCGCAGCTCGGCAAGCTGCGCGGCGCGCGCGCCGACGACCCGCGGTGGGACCACCTGCGCGGCCTCTACGACGGCGAGGTCGCGTACTTCGACACGTGCTGGGCACGGCTCGAGGACGGCCTCGCCGCGCTCGGCGCGCTCGACGACACCGCGATCGTCATGACCTCGGACCACGGCGAGGGCATGGGCGAGCGCGGCCAGGTCGGCCACGCCTACGCGCTGCACCAGGAGCTGGTCGGCGTGCCGTTCGTGGTGATCGGCGGCGGGTTGCCGGCGGGCGTCGTCGACGTCGTGACGTCGAACGCCGACATCGCGCCGACGATCCTCGAGCTGCTCGGGCTGCCGGTCGATCCGCGGATGCAGGGGCAGTCGATGGTGCCGGCGGCGCGCGCCGCGGCGCCGTGGCCGGCGCGCGTCGTCGCCAGCGAGTACGGTCGCAGCTACGCGCTGCGCGGCGGGCGGTGGCACCTGGTCGTCGCCTACGACGGCGACGCGACGCTGCACGACCTCGTCGCCGACCCGCGGTCGGAGCGCGACGCCTCGGCCGAGGCGCCGATGGCGCGGCGCTACCTGCGCGACGCCGCCGGGCTGTACCTGGCTCACCGGCAGGCGTGGCGCGCCGGGACGTGGGGCGCGCTCAACGACATCGCGTCGACCTCGCCGCTGGCGCGGGACTGACCACACGGGGCTGTCCGCCCCGCCCGTCGGGCGGAGCCCGCCGGGGCCCACCCCGCCGAGACGCGCGCGCCCGCAGCGGCCGGCGCGCGGGGTACAGTCGCCGCCATGTCCGACGACGCCAAGGCGCGACGCGCGCGGATCCTGCGCGGGTTCGCCGAGATGGTCCCGCACAACAAGGCGCTGGGGATCGAGATCGTCGAGCTCGACGAGGCGCGCACGTTCTACCGCCTGCCGTACGATCCCAAGCTCGTCGGCAACCCCGAGACCGGCGTGATCCACGGCGGCGTGATCACGACGCTGCTCGACTCGTGCTGCGGCGCCGCGTGCTTCGGCGCGCTCGAGACGCCGCAGCCGCTCGCGACGCTCGATCTGCGGATCGACTACCTGCGCGCCGCCGAGCCCGGCCGCGACATCTTCGCCCGCGCCCACTGCTACAAGGTCACCCGCAACGTCGCGTTCGCCCGCGCCCATGCGTTCCACGACGACGAGGCCGATCCGATCGCCAGCGCGGTCGGCACGTTCATGCTGGGCACCAAGCTCGGCACGCCGGGGAGGGCCTCGTGAGCGCCGCGAACGGAGGCGCGAGCCCGATGCTGGAGCGCATCGCCGCGGCGCGCGCGGGCGGCCACCTCGACGCCCTGGTCCAGGCGATCCCGTACGCGCGGTTCCTCGGGCTCACCGCGGCCGCCGACGCGGGCGTCGTCACGGTGACGATGAAGTTCAGCGATCACATCGTCGGCAACCCGGCGCTGCCGGCGCTGCACGGCGGCACGCTCGGCGCGCTGCTCGAGTCGGCGGCGATCTTCCAGCTACTGTGGGCGTCGGAGACCGTGCTCCTGCCCAAGACGATCTCGATCACCGTCGACTACCTGCGCAGCGCGCGCCCGGTCGACACCCACGCCCGCGGCATCGTCACCAAGCTCGGGCGCCGCGTCGCCAACGTCCGCGTCGAGGCGTGGCAGGACGACCCGGCCGCGCCGGTCGCGACCGCCCACGCCCACTTCCTGGTCAAGCGCGAGGCGTAGCCGCCGGCCCCGCCGTCGCGGGCGGCGCCGCGTCGCCGTGGGCGGCGGACACGAACGCGGCGATGTGCGCCTCGGACGCGTCCTCGAGCGCGTCGTGGCCGTGGGTGAGGCTGCGCGCGTGGTCGAGCGAGGCGATCACCGCGTCGGTGATGATCAGGGTGAGCGCGAGCACCGAGACCTCGAACGACAGCAGCAGGTTGACGATGCTGAGCACGCCGAGGTCCAGCATGTCGATGTTGGCGCCGAACGCGATGACGATGAACCCGGCGCCGACGACGAGCGACGTCAGGTAGCTGTTGCGCGCGGCGCGCACCGTCGCGATCGCCTGGTCCTGACTCTGCGGGCGCGCGAGCTGGAACCCGGCGCGACCGAGGAAGTACTGGGCGGCGATGATCGCGACGATCGCGCCGACGAACCAGCCGCTGCCGGTGATCTGGTACGGCATGATCAAGACGACGTAGACCAGCAGCGAGTAGATCGGCGCGGCCAGCACCATCAGCCAGCCCGGCGCGGCGAGCCCGGGGAACAGCATCTTGCTGACGAGCGAGGCGCGGATCAGCCCGGGCATGAGCGAGATCGCCTTGGGCGCGAGGATCATGATCGCCTGGACCGACATCACGACCCCGACGAGCGCGCGCGCCTGGTGCAGCGCGGCGTTCGCCTGATCCTCGGTCATGCCCTGCGCCATCATCTGATCGCGCGCCGCGTCGAACTGGTCGCTGAAGAACGACGGCAGCGGGAACAGGTAGATGACGAACGGCGCGAGGAAGAACGCGGCGAAGCCGTAGGCGAGGACCTTGCGCTGGCGCTGCCACCGCGTCCACGACTTGAGCTGCGCGAACGCGATCGCGCAGAAGATCGCCTCGGCGACGATCGGCAGCGCCTGCAGCGTCGTGAGCTGGTCGGGCATCATCGGATCGTCCGAGGCCTTCATCAGCTCGAAGATCCGCAGCAGGATCAGCGGCACCAGCGCGCACGCGACGACGAACAGGATCGACCGGCGCCACGACAGGAACGCCTGGAAGCCGGGATCCGCCACCGGCGGGTGGACGGCGAGCAGCTCGGCGCGCTCCTGCGGCAGCACCTCGGTCGGCTCGATCCGCAGGCGGACGGCGCGGCGCGCGGAGATCTTGAGGAAGTCGACGAAGCCGTGCCCGGGCGGCGGCAGCGCGGCGATGGCGCGGTCCGGCGGCGGCGGCGCGAGCGGCAGCGGCGTGCCGCCGTGCGGCGGCGCGTGCGGCGGCGGTGGGTAGCCCTGCGCGGGCGGCGGCGGGTAGCCCTGCGC
>WYBA01000099.1 GCA_011526095.1 Myxococcales bacterium | reverse complement strand
GGGGGGGGGGGGGGGGGGGGGGGGGGGGGGCGGGGGGGGGGGGGCCGGGCCGGGGGGGGGGGGCGGCCCCCCCCCCCCCCGCGGCTCAGGGCGAACGGGGGGAAGGTCCACACGCCGGCGAGTGGCGGCGGTGACGGAGCCGGTGTCGGAGCCGGAGCCGGTGTCGGAGCCGGAGCCGGTGTCGGTGACGGCTACGGAGCCGGTGTCGGTGACGGAGACGGTGACGGAGACGGTGACGGTTACGGAGCCGGTGACGGAGTCGGAGACGGTGACGGAGACGGAGTCGGAGACGGTGACGGTGACGGAGTCGGAGTCGGTGACGGAGTCGGTGACGGAGCCGGTGACGGAGTCGGCGTGAACGTCGGCGGCGCGGGCTGGACGGCGGGGTCCGGCCGCGGCGGAATGCGCACCTCGTTCTCGGGGCAGCCGTCGGTGTCGTCGTAGCCGTCGACGTCCTCGGCCTCGCGCGGGCAGCGATCGAGCGCGTCGAGCAGGCCGTCGCCGTCGTCGTCGGCCTCGGGGCAACCGTCTTCGTCCTGCCACCCATCGCGGTCCTCGGCGGTGCGCCGGCAGCGATCACGCGCGTCGGCGACGCCGTCGTCGTCGAGGTCGGTCACGGCCGGCGCGCGGTCGTAGGTCACGCCCAGCGCGAGCCGCCAGGCGGGCGCGCCCACGTCGTCGGGCGTGAGCCCGGCGCCGCCGAGCATCGACAGCGACCAGCCGTCGGCGACCGCGAGCCGCAGCCCGCCGCGCACCTCGGCCGGCGACGGCCCGCGCGCGCCCGCGTCGACCGACTCGCCGACGACCCACGCCAGCTCGCCGACCGCCCACGCGCGCGGCCCTCCGCGCAACGTCAGCGCGCGCCCGAGCCACGGCAGCGCGACCTCGCCCGCGACGCCGCCGGTGACCTCGTTGCCGTGCGGCCGCGCCGGCGACAGCAGCACGACGTGGCGCGTGCGCAGCCGCGCGCCGAGGCTGGCGACCGCCGCCCACCGCCGCGCGCGCCACCCGCCGACGAGCCGCCACTCCGCCACCCACCCCGCCTCGCCGGCGAGGTGCTGCTCGGCGCCGGTCGGCGTCACCACGGCGCCGGCGATCGCGACGCCGAGGCCGGGGTCGCCCGCCTCGCCGGTGACGCGCACCCGCGCGTGGAGCCGCGCGTCGCCGAGCACCGCGCCGGCCAGCGCCGCCTCGTCGAGCCCGGTGCCGCGCAGCCGGTCGCCGTCCTGCAGCGCCCACGGCAGCGCGAGCCCGAGCTGGTAGCGCCGGCCGAGCCCGAGCGCCGCGTGGGCCTCGAACCCCAGGCGCCGGTCGACCGGCACCGTCGCCTCCTCGCCGGTGACAACGTCGTATAGCGCGATCGGCCGCTTCATCGCGCTCGTCCACAGCGCCACCGTCCACGCCAGGTGCGGCAGCACGTCGGGCGTCTCGACCGCGCCGGCGAACGCGGCGCCCGGCGCCGGCGTGAACCGCTCGACCGAGAACGTCGGCTCGTCGGCGACCGCGACCTGCGCCCGCGCGACGCCGCCGCCCGCGACGAGCACGCCGGTCGCGACCGCCGCGCCGATTACCGCCGCCGCGCGACGCACTACGGGCTCCCGTCGCCCCGCGCCGCCGGCGCGCGCGCCGCGGCCTCACCGATCAGCTCGTAGACCTTCGCCGCCGGCATGTGACGGTAGCGCTCGACCCGCACCCGCAGCGACGCCACGCGGTCGATCACCGCGCGGCGGTCGCCGCCGGCGGCGACGATCCGGCGCGCCTGGCCGAGGATCGCCTCGCGCGCGTCCCGCGGGTGGAAGATGAACGTGCGCCCGAACACGACGTCGCCGGCGTAGCCGACGACGCGCAGCTCGACGACGTCGCCGACGCCGACGCCCAGCATCGCGCGCGGCTCGGCCACGGAGATCTGCGCGCCGCCGAGCAGATCGAGCAGCTCGACCCGCCCCTGCTCGAGCGCGCGCACCTCGAACAGGCTGCGGTGCGACGTCAGCCACGCGCGGATCGCGCGCGCCAGGGCCTCCGCCGCCGCGTCACCCGCCGCGGCGCGCGCCCGCGCCCGTGCCAGCGACTCTCCCGCCGGCGGCAGCGCGCGCCCCGGCCCCACCCGCTCGACCACGAACCACTCGATGAACGCCGCGCTCCACCGCTCCCACAGCTCCTCCTCCTGGAAGATTCGTCCGCGGCGGTCCTCGTACTCGCGCCGCGCCGCGACCACCTCCGCTGCGTCGGCGGTGTGCTCGGCGATCAGCTGGTCGAGGACCTCGTCGAGCACCGCGTGCGCCGCGACGCCGGCGCCGGCCCCGACCCCGGCCCCGGCGTCGGTATCGACGTCCCGGGGCGCGGAGCTCAACGCGCGCGCTCCATCGACACCGCGAACCGGCGGAACAGGTAGCTGGCGTCGTGCGGCCCCGGGCTCGCCTCGGGGTGGTACTGGATGCCGAACACCGGCTTGCCGGCGACGGCGATGCCCTCCACCGAGCCGTCGAACAGGTTGACGTGGCTGACCGCCACGCCCGCCGGCAGCGACGCCGGATCGACCGCGAAGCCGTGGTTCTGCGAGGTGATCTCGACCTTGCCCGTCGCCAGGTCCTTCACCGGGTGGTTGCCGCCGTGGTGGCCGAACGGCAGCTTGAACGTGCGCGCGCCGAGCGCGAGCCCGAGGATCTGGTGGCCGAGGCAGATGCCGAACACCGGCAGCCCGGTGCCGAGCAGCTCCTTCACCGCGGCGATCGCGTAGGTGACCGCGGCCGGATCGCCCGGGCCGTTGGACAGGAACACCCCGTCGGGCTTGCGGGCGAGCACCTCGCGCGCCGGCGTCGTCGCCGGCACGACGGTCACGGCGCAGCCGACGTCGCGCAGCTGGCGCAGGATGTTCTCCTTGATCCCGAAGTCGTAGGCGACGACCTGGTAGCGCGCCGCCGCGAGCGCCGCGCCCGGATCGTCCGGCGCCCGCCAGGTGCCCGCGTCGGGCCCGGTGGCGACGCCGTCCCACGCGTACGGCTCCTTGCAGGTCACCCGCGGGACCAGGTCGAGCCCGTCCATCTTCGGCGCCGCGCGCACGGCGGCGAGCACGGCCTCGACCTCCGCCGTCCCGGCGCGCGCCGGCGCGATCGCGCCGCGCATCGCGCCCTCGTCGCGCAGGCACCGCGTCAGCGCGCGGGTGTCGAGATCGTCGATCCCGGGGATGCCGTGGCCGGCCAGCCACTGGTGCAGCGTCGAGCTCGCGCGCCAGCTCGACACCCGCGGCGACGCCTCGCGCACGACGAACCCGGCGCACACCGGGCGCCGCGCCTCGAGGTCCGCGTCGTTGACGCCGACGTTGCCGATCTCGGTCGCGGTCATCGCGACGATCTGGCCGCAGTACGACGGGTCGCTGACGATCTCCTGGTAGCCGGTGATCGAGGTGTTGAACACGACCTCGCCGGTCGACGCGACCTTCGCGCCGAACCCGCGTCCGGCGAAGACGCGGCCGTTCTCGAGCACGAGGACCGCGGGCCAGCCTGGCGCGGCGCCGGCGCCGGGGTCACCGGAGTCAGTCGTTGCGATGGTCACGAGGGCCTCCCAGTCGCCGGCGTCAGCCGGCCATCCAGATCGAACGTGACCGCGCCGCCCATCACCGTCAGCACCGCGCGCCCGGTCAGCTCGACCCCGGCCAGCGGCGTGTTCTTCGACTTCGACGCCAGCTCCGCCGGCGTCACCGTCCACCGCCGCTCGGGATCGAGCACGCAGACGTCGGCCGGCGCGCCGACCCGCAGCGTCCCGGCGCCGCCCGCGTCCAGCGAGAAGCAGCGTGCCGCGCCCCACGTCAGCAGGTGGATCGCGCGCGGCAGCGTGATCGCGCCCCGCCGCGCCAGGCCGAGCACCACGGCGAGCGCGGTCTCGAGCCCGAGCATGCCGGGCGCGGCCGCCTCGAGCTCGAGCTCCTTCTCCACCGGCGAGTGCGGCGCGTGGTCGGTCGCGACGCAGTCGATCGTGCCGTCGGCGAGCGCCTCGAGCAGCGCGGCGACGTCGCCGGCCTCGCGCAAGGGCGGCATCACCTTGCAGCAGGTGTCGTACAGCGCCAGCGCGTCGTCGGTCATCGTCAGGTGGTGCGGCGTGACCTCGCACGTCACCGGCAGGCCGCGGCGCTTGGCGTCGCGCACCAGCGCCACCGTGCGAGCCGCCGAGACGTGGGCGACGTGGTAGCGGGCGCCGGTCCACGCCACCAGCTCGAGGTCCCGCGCGACCATCGCCGACTCGGCGCACGCCGGCTGGCTCTTGACCCCCAGCCGGGTCGCGACCGCGCCCTCGTTCATCGCCCCGCCCTCGGCGAGGTCGAGGTCCTCGGCGTGCTGGACGACCGGCAGGTCGAACGTGCGCGCGTACTCCATCGCCCGGCGCAGCAGACCGGCGTTCATCACCGGGCGGCCGTCGTCGGAGATCGCGACGATGCCGCCCTCCTTCATGTCCGCGATGTCGGCGAGCGCCTTGCCCTCGAGCCCGCGGCTGATCGCGCCGATCGGGCGGACCCGGGCGCTGCCGACGTCGGCGGCGCGCCGCACGATCAGCTCGGTGATGCTGCGATCGTGGTTGGTCGGCACCGTGTTGGGCATGCAGCACACGGTGGTGAACCCGCCGCGCGCCGCGGCGCGGGTGCCGGTCGCGATGTCTTCCTTGTATTCCTGACCCGGCTCGCGCAGGTGGACGTGGAGGTCCACCAGGCCGGGGCAGACGATCAGGCCGCGCGCGTCGAGCTCGCGGACGCCGGCAGGCACGGCGGCGACGCGCCCGACCTCCGCGACCTTGCCGTCGCGGAGGAGCACGTCCGCCTCCCCGTCCAGCGCTCGGCTCGGGTCGACGACGCGGCCACCTCGCAAGAGCAGGTCCATGGCCGGCGGCGTTCTTAGCAGGGTCGGTTCTCCGGGTAAAGCGCCTCGGGTACAGTACGCGGCGCATGGCCACCACCGCGGGGATCGTCGTGATCGGCGACGAGATCTTGAGCGGCAAGTTCGCCGACGAGAACGCCGCGTTCCTGATCGGTGAGCTGCGCTCGCTCGGCGTCGACCTGCGGCGGATCAGCGTCATCCCCGACGACCTCGACGACATCGCCGCGACGGTGACCCGCGACGCCGCCCGGCTCGATCTGGTGTTCACCTCCGGCGGGGTCGGCCCGACCCACGACGACCTGACCATGGCCGGCATCGCCCGCGGCTTCGGCACCACGGTCGTCCGCCACCCCGTGCTCGAGGCCAAGGTCCGCGGGTACTGGGGCGCGGCGCTGGCGGAGCCCAACCTGCGGCTGGCCGACGTGCCCGACGGGGCCGAGCTGGTCTACGGCAAGGACCAGGTGTGGCCGGTCGTCGCCTACCGCAACGTCTACATCCTGCCCGGCGTGCCGGCGCTGTTCCGCCGCAAGTTCGTCGACATCCGCGACCGGTTCCGGGCCGAGCCGGTGGTCGCGGCGCGGCTGTACGTCAACGGCGACGAGGGCGACCTCGCGCCGCACCTCGACGCGGTCGTCGCGGCGTTCGCCGACGTCAAGCTCGGCAGCTACCCGCGGTTCTCGGAGCAGGACTTCCGCGTGCTGATCACGCTCGAGGGCCGCGACGGCGCCCGGGTCGCCGCGGCGCTCGCCGACCTGTCGGCGCGGCTCGGCGCGCGGGTGGTCCGCAGCGAGGCGCCCGCGGCGGTCGGAGGCCCCGCGTGAGCCGCGCCGGCCTCGCCGCGCTGGCGACCTGCGCGGCCGCGGCGTGCGCGCGCCCGGTGCCGGCCGATCCGTCGAGCGCCGCGCTCTACCGCGACCTCACCCGCATCGTCACCGTCGCCGAGGCCACCGGCTGGACGATCGACCGGATCGAGGTCCAAGACGTGCTGCCGGCGGCGCTCGACTCGGTGTGCCGGACCCACGCGCCGGTGCGCGCCGCGCTGCGCGCCTGGCTCGACGACGAGCTGGTGCGTCAGGGCGGCCCGGTCGAGGACGCGTGGCGTGCCCGCGGCAAGCGCCTGGGCGAGGTCGGCGACCTGCTGACCCTGACGCGGGTGCGGATGGTGCTCGCGGCCGCCGACCTCACCGCCGACGCCGACTGCCCGTTCTGGATGGAG
This sequence comes from Myxococcales bacterium, assembly GCA_011526095.1. GTDB lineage: Bacteria > Myxococcota_A > Polyangia > Haliangiales > Haliangiaceae > WYBA01. The sequence goes on along the minus strand of WYBA01000099.1, from coordinate 9,084 downwards.
CCGACCGAGCCGTTCCGCGGCCGCCAGATCAGCGACGGGCGGTGGCAGCTCAGCTTCGGCGGCGGCGGCAAGGCGATCGCGATCGACCAGGGCGGCGAGCGCGATCTCAGCTTCGGCGGCGCCGGGCGGCTGCTGGTCGGGCGCGTGCTCGGCCCGCGCGCCGGGCTCTACGCCGGGCTCGAGCTCGGCGCCTCGGCCAGCTTCCCCAAGGACGACGCCGGCGGGCGCGCCGGGCTGGTGTTCGGGTTCGACGTCGTCACGCCGGTCGTCTACCGCCACACGCTGACCAACGCGTACTTCGAGGTCGAGGCCGGCTGGCTCGGCCACGTCAGCGAGGAGGAGCCGGACGTGATCGATCACGGCGTCCACCTCGGCGTCGCGTTCGGCGGCCGCGCGACGCGAACCCGGTTCCTGTTCCCGGGCGCCGTGCTCGGGCTCAGCGTCGAGCGCACGTTCCCGGCCGACGACGCGGTCGACCCGCTGGCGTCACCGGCCGCGCCGCTGACGATGGTGAAGCTGGGCTTCCGCGCGGCGTTCGACCTCGATCTCTAGCGCCGCGCCATCGTGCTAGCTTGCCGGCCGCCATGGCCGACACGATCCAGAGCGTCAAGGGGATGAACGACGTGCTCCCGCCCGACTCGGCGCGGTGGCAGCACCTCGAGGCGACCTGCCGCGAGCTGTTCGCGCGCTACGGCTACGGCGAGATCCGCACGCCGGTGCTCGAGTCGACCGCGCTGTTCGCGCGCGGCATCGGCGAGGCGACCGATATCGTCGAGAAGGAGATGTACACGTTCAAGGACCGCGGCGAGCGGTCGCTGACGATGCGCCCGGAGATGACCGCCGGCTGCGCCCGCGCGTACATCGAGCACTCGATCCACGGCAAGGAGCCGGTGACGCGGTGGTGGTACTGCGGCCCGATGTTCCGCTACGAGCGGGCGCAGACCGGGCGCTACCGGTCGTTCTGGCAGATCGGCTGCGAGGTCTACGGCATCGCCGAGCCGACGATCGACGCCGAGCAGATCGCGATGCTGACCGAGCTGTACACCTCGCTCGGCGTCGGCGATCTGACCGTGCTGATCAACACCGTCGGCTCGGCCGAGGACCGCCCGGCGTACCGCGCGGCGCTGGTGGCGTTCCTCGAGCCGAAGCAGGACGCGCTGTGCGGCGACTGCAAGCGCCGCCTCGTCACCAACCCGCTGCGCGTGCTCGACTGCAAGGTGCCCACGTGCAAGGATGCCGTCGCCGGCGCGCCGGCCTTGCGCGATCACCTCGGCGAGCGCACGCGCGCGCACTTCGCGGGCGTGCAGCGCACGCTCGAGGCGCTCGGGGTCGAGGCGAAGGTCGACGACAACCTCGTCCGCGGCCTCGACTACTACACCGGCACGGTGTTCGAGATCACCTCGGCGGCGGGCGCGCTCGGCGCGCAATCGACGATCGTCGCGGGCGGGCGCTACGACGGGCTGCTCGAGAGCCTGGGCGGCCAGCCGACGCCGGCGATGGGGTTCGCGCTCGGGGTCGAGCGGGCCCTCCTGTGCATGGGCGGCGACGCCGCGGCGTTCGTCCGGCCGATCGACGTGTTCATCGCCACGCGCGGCGAGGACAGCCGCGTCCGCGCGACCGCGCTGGCGCACGCGCTGCGCAAGGCGGGCCTGGCGGTCGAGGTCGAGCACCGCGACGCGGGGATGAAGAACCAGTTCCGCCGCGCCGACGCGCTGCGCGCTCGCCACGCGCTGGCGCTGGGCGAGGCCGAGCTGGCCTCGGGCGGGGCGAAGCTCAAGGACATGGCGACGCGGCAGGAGGTCGAGGTCCGGCTCGACGACGTCGCCGGCATCGCCGCGGCGGCGCGCGCCTGACGGGCCGGTCGACCGCGCCGGCCGCGCCGCTTCGCCGGCCGCGCCGCTACTCGACGACCGTGAACCGGACGTCGCCGTAGCGGCTGCGCAGCTCGACCGCCGCGGTCTTCTTGCCCTTGCCGTAGCGGGCGCGTACCCACTCGCCGTCCCGGTCGCTGGCGTCGGCCACCATCCCGACGCCCTCGAACGCGACCTTGCCACCGGCGCGGGCCTTGATCGCCAGCCGGCCGGCGGACTTGACCGAGATCGTGACGTTGCCGCGCAGGCTGGCGGCGATCATCTTGCCGCCGAGCGCGAGCTCGCCGTCGAGGTGGATGTCGCCGCGGGTGGTGCGCAGCTCGACCGAGCGCGAGCGGATGCGGCGGCCGTCGATCCGGCCGTCGTGGACCTGGGCGACGAGCGCGTCGCCGCGCACGGTGTCGAGCGCGAGATCGGCGTCGATCGCCTGGGCGTCGACGGTGCCGAACACCTCGGCGAACGACTGGTCGCCGTCGACCGAGCGGGCGTAGACCGTGCCCGAGACGTTCTCGACCGTGATCGCCCCGGCGCCGGCGTCGAGCTCGCCGCCGGCGTCCATGTTGCGCAGCACCAGCGCGCCGCGCCCGACCCGGGCGTCGACCCGCGCGTCACGCGGCGCGCGGATCACCAGATCGATGCGCACCGTGCGGGCGTCGAGCGTCGTGCGCTCGGCGCCGCGGTCGATCGCGGTGGTGATGCGGACCCCCTCGCCGTCGGGCGACAGCGACACGCGCATCTGATCGAGCGCGGCGTGGTCGGGCCCGCGCTTGGTCGCGTAGATGACCAGGCCGTCGCCATCGTGGCCCTCGACCCGGACGTCGCCGAGGTCGTTGGCCACGGTGACCAGGCCGATCGGCTGCTTGCCCGGCTTGACCTCGACGACGTCGTGCTCGTAGGCGCCGGCGTCGGCGGCGGTGCCGACCTCGGCCGCGGCGGCCCCGGCGTCGCCGTCGCCGTCATCCGCATGGGCCACGCCCACGCCGCCGGCGCTCGCCAGCGCGAGCGCGGCCGCGGCCAGCCCCAGGGCGAGCCGCGCGCTCACCGCCGCACCTCCGCGACGCGCTCGCCGAGCGCGACCCGCTGCAGCACCGAGACCAGCGCCTGCCACGCGCGCTCGCGCGCCTCGACGTCGTCGGCGAGCTCCGCCGTCCGCGTCAGCGCCGCGATCCGCGCGTCGAACGCGCGCTGCTCGGGGACGCGCCAGCCGGCGCGCTCCTCGGCCGCCGCCTCGGCCAGCTCGGCGACCGCGGCGCGGTAGACGTCGTCGAGGCGCGCGCGCTCGGCCGCGAGCGCGACGTCGATGTCGACCTTCGGCTGAACGATAGACGGCGCTGGCGGTGACGCGCCGACGTCCGGATCCGGGGGCGAGGACAGCGACCCCGGCGCGGTGGCCGAGCCGGGGGACGGCTCGCCCGGCTCGCCCGACGCCACGCCAGGGGCCTGCGGGGTCTGCCCCGCCCCGCCCGATCCCGACGGCGCGTCACCGCCGCGCCGCGACTCGATCACGACCACCGCCAGCCCCGCCGCCGCGGCGAGCGCCGCGGCGGGGACGAGGTGGGGCCGCAGCCGCGCCCACAGCCGGGCGCCGCCGAGCGACCACGGCGAGCGCCGCGCGTCCACGGTCTCCGCCGCGGCCAGGCCGCGCTCGACCGCCGCCCACAGCGCCGGCGGCGGCTCGGCCGGCGGCAGCGACGCCAGCGCGCCGATCACGTGGGCGTGGTCCTCCGCCAGCGCGCGGCAGGCGTCGCACGCCCGCAGGTGCCCGCGCACCGCGCTCGACAGCTCGGCGGACAGCTCCGCGTCCAGGTACGCGGACAGCCGCGCCTCGACGTCGGCGCACTTCATGCGAGCCCCTCGCCGCCGTCGTCGCTGGCCGGGACAGGCCCGCCGCCGCGCGCGCGCTCGGCGGCGAGCGCCGGGCCGAGCAGCTCGCGCATGCGACCGCGTGCCTTGTGGAGCTGGGACTTCGAGGTGCCGACGCGGCAGTCCATGATGGCGGCGCACTCCTCGTGGGACAGCCCCTCGATGTCGTGCAGCACGAGGATGGCACGATACCCGGCCGGCAGCTGCGCCATCGCCGCCTCGACCCGCTCCGACAGCCGCGGGTCGCGCCGCGCCTCCTCGGGGGCGGCGACGCGCTCGAGCTCGTCGTCGCCGACCTCGCCGCGGCGGCCGCGGCGCGCGACGTGGGACAGCGAGGCGTTGACCGCCAGCCGGTAGATCCACGTGCCGAGCGCGGCGTCGCCGCGGAACGAGCCCAGGCCGCGGAACACCCGCACGAACACGTCCTGGGCCACCTCCTCGGCGTCGGCCGCCCCGACGATGCGGTGGACCAGGCCGAACACCCGCCGCTTGTACTGGTGGTACAGCGTCTCCATCGCGCGCTGCTCGCCGCGCCGGCACGCCTCGATCAGCAGGGCGTCCTCGGGCCCGGAGGCGGCGGTGGGGCGCGCGCGGGGGCGGACCACGTCGAGACTTCCTTCGGCAGCTGCAGGCACGGCGGGCTCCTCGCGGGACGGGCTGGATCCCGACAGACCCTGGCCGCGTGGAGACGGTTGCCCGGACACGTCCGGTACCTAGCACGCGGGGGCCGGGGCCCGCCCGGCCGCCCGATCTCCGCGGATCACCAGGGCGCGCCGCGGGTGAGGCGACGGTGTTACTGTGTGATGCGTGACACGACCCGTCGTCGTCGGGCTCGGCCGGCTCGGGGTGGCCCTGACCGGCATCACCCCGCGGCTGCCGGAGATCGGCGCGGGCGATGCCGCGGTCGAGCTGGCGGCGGCGACCCTGACCATGGCGCCCGGGATCGCGGTCGCGGTGCGCGCGGCGACGGCGTTCGGCTGCGCCGGCCGGGTCGCCGGCACGGTCGCGACCGACGCGCTCGGCCGGTTCGCCCGCGCGCTGCTCGACGAGGCGGGGATCGACGACCGGGCCGTGGTCGGCTGGGGCGACACCGCGGCGTGCGAGGTCACCGCGCTGGAGCGCGGCGGCCGGCGCCTGGTGCTCAGCCACGACGGGCTCGATCCCGAGGGCGCGCCGCCGCGGATCGACGTCGACGCGGCGCTCGCCGGCGCCGCGGCGCTGCTGGTCGACGCGACCTGGCTCGACGCCCAGGTCGTCGCGGCGCGCGCGGCGCGCGCCCGCCGGCTGCCGGTGATCGCCGACGTCTCCGACGTCACCGGCGGGCTGGGCGAGCTGATCGGGCTGGCCGACGTGCTGATCGCCTCGGAGCGCGTCGCCGCCGAGCTGGCGCCGCGCGCCGAGCTGCCCGAGGCGCTGGCGCAGCTGCGCGCGCTGGGGCCGCGCGCGGTGATCGTCACGCTGGGCGAGGCCGGCGTGATCGGCCTGCACGGCGAGACGCTGGTCGAGTGCCCGGCGTTCCCGGTCGACGTCGTCGACGCGACCGGCGCGGGCGCGGTGTTCCACGGCGCGTTCGCCGCGGCGCTGCTGTCGGACCTGCCGCTGGCCCGGTGCATCGAGGTCGGCGCGGCGTCGGCCGCGCTGTCGTGCCGGGGCCTGGGCCGGTGGGACGCGATCCCGGGGCGGGACGAGATCCTCGCGGTCGTGCGCGCCCGCAGCTAGGCGCGGGCGTTCGTGCTAACGCTGCCGGCATGTCCGACGAGTCCGTTTCCGTGGCCGATCCGCCGTGGCGCGGGGGCCTGTCCGCCGGCATCGGGGCCGCGCTGATCGCCGGCCTGCTGGCGGCGGTGATCGACGCCGGCGCCGCCGGGTTCGGCGCGCTGCCGGTGATGCTGGGGCTGTGGGCGCCGCCCGCGCTGGTGTTCGGCGTGCTCACCGGCCTGGTCGTCGCCGGGTTCCGCGCGACGTTCGGCGCCGGCGCGCTCGGCGCGGCGATGCGGCGGCTGCGCCGCGACCGCGACCTCGACATCGCGCTGACCGGCGCGGTGCTCGCCGCGGCGATCGTCGCGCTGGTGCTCGTGGTCGTCGTCGCGCGGCTGGCGATGGGCCTGGTCGCCGACGTCCAGCGCAAGGACACCGGCGCGCTGCTCACCGGCGTGGCGACGGTGATCGCCGTGCCGTTCATCGGGCTGCTCGGCCTGCCGGTGTTCCGCATCACGCGGCGCGCGGCGTCGATCGTCCCGGCGATGGGCGCGCTGCCGCGGGTCGCGGTGCTGCTCGTCGTCGGGCTCGGGGCGATCGGCGGGCTCGGCCTGCTGGTCGTGTTCACGCAGCTCGACTGGCGCGTGCTCGGGCTGGGCGCGTACGCGCTGTTCGGCGTGCTCGTGGTCGGGACGATGGCGCTGCTCGCCCTCGGCTACGGCCCGCTCGACGGCGTGCGCCGCAAGGTGCCGGCGCGCGGCGTGCTGACCGCGGCCGGCGCGCTGGTCGCGATCGCCCTGCCCTTGCTGACGCTGGGCGGCGCGCCGTCGCGCGCGGTCCAGACCGCCGTGATCGACGAGTCGCTCGCCGGCGCCAAGCTCGTCACCGCGTACCGCGGCGTGCTCGACGGCGACGGCGACGGCTACTCGGCGTTCTTCGGCGGCCCGGACTGCGACGACGGCAAGGCGGGCGTCAACCCGGGCGCCAAGGAGATCGCGGGCAACGGGCTCGACGACAACTGCCGCGGCGGTGACCGCGCGGCGGGGGATGACGGCGGCGGCGCGGCGGCGGGCACGGGCGCGGCGGCGGGCACGGGCGCGGCGACGGGCGCGGGCACGGGCACGTCGACGGGCGCGGGCACGTCGGGCACGGCGCCCGCGACGAGCGCGCTGGCGCCCGCGGCCAACGTCCTGATCGTCATGGTCGACACCGTGCGCGCCGACCGCCTCGGCGTCGCCGGCTACCAGCGCGATGGCAAGTCGCTGACGCCGCGGCTCGACGAGCTGGTCAAGCAGAGCGCCTGGTTCACCCGCGCCTACTCGCAGGCGTCGAACACGCCGCGCGCGATGCCGTCGTTCATGACCTCGCGCTACCCCTCGGTGATCGCGGTCGACAACCTCAACAAGAACTACCCGCGCCTCGACGACAGCAACGTCATGCTGTTCGAGGCGCTGCGCGACGCCGGGCTCAAGACGATCGGGTTCTCCTCGCACTTCTACTTCCGCGACGACCGCAACTTCGTGCAGGGCTTCGACGAGTACGACAACGAGGGCGCGCTCGACATCGCGCCGTCGAACAAGGACATCGCGTCGCCGCGGATCGTGCCCAAGGTGCTGAGCCGGCTCGACGCGCTCGCCGCGTCGAAGGAGCGGTTCGCGATGTGGGTCCACCTGTTCGAGCCGCACTCGACGTACATGGAGCACGACGGGTGGAAGATCACCGAGCGCGGCACCGCGAGCCTGATCCAGAAGTACGACTACGAGATCGCCTACACCGACGGCTGGATCGGCCAGATCTTCGACAAGCTCGCCGCGACCGGCCTCGACAGGAACACGATCGTCGTCGTGGTCAGCGACCACGGCGAGGCGTTCGGCGTCCACCGGTTCGCCGGCGAGTCGATGTTCTTCCACGGCCAGACGCTCTACGACGAGCTGCTGCGGGTCCCGCTGATCATCCGGGTACCGGGCCAGGCGCCGACGCAGTCCGACGCGGTGGTGCAGCTCATCGACGTCGCGCCGACCCTGCTCGACGCGCTCGGCGTGGCGCGCCCGGCGCCGTTCATGGGGCGCAGCCTGGTCCCGGCGCTGCGCGGCGCGCCGCTCGAGGGCGCCCCGGCGTTCGCCGAGCTGATCCCGTACAAGAGCTGGCCGCACGAGGCCAAGGCGGCGATCTCCGCCGACGGCAAGTGGAAGCTGTTCGACCGGATCAGCGACGGCAAGCAGGAGCTCTACGACCTCGCCGCGGATCCCGAGGAGCGCAAGGATCTGTGGGCCAAGGAGAAGGAGGCCGGCCAGCAGATGGCCGACCTGCTCAACGACTTCGTCGAGCTGACGCTGGCGGGCGCGAGCGGAGGCGGCGGAGGCGACGAGTGACCGGCGGCGGCCCGTACCGCAACCCCAAGCCGTGCGTCGACGCGCTGATCGAGCTCGACGGCCGGCCCGGCACGCTGGTGTTCATCCGGCGGCGCAACGAGCCCGCGGGCTGGGCGCTGCCCGGCGGGTTCGTCGACGAGGGCGAGTGGCTCGCCGACGCCGCGGCGCGCGAGGCGAAGGAGGAGACCGGCCTCGACGTGACGATCACCGAGCTGTTCCACTGCTACTCGGATCCCGCGCGCGACCCGCGCCAGCACACCGTCACCGCCGTGTTCCTCGCGCGCGCCGCGGGCGTCCCGGTCGGCGGCGACGACGCGGCGGAGGCGATCGTCGCTGGCGAGGACGACCTGCCGGCGCCGCTGTGCTTCGACCACGGCACGGTGGTCGCGGACTACTACCGCTACCGCCGCACCGGCGAGCGCCCGCCGCCACGGCGGTGAGCCGCCCGGGCTCGACCGGGCGACGTGTCAGGCCTTCGCCGGCGGCTTCTTGACCAGCGGCGGGTGCGTCGTGTCGGAGAACACCTGCGCGGTGAACGCCTGCACGGTGGCCCGCGGATCGCTCCACGCGTCGGGCGGCAGCCCGGCCTTGTCGCAGGTCCGGGCGAGCAGCGTCGCCGCGTCCCACCCGGCCTCGACCGCGACCTGCGGCAGCAGCAGGCCGCGGCGACCGTCGAGCTCGATCCGCAGGCCGTCCTGGCCGATGCGGACGTCGTCGGGGCCGGTGACCTTGCGCGGCGGCGCGAGCACCGAGATCTCGATCTCGAGATCGTCGAGCTCCTCGGCGGCGACCGGCGGGAACCGCGGATCGCGGCTCGCCGCCGCGACCGCCATCTCCTGGACGGCGCGGTACAGCGGCTTCTCCTCCTCGGTCGTGCCGATGCAGCCGCGCAGCTCGTCGTCGGCGTGCAGGCTCACGAACACGGCCGCGGGCGCGAGCAGCGTCTCGCGGTGCGGCTTGCCGGGCGGGATCCGCCCCGAGTAGGAGTGCTCGCGCAAGGTCGCGCGCGCGATGCGCAGCAGCTCGCGCTTCTCGTCATCCGCCAGCTGGTGGCCGTACCCCACGGCCGGACGATACCAGAAGCGCGTCGGCCGCGGCGCGACGGGCGGTCGCGGGAAGCGCCGGATCGGCGGCCAGGGCGAGCAGCTCGGCGGCGGCGCGATCGCGCTCGGCGGCGGTCGCCGCGGGGTGCGCGAGCAGCGCGGCGCGCGGCGCGACCGCGCGGGGGTGCAGGCGGGCGGCGCGGCGCAGGCGGGCCCGTGCGGCGTCAGGGTCGGGAT
>WYBA01000098.1 GCA_011526095.1 Myxococcales bacterium | reverse complement strand
GCGCGAGCGGTCGGGAGAGCGCGAGCGCGCGCGGCTGCCACGCGCTCGGGTGGGGCCCGCGGGTTCGGCGCGGTCGAGCCTGCCTCCGGTCGGGGACCTGGTGCCTGCACTGACGGTCTGCTCCGCTGTGGTGACCTGCCGCGCGAAGCCCGCGCCTTTTCCACCCGCGGACCCCACCTGCGCGCGGGCGCGCCGCGCGCTGACGTGACGCGGTCCGTCTCCGTCTCCGTCTCCGTCTCCGTCTCCGCTTCTGTCTCCGTCATGGTCTCCGTTTCCGTCTCCGTCACGGTCCCCGTTTCCGTCTCCGTCCCTGTCTCCGTCTCCGTCTCCGCCCCCGTCTCCGCCTCCGTCTCCGTCTCTGTCTCTGTCTCTGTCTCTGCCGTCGGATCACTGAGCCGATGCATGCGGCCCTTGCGCGAGCGGTCGGGAGAGCGCGAGCGCGCGCGGCTGCCACGCGCTCGGGTGGGGCCTGCGGGTTCGGCGCGGTCGAGCCAGCGTTGGGTCGGGGACCTGGTGCCTGCACCGACGTTCTGCTCCGCTGTGGCGGCCTGCCGCGCGAAGCCCGCGCCTTTCCACCCGCGGACCCCACCCTGCGCGCGGGCGCGCCGCGCGCTGACGTGACGCGGTCCGCCTCCGTGTCCGTCTCCGCTTCTGTCTCCGTCACGGTCTCCGTCTCCGTCACGGTCTCCGTTTCCGTCTCCGTCTCCGTCGCGAGCCAGGGAGCCGGGCCAGGGAGCCGCTCCCACGTGGTCGTTGCGCGCGCGGTCGTGAGAGCGCGAGCGCGCGCGGCTGCCACGCGCTCGGGTGGGGCCTGCGGGTTCGGCGCGGTCGAGCCAGCGTTGGGTCGGGGACCTGGTGCCTGCACCGACGTTCTGCTCCGATGTGGCGGCCTGCCGCGCGAAGCCCGCGCCTTTCCACCCGCGGACCCCACCCTGCGCGCGGGCGCGCCGCGCGCTGACAGACGCGGTCCGTCTCCGACTCCTTTCCGTCTCCGCTTCTGTCTCCGTCACCGTCACCGTCTCCGTCTCCGTCGCGAGCCAGGGAGCCGGGCCAGGGAGCCGCTCCCACGTGGCCGTTGCGCGCGCGGTCGTGAGAGCGCGAGCGCGCGCGGCTGCCACGCGCTCGGGTGGGGCCCGCGGGTTCGGCGCGGTCGAGCCGGCCCTGGGGCGGGGACCCGGTGCCTGGACGAGCGGTTGCGCCGGTCTGGCCTTCCACCTGCACGCGGGCGCGCCGCGCGCCGACGTGGCGCGGGCGCCGAAGGGTACGGCACGTGGGTGGTGGGGAGTGCCGACGTGGCGCGGGCGCCCTGGTCTCGACGCAACAGAAGTTCGGAGTGATGACGAAGAGGCTTGAACGGGCTGCTTGGAACATGATATCGGCGAAATCAAGATGGGGAAGCAGCTGCCGCTGGTGATGCGGACGTGGGGTGGGAAGCGCCCGGGGGCGGGGCGGCCGCCGCGGGGGCCGCGGTCCAGCCAGCCGCACAAGGCCCGGCCGGCGCTGAGCCGGCACCACCCAGTGCACGTGACGCTGCGGGTGGTGGAGCGGGTGGGGCGGCTGCGCCGGCTGGACATGTGGCGCGCGCTGCGCCGCGCGGTGATCTGCGTGCTCGAGCGTGAGCGCTTCCGCGTGGTGCATCTGTCGATCCAGGGCAACCACGTCCACCTGATCTGCGAGGCGGAGGACGGCGAGGCCCTCTCGCGCGGGGTGCAGGCGTTCCAGATCAGCGCGGCGAAGCGGATCAACGCGGCGCTGACGCGGCGAACCGGGCGGCGCGCGCGTGGCCAGGTGTTCGCGGATCGCTACCACCGCGAGACGTTGACGACGCCGCGGCAGTGCCGCAACGCGCTCGCCTACGTGCTCAACAACTGGCGCAAGCACCGCGAGGACAACGCGCGCGCCGGCGCGCCGCTCGATCGGTTCGCGACCGGTTGGCACTGGGACGGCTGGAGCGAGCCGACGCCGCCGGTGCGGCTGACACCCGAGACGGAGCTGGTGCCGGTGGCGTACCCGACGTGCTGGCTGCTCACGACGGGCTGGCGTCGTCACGGTCTGGTGTCGCCATGGGAGCAGCCGGGGCCGCGCGCGCCGCGGGCACGAACCGCAGGCGAGGGCGGGTGAGAGGTGCCGCGGGCGAGCGCGAGTGCGCGGTGCCGCGCCGCCGGGCCGCGCGGTGAGCCGCCGGGCCGCGCGGTGAGCCGCCGGGCCGCGCGGTGAGCCGCCCGACCGCGCGGGGCAGGCGGTCAGCGGCGCAGCGCGCGGACGATCTCCTCGCGGACGATCGCGGCGAGATCGGCGGCGCCAGCGCCAGCGGCGTGCGGCGCGCCCGACGGGGACATCGTGGCGACGGCGGCGTGCGGGGCGGGCGCGCAGGCGACGACGGGGCGCGGCGCGCGGGGCGCGAGCTTGGCGGCGAGCTCGAGCGCGCGGTCGGCGACGCGGCCGATGCCGGCCTTGGCGCGGGCGGTGAGCAGCGGGGCGTGCAGCTCGGGCGGCAGCGGGCGCACGCCGCCGAGCGGCGCGGCGAGGATCGCGATGCGCGCGAGGTGCTCGACCAGCTCGAGCCGCAGCAGCGCCTGCTCGACGTCGGCGCCCCACGCCAGCACGCCGTGGTTCTCGAGCAGCGCGGCGTCGACCAGCTCGCACCACGGCGCGAGCGCGCGGGCGGCGGGCTCGCCGGGCGCGGCGAGCGCGACCTTGGGGATCGCGGGGCCGAGCGACACCATCGCCTCGGCGATGAACGGCTGCTCGATCGGGTTGCCGGCGGCGCACGCGATCGCCGTGGCGTGCGGCGGGTGGGCGTGGACGACCGCGCCGACGTCGGGCCGGCGCTGGTAGATCGTGACGTGCAGGCCGATCTCGCCGAACACCTTCTTGCCGCCGGTCGGCTTGCCCGCGGCGTCGCAGTCGACCAGGCCGAGCTCGTCGATCAGCCGCTTCGACGTCGCGGTCGGCGTGGCGAGCAGCCCCTGGCCGTCGCGCGCGGTGAGGTTGCCGTCGTGGTTGGCGACCCAGCCGCGCTCGTGGAGCAGGCGGGCGGCCGCGGCGAGCTCCTTCTTGAGCGCGCGCGGCGCGGTCACGGCGCCGGCTCCGTCGTCTCGCCGTCGCCGACGTCGACCGCGTCGACGACGCCGACGATCACCGAGCGGATCGGGACGACGTCTCCCTGCTTGAGCAGCTGGCGCGCGCCGGTGCCCTCGGTCAGCACGACGACCGTGTCCCCCGGGCCGCTCTGGACCCGGTCGATCGCGAGGAACGCATCTCCGCGGTCGACGATGTCCTGGCCCCTGGCGTCGAGCGGCTGGACCAGCATCAGCCGGTGGCCCTTGTACATCGGGTGCTTGACCGTCGCGGTGACGTTGCCCAGGACGCGGCAGTACCTCATCGCGTCCCGCCTCCGCGCTCGGGCCCCGCGCCGCTCGCGGCGCGCTCGGAGTTGTTCACGTCGTCGACGATCCCGACGATCGCCGCGTCGACCGGGACGAACCACGGCTCGAGCGCCAGCGCCGCCTCGCGCGAGCCGACGAGGTACACGCGGTCGCCGACGCCCGCCTGCACCGTGTCGACCGCGACCTGGTGCGGTCCGGTGGCGCGCCCGAGGTCGTCGACGGGCTCGACGAGCAGCAGCTTGGCGCCGCGCAGGCCCTCGACCTTGCGCTCGGCCACGACGGTGCCCTTGACGACCCCGAGGTACATGCTGCCCGCGAAGGTACCCGTTTGCCCCGGCTACTTCCAGCCGAGGCGGGCGCGCAGCGCCATCCACCCGGGCGAGGTCGCGGCCCGGACGAGGTGCGTCGGGTCGGCGCCGCGGGCTCGCACCGCGGCGAGCGCGGCGCCCGGGTCGTCGCTGGCGAGCAGCCCGGCGCGGTCGGCGGTGCGCTCGCACGCGGCGAGGAACCGGTCGAGGTCGAGGTCGCGCGGTGCGGCGGTCGCCAGCAGCTGCTCCAGCCGCTGGCGCAGCTTGACGGGCAGCGTCGTCCGCACGTGGTCGGCGTGGCGGCGCTGGACGTCCTCGTCCGGCTCGTCGAGGCGGCGCGCGGTCGCCGCGGCCAGCGCCGGCGAGCCGAAGCTGCGCGCGACCGCGGCGAGCAGCCGCCGCGCGTCGGCGAGCGGCGCGCCGGCGAAGATCATCCGCGGCGGCTGGGCCAGCATCGCGGCGCGGCCGAGCAGGAACCGCAGCTCGCCGGCCGGCGGGATCTCGCCGGCGCCCGGTCCCACGCCGCGCAGCCGCGGGCCGAGCACGATCATCGGCGTCCCCGCGCACACGACCTGGACGTCCGGCGTGCCGGCGTCGTCGCGCACGTAGATCACCGTCGCGCCGGTGCCGAGCGCCTGGGCGATCCGCGGCGCCATCTCCGCCGCCGCGAGGTGCGCCGCCGGCGACACCCGGCGCGCGCCGGCCGCGCCGACGCGGGTCAGCGAGTCCTCGGGATCGGGGACGAGCAGCGCGGCCGCCTCGGCCAGCGCCGCGGCGATCGGCGCCAGCCCCGCCTCGTCCTCGTCGGCGAGGACGCGCGCGGCCTCGTCCGGCAGCACCGCGCCCTTGTACGGCGCGTCGGGCTGCATCGCCGGCGCCGGGTGGGTCGCGAGGTAGGCCGCCTGGTGGACGTCGAGCGTGTGGCCCAGCCCGCGCGCCAGCTCCAGCGCGACCCGCGCCTCGGGGCGATCGGCGCGGCGCAGCTCGTCGGCCCACGCCACGACGTCGGCGCGCTCGGCCGTCGCCTCGGCGATCGCGCGCGACAGCTCGATGATCGCGTCGCGCTTGCCGCCGTCGCCGGCGGCGAGCTGCGGCCGCCACAGCTCGATCAGCTTGCGCCGCGCGTCGACCGCCGCGTCGGAGTCGGGCGCGACCGCGGCGGCGCGCTCGAGCGCGGCCTCGCCCTGCCGGGCGTCGCCGCGCGACAGCCGGAGCTGGCCGAGCCGCAGCCACAGCGCGGCGCGCCGGGCCGCGACCGCGTCGTCGCCGCCGCTGCCGCCGCCGCCGGGGGGCGCGCCGGTGACCTCGACCTGGCTCGACAGCGCGCGGCCGAGGATCGCGGCCGCGGCCTCGTGCGCGCCGTCGGCGATCATCATCTCCGACGCCATCGACACCGCGTCGAGGTCGTACGGGTCGGCCTCGACCGCGCGCTCCGCCGCGGCCCGCGCGCGCTCGCGGTCGCCGCCGGTGACGTAGTCGCCCGCGGCGCGGACCAGCCGCGCCGCGCGCTCCGCCGCGGTCGACCCGAACGCGCTCATCAGCTCCGCGGTGCGCGCCGCGCCGAGGTGATCGCCCGCGAGGTCCTGGCGCTCGAGCAGCTTCTCGAGCAGCGGCAGGTGGCGCGCCTCGAGCGGCTGCGCCGCCGCGACCGCCGCGTCGTAGCACACGCGGGCGCGCGCCTCGTCGTGCAAGAGCATCAGCGCCATGTCGCCGAGCGCCTCGAACAGCCGCATCCGCTCGGCGTGATCCTCGGTCGCGGTCGCCTGGCGGGTCAGCAGATCCGCGGCGCGGCGGTGGTCGCCTTGCTCCATCGCGAGCTCGGCCATCGCCTGCAGCGCCGGCGCGTAGTTCGGCTTGAGCTCGAGCGCGCGCGCGTACAGCGCGGCCGCCTTCTCGGGGCGCAGGCTGCGGATCTCGGCGAGCGCGGCGTGGTACAGGCCCTGCGCGACCTCGGCCGGGTGGCGCGGGGCGTCGTCGTGGGTCGCGAGCGCGCCGAGGTGGAGCGCGGCCTCGCGCCAGCGCCGCGCCTTGTAGCGGTTCTCGCCGAGCGCGAGCTTGACCAGCAGGTGGCCGCGGTGCAGCCGGTCGGCGGCGAGCAGCGTCTGGTAGGCGTCCTCGTCGCGGCCCTGGCGCTCGTAGGCGATCGCGAGGCGGCGGTGGAGCTCGGCCGCGACCGACGGCGCGGCCTCGGCGACCCGCGCCTCGGCGTCGTCGAGCGTGTCCTTGAGGAACGTCGCCAGCTCGTCCCACCGCTCGGCGTCGCCGAGCAGGTCGGCGAGCGCGATCAGGGCGGGGACGTGGCCGGGCGACGCGGCGAGCGCCTCGGTCAGCCGGCGCTCGGCGACCATCTCGACGCCCGCGGCGCGGGCGAGCGCGGCGAGCTGGGTCAGGACGCGGCCCTTCTCGTCGGCCGGCAGCGTCGCGTCCTCGAGCCGCGTCTCGAGCAGCCGCGCCGCCGCGTCGGCGTCGCCGCCCTGCTCGACCAGGCCGGCGAGCGCCCACGTCGCGTCGGCGTGGTAGGGGCGGAGCGCGAGCACCCGCTCGAACGCGGCCCGCGCGCGCGCCGGATCGGCCAGGCGATCGCGCAGCACCTCGCCCGCGGCCATCAGCGCGTCGATCCGGCTGTCGTCGTCGCCGGCGGTGTCGGCCTCGCGCAGCTTGGCCTCGGCGAACGCCGCCGGATCGTCCTCGGGCCGGTGCAGGCGCGCCAGCGCGGCGAGCGCGTTGGGGTGATCGGGCACGAGCGCGAGCGCGTGGTCGAGCGCGGCGCGCGCGCCGGCGGCGTCGTCGAGCTCGTCGGCGCGGAGCTGGCCGAGCCGGATCCACAGGGCGGCGAGATCGCCGGCGCCGGCGCCGGCGCCGCGCGCCTCGGGCGCGACGGCGCGGACGCGATCGATCCGGCCCTCGAGCACCGCCGCCGCCTCGCGCGCGCGCCCCGCCGCGACCAGCGCCGCGACGAGCTGGTCGGCGAGCTGCGGATCGTCGGGCAGGATCGTGCGGGCGTGGCGCAGCGCGGCCGCGGCCTCCTCCGGCTGGTGCAGCCACTCGAGCAGCACCGCGGCGCGCCGCGCCAGCAGCTCCGCCCGCCGCTCCGGCGTCTTGGCCAGCGCCGCGCGGCGGCGCAGCACCTCGACCAGCTCGGTCCACCGCGCGTGCGCCTGGTACAGCGCGTCGAGCGCCTCGTACCCGGCCTCGTCGTCGGACCACTGCGCGACGAGCTGCGCGTACGCGTCCATCGCGCGATCGGGCAGCTCGAGCTCCTTCTCGTAGATCTCGGCGATCCGGCGCAGCGCCTCGCGCGCCGCGGGCGTGCCGTCGGCGATGTCGCCGACGCGCGACAGCGACTCGATCACCTTGCTCCACCGCCCGACCCGCGCGTACAGCTCGCCCAGGGCGATCAGCACGTCGACGTCGTCGGGCGCGAGCAGCCGCAGCCGCTCGAGCGCGTCGATCGCGTCGTGCGGCCGGCTCAGCCGGTCGACGTAGATCGACGCCAGCTCGCGCAGCAGCGCCGGCCGCTCGGCCTCGGGCGCGGCGATGCCGAGCCGCGGATCGGTGCGCTCCTCGAGCGAGGCGGCGAGCTCGACCCACCGCTCCTCGCCGCGGTACAGCGCCTCGAGCCGGGCGCGCGCGACCTCGTCGGCCGGGCGCATGCCGAGGACGCGCCGGTACTGGCCCTCGGCGTCGCGCGGCCGGCCCTGGCGGGCGCGGATCGCCGCGACCTCCATCAGCAGGTCGATCGCGGCGTCGACGGTCGAGGCGTTGTCGCCGAGGTCGGTGTAGAGGTCGGCGAGCCGGTCCCACGCGCCGTGGTCCTCGGCGAGGCGGTGGAGGCGCGCGCGCGCCTCGCCGTCGCCCGCCGGCGTCTGCGCCGCGAGCAGCATCGCGCGTGACAGCGTGTCGAACGCGCGCGCGACGTCGCCGGCGCCGGTCTCCCAGATCTCGGCGGCGCGGAACAGCCAGCGCAGCCGCCCGGCGGCGTCGCTCGCCGGGAGCTGCTGGCACGCCGTCGCCAGCTCCTCCCACGGCGAGGCGTAGGCGCGCGCCGGCAGCGTCGGCAGCGGCGTGCGCCGGACCTGGGCCTGGGCCTTGCGCGGCACGCTCGGCACGCGCGCGGCGGGGCTCGCCGGCGGGCGCGCGGCGGGCGGGGCCGGCGCGG
>WYBA01000001.1 GCA_011526095.1 Myxococcales bacterium | reverse complement strand
CCGTCCCCAACCAGCGCACCGCGGCGCGCGAGGCGCTGCGCGTCGCCGGCGCCGCGGCGGTGCCGGCGCTGATCGATCACCTCGACGGCCGGATCGACGGCGACGCCCGCGAGGTCGTGCTGCTGCTGCGCGGCACCGCCGATCGCCGCGCCACGGCCGCGCTCGTCGCGGAGCTCGACCGCGGCCGCGTGCCGACGACGATCGTGCTCGAGGCGCTCGCCGCCACCGGCGATCCCGAGGCGATCGTCCCGGTCCTCGGGCTGACCTCGGCGCGCGACGCCGAGCTGCGGCTCGCCGCGATGAACGCGCTGGGCCCGATGCTCGGCGAGGACGCGCGCGCCGCCGACGTGCTGATCGACCGGCTCGACGACGAGGAGCTCGAGGTGCGCGTGCTGGCGATCGAGTACCTGGGCCTGCTGCGCGCATCGCGCGCGGTCGCGCGCCTGGTCGATCTCGCCGGGCCCGGCAACCCGCACCGCGTGCGCCTCGCCGCGATCGACGCCGTCGGCGAGATCGGCGCGCCGGCGGGCGCGCCGGCGCTGATCGACGTGCTCCGCGAGGGGCCGGGCGAGCTGCACGGCGCCGCCGCGACGGCGCTGTCGTACATCGCCGACGAGGCGACGGTCACGGCGCTGCTCGATCTCGGCCGTGACGATCGCTCCAGCTCGCGCCACCACGTCGTCCGCGCGATCGGCGCGGTGCTGCGCGGGCAGGCCGGCGCCAAGCACGCGGTGCGCGCGCGGCGGCTGCTCGAGGACCTCGCCGAGGCCGGGCCGGCCGACGTCGGCGTCGCCGCGATCGGCGCGCTCGCCGCGATCGGCGACCGCTCGGCCCAGGTCACGCTGCTCGCCCTGCTCGAGGGCGGCGGGCCGGATCGCCAGCGCGCGGCGGCATGGGCGCTGGGCGAGCTGGGCGATCCGGCGAGCGTCGCCCCGCTCGTCGCGGCGCTGGCCAGCAAGGACGACCGCGTCACCGCCGACGCGGCGTGGGCGCTGGGCGAGGTCGCGGCGGCGTCGCCGGAGGGCCGCGCCGCGGTCGTGGCGTCGGCGCTGGCGGCGCTGGAGAAGGCGGCGAAGAAGGGCGGGTGGGCGACCGAGATCTCGGCGGCCGGCGCGCTCGCGCGGATCGCCGCGCCGACCAGCGCCGAGCTGCTCGGCAAGCTCGTCCACCACCGCTCCCGGCTGGTGCGGATCAACGCGGTGCTCGGCCTGGGCGCGCTCGCCGCGGGCGGCGCCGCGCCGACCGCGACGCAGGTCGCGTCGATCGTCGCGCTGCTGGCGACCGACACGAGCCCGCGCGTCCGCGAGGCGGCCGCGCGGGCGCTCGGCCGGTCGATGTCGAAGCTGACGGGTGACGCCGCGACCTCGGCGCGCGCCGCGCTCGACGCCGCGGCCCAGCACGATCGCGAGGCGCCGGTGCGCCAGGCGGCGGCGGCCGCGCTCGCCGGCGACGCGCCCGCGCCGCCGCCGCGCGACGAGTGGCGGCTGTTCTACGTCGTCGATCCGGCGGCCGACGACAAGCCGGTCAAGCAGGAGCCGTACTTCGTGCTCGGCGCCGACGGCCTGGCGTGGGCGACGTACACCGACGCGCGCGGCGACCTCGCGAGCGAGCACTTCCCCGCGGGCGACGCGGTCGTCGCGCCGCAGTCGCGCGAGTCCGAGTACTGACCACACGGGGCTCGCCGCCCCGCCCGTCGAGCGGAGCTCGCCGGGACCCACCCCGCGAAGACCGTCGAGCGGAGCTCGCCGGGACCCACCCCGCGAAGACCGTCGAGCGGAGCTCGCCGGGACCCACCCCGCGAAGAACGTCGAGCGGAGCTCGCCGGGACCCACCCCGCGAAGACCGTCGAGCGGAGCTCGCCGGGACCCTCCCGGCCAGGAACGGCCGGAGTCAGCGCGCGGCGGGGAGCTGGGTCAGCGCCCACTCGACCTGGCGGCGCACGCGGTCGGGCAGGTCGAGGTCGAGCAGCGCCTCGTACTCGGCGCGCGCGCCGGCGAGCTCGCCCGCGTTCCACAGCAGGGCCGCGAGCGCGATGCGCGGCCGCGGATCGCGCGGCGCGAGCGCGCGCGCCTGCCCGAGCGCGTGGCGGGCGCCGCCGTCGTCGCCCTGGTGGTGGCGCAGGATGCCGAGGTCGTGCCACGCGCGCGCGTGCGTCGGCGCGAGCGCGACCACCCGCTCGAGCTGGCCGACGGCGCCGGCGATCTCGCCCCACGTCGTGAGCGTCTCGGCGTACGCGAGGCGCGCCCACGCCTCGCTGGCGGCGTCGGGCGCGGCGGTGATCGCGCGCTCGTACGCGGCGCGCGCCTCGTCGTGGCGGCGCGCGCGCTCGTGGGCCTCGGCGGCGGCGACCGCCTCGCGCGTCGCGGCCGCCGGGCCGGGTCGCGCCGACGTCGCGCCGCCGCACGCGGCGAGCGTCACGGCGACGAGGACGACCTGCGCGATCGGCCAGGCTCGGCCGCCGCGGCGTGGTGGTAGGCTCGGGGCGCCATGCTGCACAAGAACCTGATCGACGCCCTGACGCGGGGCGGGCTGGGGCGCGACGGCGACGCGTTCACCACCCCCGCGGGCCTCACCTTGACCGTGTACCTGCGGATCGCCGACGAGGCGCTCGTCGTCGATCGCGTCGTGCGGGTCGAGGTGGGCGCGGAGCTCGCGACCGTCACGACCTACCGCAAGGAGCGCTACGTGGTGGAGCTCGACGCGGTCGCGGCGGTGCGCCTGCACCCCGAGGGCAACGCCGCCGGCTACGCCTGATCGGCCGCGCGCCGGCACGGCTCACTCGCGCGGCTTGTTGTGGGTCCGGGCGCGCGGCGGCAGCATCGACCGCGCGGGCGCGACGACCGTGACCTCGTCCGGGGCGTCGTCGTCGGCGGTGCGCGCGCGGCCCGCGTCGGGGGCGGGCCGGGTCGCGGGCGGCGGGCCGACGATCGCCGCGCCGGTGACCGCGCCGGTGACCGCGCCGGTCACCGCGCCGGGCTGACGCACGCTCGGGGAGACCTCGATCGTCGCCTCGACGTCGTCACCGTCGACCTCGAGCGTGCTCGCCGGCTTGCGCGCGCGCGGCGGCGGCGGCGGCGGCGGCGTGCGCCGCGCGGTGTCGTCGACGTCGGTGGGCGCGGGGATCCCCAGCTGGGTGGTGGCGAGCGCCTCGAGCGCGACGTCCGCGAACGTGCCGGGGCGCGTCCCGCCGCGGCTGCGCGGCATGACCGTGACGACGGGCGCGCTCGGCGTGGCGGGGAGCTCGGCGTCGATCGCGGCCTCGTCGATCCCGAGCGCCGGGGAGTCGCCGCGCGCGGGCGCGCCCGGCGGCGGGGGCGGGGAGGTGCGCCGCGTGCCCGCCGACGGCGTCGGGACGACCGCCTCGGGGACCGCGGGCTCGGCGGCCGCGGGCCCGGCGGCCGCGGCCAGCGCGGGCTCGTCCTCGGCCTCCTCCATCAGCGTGTCGAGCCGTCGCGACAGCGCGCTCGCCCACGGCGTCGTGACGACCGGCGCCGCGGGGTCGGGTGTGGGCGGCGCGGCCTCGTCGGCGACGGGCGCGGCGGCGGTCGCCGCGGGGGCGGGCGCGGGCGGCGCGGCCTCGTCGGCGACGGGCGCGGCGATCAGCTCGATCGCCGCGCTGACGCGATCCGAGGGCCCGAGCGGGACGATCTCGATCACCGCGTCGCTCACCGGCTCGCTCGCCGGCTCGGTCATTGGCTCGCTGGCGGCGCGCGTGGCCTGGGGTCGCAGCGACATCGTCCGGTCCTCGCGGGCGTCGGCCAGGTCGACCGGATCGGTCGAGACCGGCAGGGTCGGCGCCTCGGCCGGGTTGGTCACGGCGACGTCCACGGCGGCGGCGGTCGCCGCCGGCGGGCGCAGCGCGCCCCACCCCGGGCGCGGCGCGTCGAGCGAGTCGAGCCGGGGCTCCTCCAGGAACCGCTGCGTGATCGAGCCGGGCTCGCCCGCCGGCGTCGCGGCGACGGCGGCGGCGGCCGGCGCCGCGGGCCGCTCCATCACGGTGCGCTGCTCCGCCGCCTCGCGCTCGGCGCGCTGCCACGGGTACTCGATCCGGCCGTGGTGCGCGTGCTTGATCGTCTCGCGCAGCGAGTCGCTGATCTTGCGCAGGTCGGCCATCGACAGCCCGCTCTCGTCGAGCTGGCCGAGGTGGAGCTTGCCGTAGACGATGCGCTGCACCAGGCTCGAGATCGCCTGCTCGTCGGGCTTGCGCAGCGTCCGGCTCGCCGCCTCGACCGCGTCGCAGATCGCCAGGATCGCCGTCTCGCGGCTCTGCGGCGGCACGCCCGGGTAGCGGAAGTCCTGCACCGTGAGGTGCTTGGGGTTGCCGTGCTCGTTGCACTTGGCCCAGAAGTACTCGAGCACCCCGTCGCCGTGGTGCATGTGCATGAAGTCGATCACGCGCTCGGGCAGGCGGTGGCGGCGCGCGACGGCGATGCCCTCGGTGACGTGGGCGAAGATCGCGTCGCACGACACCTCGGGCGGCAGGCGATCGTGCGGGCTGGGCTCGCCTGCCTCGAGGTTCTCGATGAAGTACTTGGGCTGGAGCGACTTGCCCAGGTCGTGGAAGTAGGCGCCGACGCGGACGAGCCGGCCGTTGGCGCCGATCGCGTTGGCGGCGACCTCGGCCATGTTCGCCATCGCCAGGCTGTGCTGCCACGTGCCGGGCGACTTCTCGGCGATCTGCTTGAGCAGCGGGTGCGACAGGTCCTGCATCTGGACCAGCTTGTTCTCGGTGATCTCGCCGAGCGCGACCTGCAGCGCCGGGACCAGCAGCAGCCCGAGCGCCGCGGCGACCAGGCCGCCGGCGCCGGCGGCGACCCAGCTCGAGCGGCCGAGCTGACGCAGCTCGTCGACGGGGACGGTGCCGCGCGTGAGGTAGTGGACGACCCCGTACGCCAGCACCGAGAGCGCCGCCGACGCCAGGCCGACAGCGAGGACGATGCGCCAGCGCTTGCGGACGTGATCGGGCAGCAGCAGCGCGGCCGTCAGGCCCTGGACGAGCAGCACCGCCGTGATCCCGATGTCGAACGGGACGAGCAGGCCGACCAGCGCGCCGCCGAGCGCGCCCGTGGCGATGCCGGTCGAGCGATCGACCGCGAGCGTCGTGACGATCGCGAGCAGCGCGACCGGGATCGCCAGGATCGACAGGGACGACAGCAGCATCGCGGCCTTGACCGCGACCGCGCCGGCCGCCAGCACGCCGAGCAGGACCAGCTGCGTGCGCAGCAGCCGCCCCTGCGGCGTGCGCCGCAGCTGCAGCGTGTAGACCGCGGCGAACACCAGCGCGACGGCGAAGTAGGCGAGGTCGCCGAACAGGCCGGTCGGCGCGTGCGCGCGGACGTGCGCGACGAGTCGCGCCTGCTCGGGCGTCGCGATCGCGCCGCGGGCGATCACGATCGCGCCGCCGCCGGGCGTCGGCGCGTCCTGCCAGCCGGCGAACGGCGGGACGCGCACCGTCACCGGCGACGGCTCGCCCGCGACGACCTCGAGCCCGCCGCCGCCGGCGAGCCAGGCGTCGACGCGCACGACCGGGGTCACGACGAGCGCGAACGCCAGCGCCAGCACCAGGCCGACCAGCGGGCCGACCTTGTGGCGGTGCGGGATCACCGCGGCGAGCTGCGCGCGCCGCGACGCGGGACGACCATGGGCGGCCGGCGTGGTCACAGCGAGATGTCGAACTCGGCCCGCGTGCGCGGGCCGTTGATCGTCGGGAACGTCATCGAGCGCATGACGCGGTTGATGCAGTCGTAGAGGCCGCCGGACTTCTGGCCGTTGACCCGGACCCAGGTGACCTTGCCGGACTTGCCGTCGATGATGATGCCGATCGACGCGTAGCCGTCGCCGGAGCGCGAGACGCAGCCGCCGAGCTGGCCGCCGTAGCGCGAGTACACGCCGTAGATCGTGTTCATGTCGAGGCGCTCCGAGCCGTCCTCGTCGTCGTCCGACATGTCGAACGACAGGTCCTCGCTGTCGTCACCGCCGCCGCCGCCGCCGGAGCGGCTGCCGCCCGACCGGCTGCCGCCCGTCGGCTTCTTCTTCTCCGGCGGCTTGGGCTCGCTCAGCTTGACCGCGAGCTGCGCGCCGCCGACCTTGGCGACGCCCGCGACCTCGTCCTGCTGCTTCTTGTCCCCGCCGCCGACGATGAAGTAGAGGCCGACGCCGACGCCGACCACGGCGAGCGCGAGCGTCGTGTACAGCACGACGTGGCGGTTCTTCTCCTTGGTCTGGTGGTGGACCTCGGCGTGGGCGCGGCGCGCGTCGTCGCGGCGCTGGCGCGCGGCGTCGACCATCGGGCCGAGCAGCGGGTGGTCGCCGACGTCGGCGCGGCCGCCGGTGTCCTTGTCGACGATGATGTTGCCGGCGACGATGTCGCCGCTCTGGATCTGGTCGAAGATCTGCTGGAGCGAGAACGGCCCGTAGTCGAGCCGGCCCTTGACCACCAGCCACTTCTCGTTGGTGTCGGCGAGCGCGGCCGCGAGCGCGGGGTCGAGCTGGGTGAGCGAGGCGGCCGACGGCGACACCGCGGCGTGCTGCGCCGAGACCGAGGGCTGCGCGATCGCCTGGGCGAGGCTGGGTCGGCGCAGGTCGGCGCCGCTCTGGGCAGGGTGGGCCCCGGACGTCGGCGTCGCGGCGCCGTCGTCGACCGCGACGCCGTGCGACAGCGCGTCGGCGACGAGCTCCTGCACGACCGCGACCGAGCCGAACCGCTTCGCCGGATCGGCGGCGCACATCCGGGCGATCAGCTCGTCGACGGTCGTGGTCAGGCCGGCGACCGCCTCGCTCGGCCGCGGGCCGCCGCGCTCGAGCGGGCGCCCGACGAGCGCCTCGTAGAGCAGCGCGCCGAGGCCGTAGACGTCGGCCGCCTCCGACGGCGCCGCGCCGCGCACCAGCTCGGGCGCGACGTGCGACGGCGCGGGCACGGCGCCGGCGGCGCACGCGGCGGCGAGGCCGGCGCCGACCGCGAGGTCGCACACGCGGACGCGGCCGTTGCGGGAGACGATCACGCTCTCGGTCGACAGGCCGCCGTGGACGCCCGCGGCGGCGAGCGCGGCGGCGACGCCGACGACGAGGTTGCCGGCGCCGCGCGCCGGCAGCCCGCCGGCCGCGCCGGACTGGCGCTTGCGGGCGAGCAGGTCCTTGACGCTGTTGCCGTCCTGCGCCTCGGTGAGCACGAACAGCCGCTCGCCGTCGACGCCGACGTCGAGCGTGCGCACCAGGTGCTTCTGCTCGCCCAGCGCGATCGCCGCGCGGGCGGCCGCGACGACCGCGTCGCGGACCGCGGGCTGCTGCGCCAGCTGTGGCTGGATCAGCCACAGGGTCACGGGCTGGCCACCGACGTCGGCCTGATAGACCTCGGCGATCGCGGTGCGCCGCAGGGCGGCGGTGACCGTGGCCTGGCCGACTCGTGCCCCGGCCCCGAGCAGGGCAGGAGCCTGGACGCGACCGCTAGTCGCGCTGGCGCTCATCCCGGTCGAGGATACGGAGGGTGCCGCCGGGATTCAATCGCCCGGGCAGCGCGCTGACGTGGCGAGCGCCCGCGCGTCCCGGCTGCCACGCGCCAGCCGCAAGTACTTGCATCCGTTGACTGAGTCCCCAGTCTCGATCAGGGCCTCGGCGGCCAGGAAGCGGGCGCGGACATGTCGGGCATCGCGCTCCAGCGCCGCCTCGGCCTCGGCGAGCTGGCGCAGCCGGTTGCCGGCGCGCCGCGCGGCCTCGGCCGCGGCGACGTGGCGGGCGAGGGCGTCGTCGACCGAGGGTCGTGGCTTCGCCCGCAATCCCGTGCCCGTGCCCGCGCCCGCGCCCGTGCCCGTCCCCGTCCCCGTCCCCGTCTCCGTCTCCGCCTCCGCCTCCGTCCCCGTCTCCGCCTCCGTCCCCGTCTCCGTCTCCGCCTCCGTCTCCGCCTCCGTCTCCGTCTCCGCCTCCGTCTCCGTCTCCGCCTCCGTCTCCGTCTCCGCCTCCGTCTCCGCCCCTTGCGCGCTCATGGAAGCACTTCTCGAAGTGCTTCCATCGCCGCGCCCCCGCGTCACCGTCACGCCCACGACCACAGCGGCGAGCGCCAGCGCCACCCCCACCGCCACCACGGCCGTCCGGCCGCTGCGCGGCACGGCGGTCGTCGTCGCCGTCTCCGGCGTCCGCGGCCTCTCCGCGCGCGCCGGCGCCGGCGCCGCGCGCTCCACCGGCGCCGCGTGCTCCGCCGGCAGCGCCTCGACGTCGACCGTGTCCGACGCCGCGATCGCCGCCGGCAGCCGCGGCGCCGTCCCGGGCAGCGACGGGCCGAGCGCGCGCAGCGCCGTCGCCACCGCCGCGGCCGAGGCGAACCGCTCCTCGGGCCGCTTGGCGAGGCACTGGCGCACCGCGGCGTCGAGCGCGACCAGCGGCGCGAGGCCCGGCACGACCTCGCCGAGCGCGGGCGGCGGGGTCTTGACGTGGTGGCTGAGCAGCTTCATCGGCGACGGCTCGACGAACGGAGGCCGTCCGGTGAGCATCTCGAACAGCGTCGCGCCGAGCGCGTAGACGTCGGCGCGGCCGTCGACCGGCTGGCCCATCGCCTGCTCGGGCGCCATGTAGTCGGGCGTCCCGAACACCATGTCGCGCTGGGTGAGCGCGGCGACCGAGAACGCGTTGCCGCCGGCGCCCTCGATCAGCTTGGCGAGCCCGAAGTCGAGCACCTTGACGAAGTCCGGGTCGCCGCCGCGGCGCAGCAGCATGATGTTGTCGGGCTTGAGGTCGCGGTGGACGAAGCCGAGCCGGTGCGCCGCCGCCAGCGCCTCGCACACCTGGGCGGCGACGTGCGCGGCCCGCCGCGGCGACAGCGCGCCGTCGGCAGCCAGCTCGTCCCCGACGGTGCGCCCGTCGAGGTGCTCCATCACCATGTAGAGCAGGCCGTCGTCGGTGATCCCGAAGTCGGACACCTTGACCGCGTGATCGGTGTCGAGCTGGAACGTGCCGCGCGCCTCGCGCGCGAACCGCCGCGCCGCCACCGGATCGCCCGCCAGGTGTGGACGCAGCACCTTCACCGCGAGGCGGTGGCCGAGGTGGACGTGGGTCGCGCGGTAGACGGTGCCCATGCCGCCGCGGCCGAGCTCGGCCTCGATGCGGAACCGCCCATCGAGGATCTGGCCGACGAGCCCGGACTCGCTGGGCTGCCCCACGTCACCGCCTCGTGGCGCCGGCGCGCGCGCGCCCGCGGCTCAGAACCTCAGCCCGTTCTTGATCCGGAACGACAGCCAGTCCCACCCGAGGTAGGCGGCGCCGGCGATCCCGACCACGCCGAGCACGACCGGCAGGCCGGCGGCGACCGCGACCACCGAGCCGCCCGCCGCGGCGGCGGCGAGCACGCCCTTGCGACGGGCGACGGCCTTGTTGCGCTGGATCAGGGAACCACCCATCGAGCGAGAGGCTGCACCATGCCCGGGGACCTGTCAAACCGTGTCCCTGCAGCCACGACCGGCGTGTCAGCCGATCCGCAGCCCGCGGCGATCCCCCCGGGAGCGGCCGTGGAGCGGGGGCCCGGCTGGCCTGACAGCTGCAATCTCGCTTTCGCTGGAAAGACGGCATGATAATAGGCCGTACAACGAACCCGACCATGAACAGCACCCGGACCACCCAGCGCGGATCGATCTACCTCGGCCTCGCCGGCGGCCTGTTCGTCGCCGCCGGCGGCCTCCTCGGCGCGTACTTCGTGCTCGGCGGCGACGCGCGCGCCGCCGGCACGCGCGCGCGCACCGTCGACGCCGCGGCCGATCCCGACGTCGCCGACCTGCGCGCGCTCGTCGCGACCCAGCTCGACCAGCCGGTCGAGGTGCAGATCGCCGGCCGCACCGTGACGATGCGGTGGTCCGAGCTCGGCGTCACCGTCGACGACGCGGATCTGGCGCACGCGCGCCGCCGCGTCGCCTCGGACGAGCCGCTCGGCGCGCTGCGGCAGGCCGGCGCGCTGCCGGTGCGCGTCGACCGCGACGCCGCGGTCCGCGCGATCGCCGCGCTCAAGGGCCAGTACGATCGCGCCGCGATCGACGCGCGCCTCGACCTCGAGGCGCGCCAGGTGCTCGCCGAGGAGCCGGGCTTCGGCATCGACGTGTTCGCCTCGCTGCCGCGGATCGAGTCGGCCGCGCGCGCCGGCGCCGCGACGATCGAGCTCGTCGGGGTACCGCTGCCCGCGCGGGTCACCGTCGACAGCCTCGGCATCTCCGACATCTCGCACGTGCTCGGCAGCTGGAGCACCAAGTTCGCGGTCAACGACAAGGACCGCAACTTCAACCTCAAGCTCGCCGCGTCGAAGGTGAACGGCCACGTCATCCCGCCGGGCGCCGAGTTCTCGTTCAACGCCGTCGTCGGCAACCGCACCGAGAAGGAAGGCTACAAGATCGCCCACGTCATCCAGGCGGGCGAGATGGTCGATGGCCTCGCCGGCGGGACCTGTCAGATCTCGACGACGCTGTTCGCCGCGTCGTTCTTCGCCGGCCTCGAGGTGCCCAAGACGATCAACCACTCGCGGCCGAGCGCGTACCAGCCGTTCGGGTTCGACGCGACCGTGGTGTGGCCGAGCACCGACCTGGTGCTGAAGAACCCGTACGACTTCCCGGTCGTCATCCGCTACGTCGTCGCGCGCGGCGAGGCCAAGGTCGAGGTGCTCGGGCCCCAGCCGCGGCCGTACGACAAGATCGCGTTCGAGCGCGAGATCCTCGAGGAGTCGGACTACACCGTCGAGGAGCGCCTCGACAGCTCGATGCCCGAGGGCACCCAGATCCTCGATCAGCCCGGGTTCAAGGGCTACAAGATCGTCCGCTACCGTCGCTACTACAAGGACGGCAAGGTCGTGAAGACCGACAAGTGGAACCTCACGTACAAGCCGGTCACCGAGTACGTGCGCAAGGGGACGAACCCCGACATCACGCTGCCGCCGCCGAAGGAGCCGGACCACCACGCGCTCAAGGTGCCGAGCGAGGGGCGCGGTCGGATCGAGAAGTAGGGCGCGCGCCCCCCGACGCCGCGCCGCGCGCGCGGCTTCGCGTAGACTGCGGCGCCGATGGTCATCTACGACACCCGCAACTGGATCGGGGTGCTCCTGCGGATCCGCGGCACGGTGCTGCCGCGGATCGCCCTGCGCGTCGCGTTCGTCGGCGGGCTCGGTGTGCTCGCCTCCGTGCTCGCCGACCGCGGCGAGGCCAACCTGGCGGTGCCGCCGAGCGTGCACACCCTGGTCGGCGTGGCGCTGGGCCTGCTGCTCGTGTTCCGCACCAACGCCTCGTACGACCGCTACTGGGAGGGCCGGCGGCTCGTCGGCGCGATCGTCAACAACGCGCGCGATCTGGCGCGGCAGAGCACCAGCCTGCTCGACGCCTCGACGCCGACGCTGCGCCGCCGCCAGGGCGACCTGGTCGTCGCCCTCTACGCCGCGATCCGCCGCCACCTGCGCGAGGAGCGGCAGTGGCCGGAGCTGGCCGGCCGGCTGACGCCCGAGGAGGTCGCGGCGCTGGGCGCCGTGAAGTGTCCGCCCCTGCTGATCGCGCGCTGGCTGTCCGACGGGTTCGTCGCCGAGGCGCGCGCCGGCCGGCTGTCCGAGCAGCGCCTGATGCTCCTCGACGCCGCGATCAGCGACATCGTCGACGCGTTCAGCGGCTGCGAGCGGATCCTGCGCACGCCGGTCCCGTTCGCCTACGCCCACCACATCAAGGGCTTCCTGACGCTGTTCTGCTTCACCGTGCCGATGGCCCTGCTGTCCTCGATGGGCTGGTTCACCGGCCCGGCCTCGGCGATCGTCGCGTACGCGATGTTCGGGATCGACGAGATCGGCGTCGAGATCGAGGACCCGTTCGGCTACGACCCCAACGACCTCGCGCTCGACCAGATCGGCGACGGCATCGCCGCGGTCGTCGACGAGACGATCGCCGCCGCGGCCTGAGGCGGGTCGCGGCCCGAGGCGGGGCGATCAGGCGAGCCGGTCGGCCAGGATCCCCGCGGCGCGGGTCGCGAGCGCCATGATCGTCACCTGCGGGTTGACGCCGAGCGCGCTCGGCACGGCGCTGCCGTCGACGACGTAGAGCCCGGCGCAGTCGTGCACCTGGTGGTCCGCGCCGACGACGCTCTTGGCCGGGTCGCGCCCCATCCGGCACGTGCCGAGCGGATGGTAGGCGGACAGCTCGAGCTGCGAGGCGCGCAGCCGCGCGGCGCGGAACCGCGCGAGGTCGGCCTCGCCGCGCAGCTCGTCGGTCCCGGGCCCGTGGCCGTGGACCGGCGGCAGCACGCTGCGCGCGCCGGCGGCGAAGAACACGCGCGCGAGGATGTCGATGCCGCGCTTGAGCCGCGCGACGTCGTGGTCGTTCAGCACGTAGGTGATCACCGGGCGGCCGGCGACCGTGCGGACCCGGCCGCGCGAGGTGTCGGCGACGAGGAACCCGAAGCTGGCGACCTGATCGTAGCCCTCGACCAGCTCGATCAGGCGCGGCCCGAGCTGCGGCATGATGCTCGCGGTGTACTCGAGCGGCGTCGTCGCGCCCTCGAACAGCAGGCCCTCGTCGTGGAACTGCTCGATCGCGTAGCCCTGCGGGATCCCGTCCCAGCCCGCGATCCGCTCGTCGAACACCGCGATCGCGCCGCACGCGGGGTGGATCGACAGGTTGCCGCCGAGCTCGCCGGAGGCCAGCCCCAGGCCGTTCTTCTCGAGCAGCCCGGGCGTCATCAGCGTGCCCGCCGCGACCACGACCGCGCGGGCGTGGACCGTGATCGTGCGGGCGGTGCCGTCGGCCGTGCGCGCGCGCGCGACGACGCCGGTGGCGCGCCCGCCCTTGACGATGATCCGCTCGGCGCGCGCGCCCCAGAACAGCTCGGCGCCCGCCTTGAGCGCGAGCGGCACGTAGCTGACGTTGGTCGAGCGCTTGGCGTCGGTCGGGCAGCCGAAGCAGCACACGCCCTTGCCGTCGCAGTCCGGCGCGTTGCGGCGCAGCGGCTTGTGGGCGTAGCCGAGCGCGTCGCACCCGCGCGCGATCACGCGGGCGTTGCCGCCGAGGAACTCGGCGCGCGCCGGCGCCACGCCGAGCACCGCCTCGACGCGGTCGAAGTGCGGCGCGAGCGCGTCGCCGGACAGCTCGGTCAGGCCGAGGTCGCGCTGCCAGTGGGCGAGCACGCGCTCGGGGACGCGGTAGCACGTGCCGGAGTTGATCGTCGTCGTGCCGCCGACGGTCTGGCCGATCGGGATCGGGATCGGGACGTTGCCGATCGACATCGTCGCGCCGGCCGCGCGGTACATCGCGCGCTGCATCTCGAACGGCCGGCCGGTGAAGTCGCCGCGCTCGAAGAACTTGCCCTCCTCGAGCATGACCACGGCGACGCCGGCCTCGGCCAGCTCGCGCGCGATCACCGCGCCGCCCGCGCCGGTGCCGATCACGACGACGTCGCAGTCGACCGCGAGATCGCCTCGCTCGGCGCCGGCCTCGTGGACGCGCTCGCGCCACCACGCCGGCTTCGCCTCGGGTTTCGGCTTGTCGAACGTGTAGACGCAGCCGAGCTGGCGGTACAGCGCGGGGTCGTCGAAGTGCGCGACCTTGAGCGGCGTCACCAGCGCGCGCAGCGCGGTGCGGCGGGCGAGCCCGCCGTCGCGCCACCGCTCGAGCATCGCGAGGCGGTCGGCGACGGGGAGGGCGGCGAAGCTGGCGCGGTGGCGCACCCACGCCTCGGCGTCGAGCGCGGTCAGCAGCGCGGTCGCGGCGGCGGTCGCGGCCTCGGGCAGGCCGGCGAGGAACGCGTCGACCTTGTCGACCGTGTGCGCGCCGGCGGCGGGGAAGCGGCGGCCCGCGGGCAGCGCGGCCTCGGCGACGGCGGTCAGCGTGCGCCGCTGGCGCTCCGACAGGCTACGCGGGGCGAGGTGGCGCATGTCGAAGAAGGTAGATGAATTGGTCGGACCTGTAAACCGCATCGCTCGGGACGAGCGGTCGCAGGGAGCCAACCGCGCGTCATTTCACGGCGAACGCGACGTCGAGCAGGCCGTAGGCGGCCTCGGCGGTGACGCCCAGGAACAGCTCGCCCGAGGCCAGCGTCGCGGTGCCGGCGAGCCGGACCGACGAGGCGCGCGACAGGATCATCGTCCAGCCGAGCTCGCCGCCGACCAGCATCCCGGGCGCGTTGCCGTCGAGGTCGTCGTCCGAGAGGCCGAACGAGCCGCCGATCTCGAGCGCGCCGGTCGGGTCGAGGTGCTCGCCGTAGACGAACCTGCGCCACGTCCCGCGCGCGCCGATCGCCCACGGCGCGGGCTGGCCATCTGGCGCGAGCGCGCGGTAGCGCGCGAACCCGGCGGCGACGGCGTCGCTCTCGTCGGACAGCTGGCGGGCGAAGCGCGCCTCGAGCAGCACCTGCTCGAGCCGGCCGTCGGGCGCGCCGGTCTGCTCGTCCTCGGGCGAGCGCGACCGGTGCAGGTAGCCCTCGCTGAGCATCAGCCGCACGTCGACGCCGCGGGCGCGGCCGTCGAGCGCGCCGTCGGTGAGCACCTCGAGCAGCTCGTACGTCGTGCTCGCGTCGGGCTCGCCGAGCAGCACGCCGGCCTCGCGCAGGATCGCCACCGTGGCGGTGAGCCGGCGGTGCGCGCCGAGCTCGCCGCGCAGCGCCCACCACGCGCGCTGCAGCCGGCCGGCGACGGCGTCGTCGATCGGCCGGCCGAGCGAGCGGCGCGCCTCGAGCACGCGCGCCAGCCGCTCCACGCGGAGCCGCGCGCCGACGTCGAGCACGCGGCCCCACCCGCCGCCGACCGCGACCTGCAGGTCGACCCCGAGCCAGCGGTCCGCGTTCGCGTTGCCCATGCCGTCGTCGGTCGACAGCCGCGAGGTCTCGAGCCGCGCCGCGGCCCGGCCGACGACGTAGCCGCCGCCGCGCGCGTACCCGCGGTACTCCGCGTGGCCGCCGGCGGAGACGACGATCAGCCGCTGCTGCGCCGCGCCCTCGGGGTTGACCAGCGCGGTGAGCGCGGCGGCGTCGACGCCGTAGCGGTAGGCCGCGTGCCGGCGATCGAGCGTGCGGTCGTAGCGGCCGGCGACGTCGAGCGCGACGTCGAGGCGCTCGCGCACCGAGTCCCACGCCGCGCTCGCCGAGCCGAGCGCGAACGTCAGCCGCTCGGTCGCGGCGAGCACGTCGGGGGCGAACGACGGCCCGACCGGGACGCCCTCGGGATCGGCGGGCGCGCCGCCGCCGCCGGTGGGGTCACCGCCGAGCAGGCCGACCGCGCCGTCGCCGCCGCCGCCGGTCGCGTCACCGCGGCCGGCCGCGTCACCGCCGCCGGCCGCGTCACCGTCGCCGCCGCCGCCGCCCGTCGCGTCGGCGCCGAGCTTCGCGAGCGCACGCCGCGCGGCGTCGCGCTGGGTCACGTCGCGCGACGCGTCGCCCGCGACGTCCTGGAGCACCGGCACCGCCGCCGGATCGCCGAGCTGGCCGAGCGCGTCGATCGCGATCTCGCCGATGATGTCGAACGTCTCGACCTTCACGACCTCGATCAGCACCGGCACGGCGCGCCGGTCGCCGCTGGCGCCGAGCTTCCTGGCGGCGTCGCGCCGCTTCTCCTTCCACGTCTGGCGGTCCATCCCCGCCGGCTGGCGCTGGACCAGCGCGAGCCACGCGTCGACGTCGGCGGCCTGCGCCCGGGCCTCGCGGACCTCGGCGGGCGCCACCGCGACGACGACGACGAGCGCGCCGAGCACGTGGGCGCGCACTAGTCGACCTCCAGGCAGTCGGGCCACTCCCACGGCGCGATCGGGCCGCCGCGCGACGCGAGCGCGTCGCAGCTCGACAGCGCGACGCAGCCGATCGCCGCGGCGCGCGTCCCGTCGTCGAACGACTCGAGCCGGTTCACGCACCGGCCCCAGTCGATCCCGCCCTCGTCCGCGGCGTCGAGCGGGAGCACAGCGCACTCGACGAGCCGCCAGCACGCGTCCTCGGCGGTCTCGACCGGGGCGTCGCAGGCCAGGATGTCCCCCGACGACGCGCACGGCCCGCGCGCCCCGGAGGCGCCGCCCGTGTCGTCGCAGGCGGACGCGAGGAAGGCGATCGGGAGGATCGCCAGGTACGAGCTCCTCATCGCGCGCGAGCATAACAGGCGGCGCCCGCCCGCTGCGGCGCGCGCCGCCCGATCAGGCCTCGGCCTCCGACTTCGCCTTCTTCTTGCGCGCCAGCGCCGACACCGGGACGTCGGGGATCGCGCGCGCCATCAGCTCGGCGACGTCGAGCACCTCGACCTCCTCGTCCTTGTTCCGCTGCTTCATGCCGTCGGTGATCATG
>WYBA01000097.1 GCA_011526095.1 Myxococcales bacterium | reverse complement strand
TCCTGGCGCGACAAGCACCGCCTCGACGCTGAGGACCGGCCGCCGCCGCCGAAGGGCCGCCCGCGGCGCAAGCGCCCGTGACCTCGTCGACCGTCAGATCACGACGGATCGAGGCTGCCGTCTACAGCCCTTCTGCCTCCGCAGTGCGCCCCGGGGCAGATCCAAGCAACGACTCGGCGCTCTCCCCGCGAACGACGGTGTCGGCGACTGCGTCGGCGTGCAGCTCGTAAGCATCGCCCTCGTGGCCAATGCTGTCCTTCAGCTGCACGCCGGAGCGCTGCTGCACGACATGAGCTGCCTCGTGGGCGGCGGTGTGTAACGACGGAGGCTCCGCGAACGCGACCCGGTCCCCCGTCGCGAAGGCTTCCGCGCCGAGCGCGGTGGATGCCATGGCGGCCTCTCCGCCCACGTTCGCCCGCACATGGCTGACGTCGTGACCACCGAACAATGGCTGAATCTGCTCGAGGTGGGGCAGCGGCGCAGACGCGTTTGCCACGCCCGCCTCGGCAACCTCCACGGGTGAGGTCTGAGAGGTCTGAGAAGTGTTCAACGAGGGCGCCGAGCGGCCCTTTCGCTGCACGAGTCCCTGGGTCAGCGTGCGCTTGCCAGGCGTCCCTCCGCGGCCGGATGTGGTGAGCGGGCGGATGCTCGCGCTGGACTCTGGGCGACGATCACGCGACATCACGGCCTCCGGCGAACGTGTATCTCATGGCCGGCTCTGTCGGGCCTCCGTATCGCGAGTTGCGCCGTTTCAAGCCGCTCTGGATACCATGGTTGGCGCAATCAATCCTAAGTATCTAGAATCACAGGAATCCCCCGGATGTGGGTGACCGCGCAAACGGGTCGCGGGAGTTACGCCGTCCTGAACCGCTCGACCCACTCGGCCAGCGCGACCCCGAACTTGCGCAGCAGCTCGCGGGTCGACTCGTCGGTGAGCTTGCCCTCGGCGTCGAACCGGTCCTGGGCGCGCGGGATGATCACCTCGGGCTGGTTCATCGCCGGCGAGTTGGTGAACACCAGCATCTGGCGCAGGTGGTACTGGGCGCGCATGCCGCCGCTGATCCCCGTCGAGGCGCTGACGATGCCGACGGGCTTGCCGCGCAGGGGCGAGGTCGGCGGCGGGCGCGACGCCCAGTCGATCGCGTTCTTGAGCAGGCCGCTGATCGAGTAGTTGTACTCGGGCGTCGCGATGATCAGCCCGTCGGCGGCGCGCACGGCCGCCTGGAAGTGCTCGACGACCTCGGGGTTGTCCTTGCGGTCGGGGTCGAACACGGGCAGCTCGCCCAGGCGGTCGTAGAAGGAGAGGGTGACCCCGGCGGGGAGCTCCTCCCCGATCGCGCGGACCAGGGCGCGGTTGTGCGAGCCCTTGCGGATCGAGCCGATCACGCCGAGGAGGTGTAACGAAGACATGGGGTTACGGTAGCAGTGATCGATCCGGCGGCAGCGGGCCCCGCGCCGGTATGCGCCTGCGCCTGCCGGTTGCTGCCCGCCGCCGTCGTCGTCGATCCGCTGCGTCGCCGACCTCCAGGCCGGGCAGTATCCAGCAGGATCGATTCCTGATGGATACAGGGTAGTATCCAGCAGGATCGAGAAGTGATGGATACATGGCCACTCCCCGTCCCCTCTTCCAGCGCCACGCGCGCGCGCTGACCCTGCAGCACACCGAGATCGAGGGCGTGGCGCTCACCCAGCCCGAGGCGTTCCTCGGGACGCCTGGCGCGGTGATCGAGCGTACCAATGCCGCGGGGTTCCGCTACTACGCGCACCAGTTCTATGACGGCGACGGCAAGCAGCGGGAACGGTACCTCGCCGGTCCCGTCGCCAGCCCGGCGGCGGAGGCGGAGGCCGACGCGATGCGCGCGCGGATCCGGGAGATCAAGGAGCTCGTGCCGACGCTGCGGCTGCTCGGGCGTGAGGGGTTCAACGTCGTCGACGCGAAGACCTACGCGACGCTCGCGGTGCTCCACAATCACGGCGTGTTCGCGGCCGGCGGGATGCTGATCGGTTCGCACGCCTACGGCGTGCTGCTCAACCGCCTCGGCGTGCGCGCCACGCCGTACGCGACCGAGGACATCGACCTCGCGCGTCGCGAGGCGCTCGCGTTCGAGCGGATCCCGTCGCGCAGCCTGCTCGAGGTGCTGCGCGACACCGGGATCGACTTCGTCGAGGTCCCCGCGCTCGATCGCAAGCGGCCGTCGACCTCGTACAAGGAGAAGGGGCGCGCGCGGTTCCACGTCGACCTGCTCGTTCCCTCCTCGAACGACAGCTTCCCGGTCGTCCCGGTGCCCGAGCTGTCGGCGCACGCGACCGGGCTGCCGCTGCTCGGCTACCTGCTGGCCGAGTCGCAGACGGCGGCGGTGCTGGCGCGCGAGGGTACCTGCGCGATCCGGGTGCCGCTGCCGGAGCGGTTCGCCGTGCACAAGCTGCTCGTGTCCCAGCTCCGCCCGGGGCGCTCGGAGAAGTCGCGCAAGGACCTCCAGCAGGCGGCGGTCCTGTGCGCCGCGCTCGCCGAGACCCACCCCGGCGCGATCGAGGCGGCGCGAGGAGACGTGCCACGCCGCGCCGTCCGTCGGCTCCGGGCCGCGCTCGCGGCGATCCAGCCGATGCTGGAGCCGTCGTCGCCCCGCGCGTGGGCGGAACTCGCGGGCGCCTGACGCGCTACGCCGCCAGCTCGGGCCAGTGCGGCAGCGCGCCGGTCTGCTCGAGCGCGGTCACGGCCTCGCCGGCGCCGACCATGCGCGGCAGGTGGCGGAACCGCTCGGGGACCTCGACGCCGACCAGGCCGAGCGCCGAGGCCGCGTCGTCGTCGCGGTAGAAGTGGCGGCGCGCCGCCTTGTTGAAGTTGCCGGCGGAGCCGAGCTTCTGCGAGATCGCGTTCATCCCGAACGTGATGCGGGTGAAGAACAACAGGTCCGGCGGCAGGTTCATGTCCTTCGTGTTCGCCGGGCTCATCACGACGCGGCCGCGCGCCAGGTAGTCCTCGGTGAACGTGAAGTCGCCCGCCCAGTACGGCTCGAGGTGGTAGCGCCAGTGCGTCCACATCTGGTCCTTGTCCCAGTCGCGGCCCTCGCGCACCAGGCCCAGGATCTTGACGTACTCGTCGTGGGTGGCGCGGTCCTCCTCGAGGATCGACCGGAAGAACCGCATCAGGTTGCCCATCGCCTCGGGGGTGAACCGCTTGACGCAGCCGAAGTCGAGGAACGTCACCGAGCCGTCCTCGTGGAACAGGTAGTTCCCCGGGTGCGGATCGCCGTTGTAGACGAGGTGGACGAACATCGAGTCGAACACGAAGTCGGCGATCGTCGCCGACGCGATCCGCTTCTCGCGCGCGTCGGACGCCGCGACGAAGTCGTAGAACCCGAAGCCGCGGACGAACTCGCTGACCAGCACGCGCTTGGTCGTGTGCTCGGGGTGGACGCGCGGCACCCGGATCATCGGGTGGCCCTCCCACAGCCGGCGGAACAGCGCCTGGTTGCGCGCCTCGCGCCGGTAGTCGAGCTCCTCGACGACGCGCGCGCGCAGCTCGGCGAGCACCGTCGGGAAGTCGACGGAGCGGTTGAACATCGCCGCCATGCCCGTCATCTTCTCGAGCGCGGCGAGGTCGCCCTCGATCGCGGTGTCGACGCCGGGGTACTGGATCTTGACGACGACGTCGGTGCCGTCGCGCAGCTTCGCGCGGTGGACCTGGCCGATCGACGCGGCGGCGAGCGGCTGCTCGTCGACGTGCTTGAACGTCTTGCTCAGGTCGCCGCCGAGCTCGGCCTCGAGCACGCCGCGCGCCAGCGTCCACGACATCGGCGGCGCGTCCTTCTGCAGCCCGGCGAGCGCGGTCTTGGCCTGCTCGGGCAGCGCGTCGTGGGCGAACGACACGATCTGCCCCAGCTTCATGAACACGCCCTTCATGTTGCCGAGCAGCTGCGCCGCCTCGGTCGCGGTCTGGATCCGCGACTGCTCGTCCATGTGCTTGCGGCGCTCGCGCGAGGCGAAGAACATCCGCACGCGCAGCCACGCCCGGCGCACCGCGCGGCGCCCGATGAAGCTGCCGAACACGACGCCGCGGCCGCCGGTCTGGATGCCGGCCTCGTTGCGCCGGCCGGCGTGGCGGGCGACCCACCACCGGAACGCGAGGATCGGCAGCGCGATCGCCGCCGCGACGACGAGGAGCCATTGCCAGGTGCTCACGGGCGGCACGGTACAACTGGTCTGGCCACCGCGCTATCATCGTTTCGTCATGGCCCTGGAAGTCATCGCGCTCGGGGTCGGCGACGCGTTCAGCGCCGAGCACTATTCATCGTGCCTGGCGGTCGGGTGCGACGGCGCCTGGCTGCTCGTCGACTGCCCGCACCCGATCCGCAAGATCCTCCGCGAGTCCGGGACCGCCGCCGGCGTGCCGCTCGACGTCGGCAGCTTCGAGGCGTGCGTCGTCACGCACCTGCACGCCGACCACGCCTCGGGGCTCGAGGGGTTCGGCTACTTCTCGTTCTTCGCGCTGCGCCGGCCGGCGCGGCTCCTGGCCCACCCCGCGGTGTCGGCGCGGCTGTGGGACGGGCACCTCGCGGCGGGCATGGAGGAGCTGATGAGCGTCGGCGGCGAGGTCCGGCGGCGCGGCCTCACCGACTACTTCACGGTCGACCCGCTCGACGACGACCTCGCCGTCCACGTCGGCCCGTTCTCGATCGAGTGCCGCCGCACGGTCCACCACATCCCGACGACGGCGCTGCGGATCCGCGCGGGCCAGGGCGCGGACGCCCGGTGCCTGGCGTACTCGGCCGACACCGCGTTCGACCCGTCGCTGATCGAGTGGCTGTCGGCGGGCGACCTGATCATCCACGAGACCAACCTCGGCGTGCACACCCCCTACGAGAAGCTGGCCGAGCTGCCGGCGGAGCTGCGGGCGCGGATGCGGCTGATCCACTACCCCGACGAGTTCCCGCGCCACGATCGGGCGATCCGGCTGCTTCGCCAGGGCGAGCGCGTGGTCGTGTAGCCGTTCGCGCGCGGCGGCGTAGAGTGGAGCGTGTTCTTCTCCACCAGGAAGGTCCGGATGCCGCGCCCCGAGGAGGCGCTGCCGGGGCGCACCACGGCCATGCCGGTGCCGTCGCGCCACTTCGTCACCGGCCGGCGCATCGTGCCGCCGTTCGGCGAGGGCCTGCGCACGGCGATGTTCGGCATGGGTTGCTTCTGGGGCGCCGAGCGCAAGTTCTGGCAGACCGCCGGGGTCGACGCGACCGCGGTCGGCTACGCCGGCGGCTACACGCCGAACCCGACCTATGAAGAGGTGTGCTCGGGGATGACCGGGCACAACGAGGTCGTGCTCGTCGTCCACGACCCGGCGCAGGTGAGCTACGAGCGGCTGCTCCAGGTGTTCTGGGAGAGCCACGATCCGACCCAGGGCATGCGCCAGGGCAACGACGTCGGCACCCAGTACCGCTCCGGCATCTACGTGTTCGACGCCGACCAGCGCCGCGCCGCCGAGGCGTCGAAGGCGGCGTACGGCGCGCGCCTCGCCGCCGCCGGCCACGGCGCGATCACGACCGAGATCCTCGACGCGCCCACCTTCTATTACGCCGAGGACTACCACCAGCAGTACCTGGGCAAGAACCCGAACGGCTACTGCGGGCTCGGCGGGACCGGCGTGAGCTGTCCGATCGGCCTCGGCGGCGTCGGCGTCGGCGCCTGACCCAGGTCACACGCGCCCCGCCGTTCGGCGGTGCGCGTGTCGCGCCAGGTCACACGCCCGGCAGCACCGGCGTGCTCGCCCACTGCCAGGCGGCGCCCTGGTGGAGCGCGGCGTAGATGCGGTCGCGCAGCGCGTTGGCCTCGGCGGTGGTCAGCGTGCGATCGAGGTCGCGCAGGACCACGCGGACGAGCAGGTTCTGCTGGTGCGGCTGCAGGCCGAGGCGGTCGCGCGCCTGCGGCGGGAGCGCCTCGTACGGCGTCGCCGACACGATCGTGACGCTCTCGACCGCGGCGGCGCGTGGGCCGAGCGCGGCGCGGACGCGGTCGCCCAGGTCCTCGGCGGCGTCGGTCGCGTCGACCGCGATCGACAGATCGCGGCGCGCCGGCGGCATCGACGACACCGGCTCGTACGGCGAGAGGTCGAGCATCTGTCGCGCGATCCGCGGATCGGTCGCGCGCAGCAGCCGGATGTCGTCGAGGCCCTTGCGCAGCATGACCAGGCGGTCGAGCCCGACGCCCATCGCCAGGCCGCTGACCTGCGATGGGTCGAGGCCGGCGTCGGCGAGCACGGCCGGGGCCGCCAGCCCACACTCGCCGATCTCGACCGGTCCGTCGCCGTCGGTGACATCGATCTGCAGGCCGTCGACGGTGTAGGGGTGGCGCGCGGGCGTGACCGCGTGCGCGCGCCCGGGCAGCGCCGCGGCGACCACGCCGTCGATCATCGCTCGCAGGTCGGCGGCGGCGAGCGGCGGCGCGCCGCGCCGGATCCGCCACAGGTCGACCTGGTGCGGCTCGCCGACGTGGTGGCGGTCGATCGCGTCGCGGCGGTAGACCAGGCCAGGACAGACGAGCAGCACGTCGTGCCAGCCGGGGTCGCGCGCGAGGGCGTCGAGCAGCGGCGGGACCATCGCCGAGGTCTGCGTGCGCAGCAGGACGTCCGGCCCGAGCCACCGCGTGTAGCGCGCGTCGCGCGCGACGCCGTCGGGCGGGTAGTACAGCCGGTCGTAGTTGTCGCGGGCGCTGACGATCGGCAGCGCGCGGTGGACACGGACGGTCGCGCCGCTCCACGTGGCGAGCGCCGCGACGACGTCGTCGAGCAGCCGCTGCATCGCGTGGGGGCCGGCGGCGGGATCGGTGAGATCGCGCAGGGTGAGCGCGGCGGTGAGCGTCGCCGCGTCGAGCGAGGGAGTCTTCATGACGGTCTCCGAAAGGTGAGGGCGTGGTGGTGCGAGGGACGTGGACGAGCCCCCCGGCGCCCCGGAGACACGAGCGAGCGCGGCGACGCGACAGATCCGCGTCCCACCAGCCGCGCGCAGCGACCGACGATGTCAGGCCACCGTCAGCTCAGCGCGCGAATGACCGCCCGGTCCCACGCGGGGCACCGGGGCAGGTAAATCGACGTTGCGCGAGCGACATGTGGCGATCGTGCCGGACGCCACGCGCGCGCGCAATCGGATTGTCACGCGACCGCGGCGCACGTTACGAACGTCGCCGAGGGGACTTCATGCGCCAGCACTTGCTTCCGATGATCGTGGCCTCGGGCCTGCTCGCCGCCTGCGGCGGCGGCGACGACGACGACGACGTGGCCGCCGACGCGGGCGTCGACATCGACGCCCGGCTCGAGGGGTTCGACGAGCCCGACGAGGTGTGTCCCGGCCGCGCCGGGTGCGAGGCCGGCGACGGCGGCCGGCTGTTCGTCGGCGCCGGGGCGGTCGTGTTCACGCCGGACATCACCGAGACGTGGACGGACACCGACGGCAACGGCGAGTGGACGGACGACGAGCCGTTCGTCGACGCCGACGACGACGGCGAGTTCGACGCGTACTGGCTGTTCGGCGGCGGCCGCGCCGCCAACGCGGTGCACACCGACCTCGAGGCGCGCGCGCTGGTGTTCCGCGAGGGCGACACGATGGTCGCGGTCGTCTACTGCGACGCGATCGGCCTGCTCGGCGGCGACTCCGAGGCGATCATGGCCAAGGCGAAGGCGGAGGTCGCCGGCCTGGACCACGTCATCGTCGGCGCGACCCACGGCCACGACTCGGTCGACACCGTCGGGCTGTGGGGCGCGAGCGCGCTCGAGAGCGGGTACAACGCCGCGTACAACGAGCGGCTGCAGGACGCTGCGGTCGAGGCGATCGCCGCCGCCGCCGCCGATCTGCACGAGGCCGAGGCCCACGTCGTCACGCAGTTGCTCACCAACGATCCCGAGGATCCGGGCGCGGGCACCGACCAGTGGGCGTGGGACATCCGCGACCCGGTCATCTACGACCCGACGCTCACCGTCGCGCGGTTCGTCCGCGCCGACGCGCCGACCACGACGATCGGCACGCTCGTGCACTGGGCCGACCACCCCGAGCTGTCGACGTTCGGCGACGACAACCTCAAGATCTCGTCGCACTTCATCCACTGGTTCCGCGCTGGCGTCGAGGACGGCGCGCCGAGCGTGCCGCCCGGCGGCGATGGCGAGCCCGGGATCGGCGGGATCACCGTCTACATGCAGGGCCCGCTCGGCGGGCAGATCGGCTCGATCCGCGGCGCGCCGGTGCCGGGCCCCGACGGCACGCCGATCACCGAGTCGAGCCACGAGAAGGACCAGGCGCTCGGGGTCAACCTCGCGCGCCGCACGCTCGAGCTCTTGCGCACGAGCGCGACCGTGCACACCGAGCTGCCGCTGTCGTTCCGCTCGGCGCGGATCGCCGCGCGCATGGACAACGTCGGGTTCCACGTCGCGTTCCTCGTCGGGCTGCTCGCGCCGCACGAGCCGATCGGCTACGACCCGAGCAAGCCGATCGGCGACCCGAGCAACAACCCGTGGCTGGGGTTCCGCATCACCTACCTGCAGGTCGGGCCGCTCGGCATCGTCACGATCCCCGGCGAGCTGCACCCCGAGCTGTGGGTCGGCGGCTACGACTGCGAGACGTGGACGTTCGGCTACGAGTGCTTCGACGACACGCTGCCGAACCTGCCCGACTTCGCGGCGGCGCCCGAGCCGCCGTACCTGCGCGACGTCGTGCTCGCCAACCCCGGCGTCGAGTATCCGATCTGCCTCGGGCTGGCCAACGCGTACGTCGGCTACATCGTGCCCGCGTACAACTACGTCCTGAACCCGGACAACCCGTACATCGACGAGGCCGACGGCGACCACTACGAGGAGACGTACTCGCTCGGGCCGGACGTCGAGCGCCACATCGTGCACCCGATCATCGAGCTCGCCGGCTGGCGGCCGTAGCCGGCGCGCCGGCCGCGGCGCGGCTCAGTTCCCGCCGTCGGCGGGCGGCGGCGTCTCGGCCTGCTCGCCCAGGATCGCGTGGACGGCGTCGTCGCCGGCGGCGTTCTGCGGCAGCGCGCCGAGGCGCGGCTCCAGGTGGGACTCCAGCCACAGCGGCACCATGGTCTGGGCGAGCTCCGGGTTCGACGCGCACGGCCCGATCATCACAGAGGCGCGCAGCGTGAAGTCGGCGCGGATCGCGTCGGCGCTCGGCGAGTCGCCGAAGGTCGCCTCGTCGACGACCTGCTCGGCGAGCAGCTTGGCCTGCGCGTCCGAGCGGCCGAGCACCTTGTTGAGCGCGGCGCTCGCGACGTCGAGGACGCCGTTGATCGCGTCGGCCTGGCCTCCCTGGCCGATCGCGTCGAACAGCGGGTTGACGTCCTGGAGGAACTCGGCGTTGCGATCGTACGCGGCGCCGAGCGGCAGCTTGATGATCTGCGCGGCCGCCTGGTGGGCGAGGCGGTCGGCCTGCGCCAGCGCCTGCTGCGAGGCGTCCGGCGCGGGGGTCGCGACCGACTCGGCCGCCTCGGCCTGCGCCTCGGCCTGCGCCTGCTCCTCCTCCGCCTCGCGCTCCTCCTCCTGCTGGCGGGCGGTGGCCTGGTCGGGGAGGGCGTCGTGCTGCGGCTGGCTGGTGGTCTGGATCATGGCGGCCTCGGCGATGGTACGGGCCGCCGCGGCGGCCCCTTCCCTGGATCGACCTGGCGAGCCTACTGCAGCCGGCCGCCGACCGAGAGCTTGCCGGCGTCCCGGTACTCGAGCGCGACCGCCCGGCGGACGTGATCCGTCGTGATCCCGCGGTCTTCGCCGGCGGCGAGGAACGCCGCGCGGAGCATCGCGTTGCGGATGTGGCCGCCGGCCAGCTCGTAGTCGCGGGCCAGCCCCGCGAAGTCGATCGCCCCGTCGACCGGGGCGGCCGCCGGGACCATGCGTCGCCACAGCAGCTCGCGCTCGGCGACGTCTGGCATCGCGAACGGGACGCGGAACGTCAGCCGGCGCTTGAACGCGGGGTCGAGCGAGCCCTCGAGGTTGGTGGTGAGGATCGCGACGCCGTCGAACTTCTCGAGCCGGGTGAGCAGGTAGTTCACCTCCATGTTCGAGAACCGATCGTTGCTCGACTTGACCTCGGTGCGCTTCGCGAACAGCGC
This sequence comes from Myxococcales bacterium, assembly GCA_011526095.1. Taxonomy (GTDB): domain Bacteria; phylum Myxococcota_A; class Polyangia; order Haliangiales; family Haliangiaceae; genus WYBA01. The sequence goes on along the minus strand of WYBA01000097.1, from coordinate 16,489 downwards.
GTCGGCCTCGTCGAACAGCAGCAGCACGTTGCCCCAGTCGGCCGCCTCGAACACCTCGGACAGGTTCTTCTCGGTCTCGCCGATGTACTTCGACACGACCCGCGAGAGATCGATCTGGTACAGCTCGAGCGCGAGCTCGGCGGCGATGATGCTGGCGCACATCGTCTTGCCGGTGCCGGGCGGGCCGGCGAACAGCGCCGACACGCCGAGCCCCTTGGCGAGCTTCTTCGCGAACCCCCACTCCTCGAGCACGCGATGGCGCCACCGCGCGCGCGCGACGATCTCGCGCATCGCGTCGATCGTGGCCGCGGGTAGCACGAGGTCGTCCCAGGTCTGCGTGCCCGTGACCTTGTCGCCGAGGACCGTGATCTTCTGCGAGATCTCCGCCGAGACGGCGCGCGTGACGTCGGCGAGCACGGGCGCGCGTCGCGCGGCCGCGGCCGCGGCGCGCGCGGCGTCGGCGACGCGGACGATCCGGCCCGGCGGCAGCCGGTACTGCGGCGCGATCTCCGCGACGCGGTCGACCTCGGGCAGCAGGCGCGCCCACAGCGCCGCGCGGGCGGCCCCGCGCGGGTTGGGCAGGTGCAGCGTCACCGGCGGCAGCTCGAGATCGCCGAGCACCGGCTGCGCGACCGACACCAGCACGACCGGCACGCCCGCGCGCGCCACCGCCGCGTGCAGCGCCGGGATCAGGTGCGCGGCGTCCCCGGTCGCCGGCTCGACGCCGACGACGCACGGCAGCACCCCGGCGACGAGGTGCTCGCGCCACAGGATCGCCGGCAGCGCGGCGCCGGCGGCGAGCGCGGCGCGGTAGTCGACGCACCACAGCCGCAGGCCGCGCGCCGCGGCGAGCGCGGCGAGCAGCGCGCGCCGCCCGACGCCGCGCGGGCCGGACACCCAGAGCGTGCGCTGGTCGCCGGGCGCGAGGACGGCGTCGATCACCGACGGCGCGCGGGCGGTGGCCTCGTCGTCGACGACGAGCTCGGCGAGCGGGCGCACCGGCTCGAGCGCGCCGGCGGGCTCGGCGGGCGCGTCGAGCGCCGCGCCGCGCAGGTGGGCGGCGACGCGCGGGGCGATCGCCAGGCGCCGCGCCGGGCCGGTCGTGTCGTCGCGCAGCGCGCGGATCAGCCCGCGGTGGGCGAGCGCGCCGTCGGCCGACAGCGCCGTGGCGATCGCGGCGCCGTCGTGCCCGCCGTACTCGAGCACGGTGGTCAGCGCGGACGCCTCGACGCCGCCGCGCCCCGGCGCCGGGTCGAGCGACAGCCGCGCGAGGTCGGCGACCACGGCCGCGGATGCCTCGGCCGCGTCGAGTAGCGCGAGCGCCGCGCCGGCGGTCGCGTCGAGCTCGGCGCGCGCGATCAGCGCGGCGAGCCGCCCATCGGCGGGCGGCTCGGGCGGCGGGGCCGCCGCCTCGGCCGCGCCGCCGCGGCGCAGCTCGGTCACGCGGTGGGCGATCCGCCCGACCGCGAGCGCGAGGGCGGCGCGGTGCGCCTCGTCCCGATCCATCGGGCCGGATGGTATCGCGCGGGCGCCGCGCCGGGGCTACTTGCCGAGCAGCTTGCGCAGCGTCTCGTCGAGCGTGACCGTGCCGCGGACGGCGCGGCCGCCCGGCGCGGGCGCGACGACGCCGCGCGCGATCGCCTCGTACATCTCGCGGTAGAGCTCGGCGACCGGCTTCGAGATGCCGAACCCGGTGAACGTCGGGACGACCGCGTCGAGCGGGGCCTCCATCACCCGCACCGGGCGGCCGGCGACGCGCTCGAGCGCCGCGGCGACGTCGGCCGAGCTGTACTCGCGCGGGCCGGCGAGCTCGATCGCCTGGCGGCCGTGGCCGCCCTCGATCAGCGCCGCGGCGGCGGTGCGCCCGATGTCCGCGGTCGCGACCATCGGGACCGCGAGGCCCGCGGGCAGGAACGTCGGCAGCACGCCCTGGTCGAGCATGCCGAGCGACGCGCCCCAGTTCTCCTGGAAGTACGAGGCGCGGACGGCGGTGAGCGCGGCGCCGGTGGCGGCGAGCGCCTCCTCGGCGTGGTGGACCGACTGGATCGGGCCGGTGCCGGACGGCACGTGCGCGCCGACCGAGGACAGCAGCACGACGTGGGGGACCTTCGCCGAGGTGACGGCGGCGGCGAGCGCGGCGACGACCGCGCGGTTCTCGCCGAGGGGGTCGGTCGAGCCGAGGCGGGGCGGGACCAGCAGGTAGGCGCCCGCGGCGCCGGCGAGGGCGCGGGTCAGCGCGGCGGTGTCGCCCAGGTCGGCGACCGCGACCTCGGCGCCGCGCGCCTGCCACGCGGCCCCCTTGGCGGCGTCGCGGACGATGACGCGGACGGGCTTGCCCTGGGCGAGCAGGGTCTCGGCGACGACGGCTCCGGTGTGACCGGTGACTCCAGCGATGGCGAACATGGCGTGCTCCTGTGCGTGCTGCGGTGGGGAGGTGCGTTGCGATGTGCTGCGGTGACAGGCGCCATCCTGCGGCCGCCGCCGTCATGAATCCAATCGATGGTAGATATGATGCTGATGCACGATGTGAATCTCGGCGCCCTCGACCTCAACCTGCTGCGGGTGCTCGACGCGCTGCTCGGCGAGCGCCACGTCACCCGGGCGGCGCGGCGGGTCGGGCTGTCCCAGCCGGCGACGAGCCACGCCCTGGCGCGGCTGCGCGCCGCGCTCGGCGATCCGCTGCTCGTCCGCGGGCACGGCGGCGCGCTGGTGCCGACGCCGCGCGCCGCGGCGCTGCAGCCGCGGCTGCGCGCCGCGCTCGACGCCGTCGCGGCCGCGCTGCGCGGCGACGCGCCGTTCGATCCAGCGACGGCGCGCGCGACGTTCCGCATCGCCACCGGCGACTACGCCGAGATGGTGATCCTGCCGGGGCTGATGGCGCGGCTGGCGCGCGACGCGCCACACGTCGACCTGCGCGTCATCCCCGCCCCGGACGACCGCGTCGCGCTCGCGGCGGGCGAGATCGACTGCGTGCTGGCCCCGCGGCGCGCGCCGAGCGAGGCCGTCGGCGGCTACGAGCGCCGGCTGTTCGACGAGACGTTCACTTGCCTGGTCCGGCGCGGCCACCCCGCCGCGGCGCAGCGGTTGACGCTCGCGCGCTACGAGGCGCTGCCGCACCTGCTGGTCGCGCCGCGCGGCACGCCGGGCAGCTTCGTCGACGACGCGCTCGCCGCGCTCGGGCGGCGCCGCCGCGTCGCGCTCACCGTGCCGCACTTCCTCGTCGCGCCCCACGTCGTCGCGGCGACCGACCTGATCGTCACGCTGGCGTCGCGGATCGCCGACGTCGTCGCCGGCCCGCTCGACCTCGTGGCGCTGCCGCCGCCGCTCGAGCTGCCCGGGTTCACGATGTCGCTGTGGTGGCACGAGCGCAACCACCACGACCCGGCGCAGCGGTGGCTGCGCGACGCGATCGCGACGGTGGCTACTCCGCCGGCAGCGGCTTCATCGCCGGCACGACCGCGACGTGGCGCTGCTGGTCCGGCGCCTCGGTGATCGTCACCGCCTCGCAGTAGACCAGCAGGTGCTCCATGTTCTCCTGGAGCCGCCGCTGGAACTGCATGTCGGCGAGGCTGCCGTTGATCGGCAGCGTGCACACCGTGTAGCCGCCGGCGACGAGCTTGGCGAACGTCGGGAACGCGGTCTCGCCGCCGAGCCAGAACCCCATGCCGGCGGCGTCGCCGGCGAGAAACCGGTCGGTGATCTCCTTGGCGTTGCGCGCGGCGATCGCGCCGCGGAACAGGAACACCTGGGCCGCGTCGGGCTTGCTGTCCGGCCGGCCCTTGACCTCGACCGTGAGCGTGACCTTGCCGACCGGGATGTCGATCTCGACCTCGGCGCGCTGGCCCTCGATCACGGTGACCTCGCGCGCGGCCGTGGTCATCTGGAAGTTCTCCATCCGCGACGCGCTGAGCTTGTGCTTGCCGGCGGGCAGCTTGTCGATCGCGAACTCGCCGTCGCCGCTGGAGGTGACGACGACGATGTGGCCGGTCGAGGTCATCGACGACGCCATGATCTGAGCGTTGCCGACCGGCTGGCCCTCCATCGTCACCTTGCCGTGGACCGAGCCGAACCCGCGCAAGGTCAGCGTGACGTCGGTGACGTGATCCTTGCCCGCGGACACGGGCACCGTGTCGCTGCGGCCGCGGTCGTGCTCGGCGATCACCGAGCCGCCCTTCTCGGTCGCCCCGACGATCGTGAACCGTCCGTCGGCGCCGGTGCGCGCGCTGCGCACGCCCATCATGTCGCCGATCGTCTGGTCGCCCGAGCCGCCGCCGCCGCTGCCCTGGCTGAACAGGATCTCGCCGACCATCACCTTCGCGCCCTCGACCGGCGCGCCGCCGGCGTCGACGACGCGGCCGGTGACGCGGCGCCCCTCCTTCACCGTGAGCGTGCCGAGGTCGGTGACCTTGCCCGCGGTGACCTCGACGTCGCGCTTGACCAGCTCGGCGAAGTCCGGCCCGCGGACGTGGACGTCGTAGCGGCCGGGCATCAGCTCGCCGATCTCGAACGTGCCGTCGCGCACCGGGCTGGCCGGCATCACCCCGACCGCGATCATCGCGAGCTTCGGCGTCGAGCCGTCGTCGAGCGCGATCCGCCCCTCGATCGAGCCGGGCGCGGGCAGGACGATCTTGACCGCGGTGTCGCCGGTCCGCGCGATCGTGCCCTCGGTGACGAACATCTGCTGCTGCGCCGCGGTGCGCGACGCCCACAGCCGGTACGCGCCGTCGGGCAGGCCGCGCAGGCGGAACGCGCCGCCGCCGTCGGTGACCGTCGCGGCGAACCCCGCGAGCATGATGTCGCCGAGCTGCGAGGTGTCGCCGTCCTTGCCGAAGAAGTCGGGCAGCGCCGAGACCTGCGCCTCGGGCACCGGGTCGCCGTTGCCGTCGACGACGACGCCCGCGATCGCGCCGGAGACGTCGAGCACGAGCTCGAGCCCCTCGACCACGCCGGCCTGCGTGAGGTCGACGTCGACGATCTGCGAGGCGGCGTCGTCGGACTCGGCGCGCGCGCGCAGCGCGATCCGCGGCAGCGCGCGCAGCTCGAAGTGGCCCTGGGCGTCGGCGGTGGTCTGGCGCGGGCCCTCGCTCAGGCCGGTCGCGCCGTAGTCGGCGACGCCCTTGGCCGCGAGCTGGACCGCGGCGAACGGCGCCGGCTGGCGATCCTTGGTCACGACGCGGCCCCGGACGACGCCGCCCTCCTTCATCACGACGGTGACGCCGGTGCGCGGCGACACGCCGTCGAGGCTGATGATCTCGGACACGCCCGGGGCGTGGGCCGCGTCGCGCGCGCCGAGCGTGTACGAGCCCGCCGGGACGACCGCGAGCTCGAACGCGCCGTCCGGGCCCGACACGACGCTGTCGAGGTCCTGGGCGAACGTCGCGCCGGCGTCGCGGATCGTCACCATCGCGTCGGCCACGCCGGCGCCGGCCTCGTCGACGACGCGCCCGGACACCGCGGCGCCCTTGCGCAGCGCGACCGCGATCTCCTGGGTCGACCCGGCGACGCCGATCGTCGTGAACGTCGACGCCGGGGCGAACCCGGTCGCGCGCACGGTCACGGCGGACCAGCCAGGCGACAGGCCGCGGAACGACGCCGCGCCGTCGCCGTCGGTGGTGAGGCTGCGATCGCCGGCCTCCTGCAGCGCCACGGTCGCGCCGGCGACCGGCTTGCCGGTGGCCTCCTCCGACACCTTGACGGTGAGGCGCGCGCCCTCGCGCAGCCGGATCACGACCGGCTCGGCCTTGCCGGTGAGCTGGTACGACACCGGGCCGCCGACGAGGTCGTCGGCGCGCGCGGTGAGCGCGTAGGTGCGGGGCAGGAGCTTGTCGAACTCGAAGCTGCCGTCGGCCTCGGACACGGCCTTGCGCGGCGGGCGGCTGGTGAGCCACACCTCGGCGCCGCCGAGCGGCTGGTCATCCGGGCCGAGCACCTGGCCCTCGAGCCGGATCGGGCCGTCGGGGTCGGGCGGGTCGAGGCGCGCGCGGACGTCGTCGGCCGAGGCCGTCGGCGGGGCGTCGGCGCCCGCGTCGCGGCCGACCCGGGGCGTCGCGCCCTCGCGGGTCGGCCCGCCGGCGGCGCCCGGTCCGGCGGCCTGGCCGGCGTCGTCGCCGCGCAGGACGAGGAAGTACAGGGCGAGGGCGGCGAGGATCGCGGCGATCCCCCCGATGGCCAGGTGCTTGCGGTTCATGGGGACCCTAGATCGATGCCGATGCCCCAACCGGCGCTCCGGGTGGGAGATTCCCGGGCGCGGGGGCCGCTACGACTCGGCGAGGAAGGGATAGCGCCAGTCGGTCGGCGAGACGAACACTTCCTTGATCGTGCGCGCGGCCACGAACCGGAGCAGGTTCAGCGCCGAGCCAGCCTTGTCGTCGGTGCCCGAGGCGCGCGCGCCGCCGAACGGCTGCTGCCCGACGACGGCGCCGGTCGGCTTGTCGTTGATGTAGAAGTTGCCGGCGGCGTTGCGCAGCGCCGTCGTCGCCTCGACGATCGCGCCGCGCTCGTTGGCGATGATCGCGCCGGTGAGGCCGTAGGCCGAGGTCTGGTCGACCAGGCGCAGCGTCTCGCTGAACACCTCGTCGGGGTAGACGTGGGCGGTGACGATCGGGCCGAAGAACTCGTCGCGCATGTGGCGCACGCTCGGATCCTCGGTCGTGAGCAGCGTCGGGCGGACGAACCAGCCCTCGCGGTCGTCGCACGTGCCGCCGGCCAGCACCTTCATGCCGGCGGTCTCGCGCGCCTCGGCGATCGCCGCGGCGTGGCGGTCGAACGCGGCCTTCTTGATCACGCCGCCCATGAAGTTGGTGAAGTCCGAGACGTCGCCCACCTTCAGGCCGTCGATCTCGCTCACCAGCTCGTCCTTGATCTTGTCCCACACGCTGCGCGCGATGTAGACGCGCGAGGCGGCCGAGCACTTCTGGCCCTGGAACTCGTAGCCGCCGCGGATGATCGCGGTGATCACGGCGGCCGGGTCGGCCGAGGCGTGCGCGACGATGAAGTCCTTGCCGCCGGTCTCGCCGACGATCCGCGGGAAGCTCTTGTAGCGATCGAGGTTGGCCGCCGCGCGCTTCCACAGGCTCTTGAACACGTCGGTCGAGCCGGTGAAGTGGAGCGCGGCGAAGTCCGGGTGATCCATCCACACCGGCGCCAGCTCGTGGCCGTAGCCGGGGACGAAGTTGATCACGCCCGGCGGCAGCCCCGCCTCCTCGAGCAGCAGCATCGTGTGCCACGCCGCGAGCATCTGGCTCTCCGACGGCTTCCACACGACCGTGTTGCCCATGATCGCGGGCGCGGTCGGCAGGTTGCCGGCGATCGCGGTGAAGTTGAACGGCGTCAGCGCGAACGTGAACCCCTCGAGCGGGCGCAGGTCGGTCTGGTTCCACATCCCCGGCGAGGACAGCGGCTGCTGCTGGTAGAGCTGCTGCGCGAAGTGGACGTTGAACCGCAGGAAGTCGATCAGCTCGCACGCGGCGTCGATCTCGGCCTGGTGCGCGGTCTTCGACTGGCCGAGCATCGTCGCGGCAAGGATCGTCGCGCGGCGGCGGGTCGCGAGCAGCTCGGCGGCGCGCAGGAACACCGCCGCGCGCGCCTCCCACCGCATGCTCGCCCACTCGCGCCTGGCGTCCGCGGCGGCGAGCACCGCGCGCTGCGCGACGTCGGCGTCGGCGACGTGGAACTTCGCGACGACGTGGCGGTGGCGGTGCGGCATCACCTGGACGTCCATCCGCCCGGTGTGCACGCGCTCGCCGCCGATCACGCACGGGATCTCGGCGACCTCGCCGGACAGGCGCGCGAGCTCCGCCTTGAGCGCCGCGCGCTCGGGCGTGCCCGGCGCGAAGCTGCTGACCGGATCGTTGACGGGCGTCGGGACGTGGAGGACGGCGTCGACCATGGGCGCGTCTTACCGCGAAGACGCTTCAGGGTCGAGGCCGGCGGGGGCGCTACTCGCGGACTTCCTTGTCCAGGTACGTGTAGCCGATCATGCCCTCGCGGAAGCGGTTGATGAGCTGCCGCGACTCCTCGATCGTGATCTGCTTCTTGCGCAGCGCGGTCTCGACGTTGTTGCGCAGCCGGCCGAGCAGGTCGGACGGCGAGTAGTCGACGTACTGCAGCACCTCGGCGACGGTGTCGCCGGCGACGACCTCGTTGATCTCGTACTCGCCGTCGGGGCCGAGCGAGACGTGCACGGTGTTCGTGTCGCCGAACAGGTTGTGCAGGTCGCCCAGGATCTCCTGGTACGCGCCGACGAGGAACAGCCCGAGGTAGTAGTCGCCGCCGTTCTTGGGGTGCAGCTCGAGCACGTGCTTGACGTCGCGCAGGTCGATGAACGAGTCGATCTTGCCGTCGGAGTCGCACGTGATGTCGGCGAGCGTCGCGCGCCGCGTCGGCTCCTCGTTGAGCCGGTGGATCGGGCAGATCGGGAACAGCTGGTCGACCGCCCACGCGTCGGGCGCGGACTGGAACATCGAGAAGTTGCAGAAGTACGTGTCCGACAGCGCCTTCTCGAGGCCCTCGAGCTCCTCGGGCAGGTGCGCGAGGTTCTGGCCGAGCAGGTGGACCTTCTCGCAGATCGCCCAGAACAGGTTCTCGGCGAGCACGCGGTGCTCGAGCGACAGGTGCCCGAGGTTGAACAGCTGCAGGACCTGGTCCTTGTACTCGACCGCGTCGTGGTAGCTCTCGAGCAGGTTCTTCTGGCTGACCGCCTGGTACGTCTCCCACAGGTTGCCGACGAGCGGCGCGACCGGGCGCGGCAGCTCCTTGGGCGCGGGGGCGTTGAACTCGGTGACGCCGAGGACGTTGACGACGAGCACCGAGTGGTGCGCGGCGACGGCGCGGCCCGACTCGGACACCAGCGTCGGGTGGGGCACGCCCGCCTCGTCGCAGATCTCCTTCATCGCGTACACCACGTCGTTGGCGTACTCCTGCACCGTGTAGTTCATCGACGAGGCGAAGTTGGTCTGCGAGCCGTCGTAGTCGACGCCGAGGCCGCCGCCGGTGTCGAGGTAGGTCAGGCCGGCGCAGCCGCTCTTGAACAGCTCGACGTAGAGCCGGCCCGCCTCGCGCAGCGCGTTCTTGATCGACTTGATCGCGCTGATCTGCGAGCCGAGGTGGAAGTGGAGCAGCTTGAGGCAGTCGATCTCGCCCCACGACTTGAGCTTCTTGACCGCCTCGACCAGGTCCGCCGCCGACAGGCCGAACTTGGAGAAGTCGCCGCCGGACTGCTCCCACCGGCCGGCGCCGCGGCTCGACAGGCGCGCGCGCACGCCGAGCGTCGGCTTGATCTTGAGCCGTTCGCTGACCTTGTGGATGTGGTCGATCTCGGACGGCTTCTCGACGACGAGGATCACCGTGCGGCCCATCTTGGAGGCGAGCAGCGCGGTCTCGATGTACTCCTCGTCCTTGTAGCCGTTGCAGACGATCAGCGCCTCCTCGTCCTGGTGGATCGCCATGATCGCCAGCAGCTCCGGCTTCGACCCGGCCTCGAGGCCGTAGTGGAACGGGCGGCCGTACTCGATGATCTCCTCGACGACGGTGCGGTTCTGGTTGACCTTGATCGGGTACACGCCGCGGTACGCGCCGGTGTAGCCGTACTCCTTGATCGCGCCGTTGAACGCGCCGCAGATCAGCTCGATGCGCGAGCGCAGGATGTCGCTGAACCGCAGCAGGATCGGCAGCGCGATGCCGCGGCCGGTCAGCTCGTCGACCAGCTCCTTCATGTCGATCTGGCCGCCCTGGTCCCCGCGCGGGGTGACGACCAGGCTGCCGCGTTCGTTGATCCCGAAGTAGCCGCATCCCCAGCGGGGGATGTTGTAGAGGTCGAGCGCGTCCGTGGCGTTCCACCGGCGCAGCGGATCGTTGGCGAGCAGGGCCTTGGCGCGTGCCATTTCGATCCAGCGATTACGGAATTTTGGAGCGCTGCGCAATGGAAAACGTGGGGCATTCCACCCTTGTCGAAGGGGGGCGATCGATGCAGCATGGCTCCCTTCGCCCATGCGCAACGAGGTTCCCGCCGGCAGCGACGGCGCCAAGATCATCGCGGAAGAGGAGCGCCTGTTCGGTCAGGTGTCGGCGCGGATCGCCCTGGGCGAGGAGGAGGAGCTGGCGCCGCAGATCGGCGCGGCGGACCTCGACAAGGACCTGCTGTCCCTGCGCGACCAGATCGCCGAGGCCAAGCCGGAGGACCTGCCGCCGCTGGTCGAGCAGATGACGCGCCTGGCGGCGCTGCGTGGTCGGCTCGGCGGCTCGCGCACGCTCCCGGCGGACATCAACTCGCCGTACTTCGCCCACATGCGCCTGCGCGAGGGCGGGCCGGCGAGCAAGCCGCGCGACGTCATGATCGGCAAGCGCGGCTTCATCGACCGGTCGAGCAACGTCCAGATCGTCGACTGGCGCAACGCGCCGGTGTCGCGCATCTACTACCGCTACGAGGAAGGCGACGACTACGAGGAGGAGATCGCGGGGCGGCGGGTCGAGGGCGTGGTCGAGGCGCGGCGCAACGTGTCGATCGCGCAGGCCAAGCTGCGCCGGATCGGCACGCCGCAGGGCACGTTCATCAAGGACGCGCGCGGCAACTGGGTCCAGGCGGTCGGCACGCTCGCGCCGGTGCTGCACGGCGGCCAGGGCAAGGCGGCGCGGCCGGTCGCGGTCGGCGGCAAGGGCGGCAAGCTCGGCGTCCACCACGGCCCGAACATGCGCGCCGACAAGGCGCTGCCGGAGATCGCCGCGCTGATCGACAAGGAGCAGTTCGAGCTGATCTCGCAGCCCGAGAGCGGGATCGTCGTGATCCAGGGCGGCGCCGGCTCGGGCAAGACGACGGTCGCGCTCCACCGCATCGCCTACCTCAACTTCGCCGACGGCCGCCGGTTCAAGCCGCAGCACATGCTGTTCGTCGTGCCGACGTCGTCGCTGTCCCGTTACGTGGCCGGCGTCCTGCCGTCGCTGGGCGTGAGCGGCGTGCCGGTGGTGACGTACACGTCGTGGGCGCGGTCGACGCGGCTGCGCCTGTTGCCCGAGACGCCGGTCAAGTACAACGACGACCCGCCCGAGGTCGTGTCGCGGCTCAAGAAGCACCCCGCGGTGCTGCGGATGCTCCAGGCGGTCGCGGCGCGCCAGGCGCGCGAGTGCGAGGCCGCGCTGCGCGCCGTCGGCGACGCCGCGCAGCCCGCGCTCGACGAGTGGGCGCGGCTGGCGGGCCGCGCGCTGGTGCCGCGGATCATGGGCACGCTGGCGTGGGTCAAGCGCGCGGCGGAGCTGCCGACGCCGACGCGGCTCGCGCTCGAGGGCACGCTGCGGCGGTGGAAGACGCGCGCCAGCGACGTCGTCACCGACTGGGCGGAGCTGTTCACCGATCCGGTCGCGCTCGCCGAGGGCTTCGAGACGTGCAAGGACGTCAGCGTCCGCGACCTCGAGCGGCTGGTGGCGTGGTGCAAGAAGCAGATCACGCCGGCGGCGGTGCCGGCGGTCGACGAGGAGGGCGCGGTGGTCGAGGCGGCCGACGGCATGCCGGTCGACGACCCGGCCGGCGGCGACGGCGCGGGCGGCGACGTCGGCCCCGAGGGCGGCGATCCCGACGACGCGCCCAACGGCAAGCTCGACGACGAGGACGACCCGATCCTGATCCGGCTGGTGCAGCTCAAGAAGGGCGGGCTGGTGCTGCCCGACGGCGACGAGCTGTCGTACACCCACGTCGCGATCGACGAGGCGCAGGACCGCTCGGCGCTCGAGGTCAAGGTGCTGGTCGAGGCGGTGCGCCCGGCCGAGGGCTCGAACCTGCCCGAGGGCGACCCGCGCGCCCGCTCGGTGACGATCGCCGGCGACACCGCGCAGCGGATCGTGTTCGACAACAACTTCACCGGCTGGGAGGACCTGCTCGAGCAGACCGGCCAGCCCGCGGTGGTGCGGCCGCTGAAGCTGTCGTACCGCTCGACCGCCGAGGTCATGCTGCTGGCGCGCGAGATCCTCGGGCCGGAGCTGGCGCCCGACGAGCCGCTGACCGCGCGCCACGGCGAGCCGGTCGAGCTGCACGAGTTCGGCGACATCGGCGAGGCGGTCGCGTTCCTCGGCGACGCGCTGCGCAACCTCGTCGCGCGCGAGCCCACCGCCTCGTGCGCGGTGATCGCGCGCCACGCCGAGCAGGCCGACGCCTACTACGACGGCCTGCGCCGCGCCGAGGTGCCGGCGCTGCGCCGCGTCCGCAAGGACGAGTTCAGCTTCGCGCCGGGCGTCGACGTGACCGAGGCGGTCAACGTCAAGGGCCTCGAGTTCGACTACGTCGTGATGGTCGACGTCAACGCGTCGAGCTACCCCGACGCGGCGTGGGCGCGCCACCTGATGCACATCGGCGTCACGCGCGCCGCGCACCAGCTGTGGATGGTGTCGACGTCCGAGCCGTCCGCGCTCGTCCCGGCCGCGCTGCGCGACGGTGGCCGCATGGGCGTCGCGGTCGAGGACGTCGCGCCGGCCGCCGCGCCGGCCGCGCCATTGGTGGACGAGTAGCTACGGCGCCGCCTCGTCCGGGGCGGGCGCCTCGGCGCGGGGGGCGGGGTGGATCCGCACGGTGCGGATCCGCCGCGGCGTGGCGTCGAGGACCTCGAGCACGGTGCCGTCCTCGGCGGTCAGGCGCGTCCCGGGAGCCGGGATGCCGTGGGCGAGGTTGAGGCACACGCCGCCGATCGTCGTGCGGTCGGTGCCGGTCGGCAGCTCGACGCCGAGCACGCGGTTGACGCGGCGGACCTGGACGGTCGCCGGCACGTCGGCGGTGCCGTCGGCGTTGCGCGCGATCACGTCGGCGTCGTCGTCCTCGCTGAAGATGTCGCCGACGACCTCCTCGATCAGGTCCTCGATCGTGACGATGCCGAGCCAGCTGCCGTGCTCGTCGGCGACGATCGCGAGCTGGACGCGGCGGCGCTGCAGCTCGCGCAGCACGTCGATCGCGCGCGCGGTCGCGGGCGCGACGAACACCGGCCGCACGAGGTCCGCGAGCACGAGGAGCTGCTGGTCCCACGCCATCGCGAGCAGGTCGCGCGCGACGACGTAGCCGATCACCTGGCGTGGGTCGTCGCGGTAGACGGGCATGCGCGCGTGGCCCTCCTCGGTGATGATCCGCTTGACCTCGTCGAGCGGGGCGCGGACGTCGAGCGCGACGACGTCGCCGCGCGCGACCATCAGCTCGGCGACGCGGACGTCCTCGAACGCGATCGCGCGCGCCGCCATCGTGCTGGTCTGCGGGTCGACGCTGCCGGCGCGCGCGGCCTCCTCGACGAGCTGGCGCAGCTCGTCGCGCGACACCCGCGACTCGGTGAAGTTGGTGCGGTCGCCGAACGGGCGCAGCACGACGTTGGAGCACGCGGTCAGGAACCACACCAGCGGGCGGAACCACCGCGACAGCCGCAGCAGCCACGGGGCGATCGCGAACGCGTAGCCGCCGGCGTAGCGCAGCGCCAGCGACTTGGGCACCAGCTCGCCGAACACCAGCGACAGCCACGACAGCAACGCGATCACCACGCCGAACGCGATCTCGTCGGCCCAGGTGACCAGGCCGAGGGCGGCGATGGAGGGGGCGAGATCGTCGGCGAGCGAGGCACCGCCGAACGCGGCGGCGCCGGCGCCGACCACGGTGATCCCGATCTGCACGGTGGCGAGGAACCGCTCGGGCTCGGCGCGCAGGCTCTCCACCGCGAGCGCGCCGCGATCGCGGCGGCTGGCGCGCTCGCGCACGTCGGCGCCGCGCACGCTCAGCACCGCGATCTCGCTGCCGGCGAACAGGCCGTTCACCAGCACGAGCGCGAGGATGATCACGATCTCGAGGCCCATGGGCTGCAACGTAGGGCATCCGGACCGGTCCGGCAGCGCGGCGCGCCAGCTGTTCGTGTGACGCGCGTGAGGCGGCTTACCCCGGGTTGCGCGCGCCGCGGTGACCGCGCATCCTGCCGGTTCACCTCGCGGAGCTCTGCTCCGGAAAGGAACCACCGATGCGCACATCCCTCGGGATGATCGTGCTCTCGGCGGCGGTCGCCCTCGGCGCCTGCGGCAAGAGCGAGGACAAGAAGGACCCGGCCGGCGCGGCCGGCGCGAAGACCCCCGGCAAGGCGGATCCGGGCAAGGCGGATCCCGGCAAGGCCCCGGCGAGCGGCGATCCCGTCGCCGCGGTCGGCGTCGAGGCCGGCGGGTTCGAGCGCGAGGCCGACGAGGGCGCGGCCGCGGTGCTGACCGCGGCGTCAGGCACGGTCGAGGTGCGGCGCGTCGGCGAGCCGACGTACGCGGCGATCGCCGCGGGCGACGCGCTCTACGCCGGCGACCAGCTCCGCACAGGCGACGGCGCGGCGGCGACGGTGACGTTCGCCGACGAGAGCGTCGCCGAGCTCGCCGAGGTGTCGACGCTCGGCGTCGGCAGCCGCGACGGAACCGCGGATCCGGCGTCGTCGGCCGCGGTGCTCGCCGGCCTGGCGCGGTTCACGGTCACCGACCGCGCGCCCGGCGAGGGCGCGTTCCGCGTCTACACGCCCGCCGGCGTCGTGCTGACCAAGGGCACGGTCTACGGCGTCGGCGTCGCGGCCTCGGGCGAGGCGCGCGTCGGCGTCGAGGCGGGCGCGGTCGACGTCGTCGGCCTCGCGGATCTCGCGGCCGAGCCGGTCGCGATCGAGGCCGGCCACGCCGCCTCGCTCGAGGCGGCGGGCACGGTCGAGGCGCCGGTGGCGTGGGCGGACGACGACTGGGGCGTCTGGCGCGACAGCGCGGACGCGGAGGTCGAGCTGGTCGCCGCGGTCGACGGTCACGCCGCGGCGCTGACCGGCCTCGGTGCGGGGCTCGCCACGGCCTACGCCGACCTCGAGACGGTCGCGGTGTCGTTCGGCGAGCTCGAGGCCAAGGCCGCGGTCGCGGCCGACGCCGGCGCGACCGCCGACTACGAGGTCGTGCTGCCCGAGGCGAGCGCGGATCTCGAGGCGAGCTTCGCGGTCGCCGGCAACATCGAGGCGATGACGTGGGCGTACGCCGGGCACGCCGAGCTCGCGGCCGGGATCTACGAGCGTCACCCCGAGGTCGTCGAGCCGAGGTGGACGGTCGTCGCGCCGCACGTCGACGCCGCGGTGCTGTGGCCCAAGCGGTTCGAGGTCACGGCGGCGGCGACGCTGCAGCCGCTGCGCGCGCAGTACTACGTCCACCACCCGCGCGGCCGCGTCCACGCCGAGCTCGTCGGTGTCGCGGTCCCGGAGTTCTACGCCAAGGTCGAGCCGCCCGAGGTCGACGAGGCGAAGGTGCGCGGGCGCGTGAAGGTCAAGGTGTGGCGGCGCCCGGTCGTCCTGGTCAAGCCGTCGCCGCGCTCGGTGTGGGTGTCCGCGCCGCAGGCGAACTGGCACGCCAAGGTCAAGGTCAAGCCGGCGAAGGCGCGCGCCAGGGTCGCGTGGTACGTGCGGCCGCCCGAGCTCAAGGCGAAGGCGTTCGTCGGCGTGAAGGTCAAGGCGGCGTTCAAGCCCAGGGTCGTCGTCGGCGCGAAGGCGCCGCGCGCGCGCGTGCGCGTCCACGGCGGCGACGCGGCCAGGGTCGTCGTCGGCGCGAAGGTGAAGATCAAGGCGCCGGATCTGAGCCTCGCGGCGAAGGCGCGCGCGAAGGTGAAGGTCCAGGGCGGCGTGATCGTGCGCGACCACCGCGGCGCGGCCGACGTCGCCGTGCCCGACGCGCCGGACGTCGGCGTCAAGGTGCGCGACCACCGCGACGGCGCGGCCGAGGTGAAGGGCAAGGTCGACGTGAAGGTGCGCGATCACCGCGGCGATGCGGGCGGCAAGGCCGCCGACGTGAAGGCCAAGGTGAAGGCCGGGGCCGGCGTGAAGGTGAAGGTCAAGGCGCCCGAGGTGAAGGTGAAGGTCAAGGCGCCCAAGGTGAAGGTCAAGGGCAAGGCCGAGGGCAAGGTCAAGGTCGGGTTCTGACCGCCGTCACGGGGCGGCGGGGAGCTGCCACGCGGCGGCGAGCGCCGCGTGCTCGTCGCGCGGCAGCAGCGCGTAGACCGCGCCGGGGCGGAGCCAGGCGAGCACCGCCTCGAGCGCGGGCTCGGCCATCGCGGTGCAGCCCGCGGTGACCGAGCCGGGGCCGTCCCACACGTGCAGGAAGATGCAGCTGCCGCCGCCGGCGACGGGCGCCGCGCCGCCGTGCACTTCGTGCGAGGCGCCGTTGTGGTCGAGCTCGACGACCCAGGCGTAGAGCGCGTCGTCGCGGCGCATCTGCTCGGCCGAGCCCCAGTCGGGGGTGACGTCGTCGGCGTCGAGCACGGCGTTGTAGTGCGCCGACGCGGGATCGTCGACGCACCGCCACGACGCGTCGACCGCGGCGTAGGGCAGGGCGGCGCCCGCGGGCGGCGCGGCGGCGTAGCCGAACGCGCGCAGCACGCGGAACGCGCCGGCGGGCGCGCGGCCGTCGCCCTCCTGCTTGACGATCCCGGCGCGGCCGGCGGGCGCGCCGGCGCCGTGCAGGCCGCGGCCCCACGCGGCGCCGGCGCGGC
>WYBA01000096.1 GCA_011526095.1 Myxococcales bacterium | reverse complement strand
TTATCAACACCTGGTTGGTCTTGTTTCGTTTATTTATAGGGGCCTGGACGTTTAACGGCTGGGTGGGCAAGGCGCGCCCCCCCCCACGGCTCAGGGCGAACCGTCGGGATCGCACCGGTTCGGTGGAGCCGAGATGTGACCAATCCTGAGCAGCGTTCTCCGACACGGCACTCGCTCGCGCTCGGGCCTGCTCAGGGAAGAGCGGGAGACGGCGACGGAGGCGGAGGGGGAGACGGCGACGGAGACGGCGACGGAGACGGCGACGGAGACGGAGGCGTCCTTCGACACGGGCCTCGCTGGCGCTCGGCCCTGCTCAGGATGAGCGGGGCAGACGGAGACGGAGACGGAGACGGAGACGGAGACGGAGACGGAGACGGCGACGGAGACGGCGACGGAGACGGAGACGGAGACGGAGACGGAGACGGAGACGGAGACGGAGGCGGAGACGCGCGCGCGCGTGTTACCGTCCTCCCTCGGTGTCCCGCAGCGGTCGCATCATCGATGGCGAGGTGTTCGACGCGCGCGTCGAGGCCGAGCGGATCCGCGCCGAGGCCCGCGCCGAGCTCGACCGCGCGCGCGGCGAGGCCGATCGCGTGCGCGCCGCGGCGGAGGCCGAGCTGGAGCGCGCGCGGCTGACGCCCGCGTCCGGCGTGCCCGCCGCGATCGCCACGCCCGAGCCCGGCGCCACGCCCGCGGCCGACGGCCACGTCACCGAGGTCACCGGCCTGGTCGTGCGCGCCGAGGTCCCCGGCATCGCGCTCGGCGAGCTCGTCCACATCGAGCGCCGTCACGCCGGGCCGCTCGCGGCCGAGGTCATCGGCTTCCGCGGCGACGAGGCCGTGCTGCTGCCGCTGGGCGAGCTCGCGGACGTCGCGCCGCGCTCGCGCGTGCGGCGCACCGGGGCGCCGCTGTCGATCCACTGCGGCGAGGCGCTGATCGGCCGCGTCCTCGACGGGCTGGGCCGCCCCGCCGACGGCGGCCCGCCGCTCGATCCGGCGCGGCTCGAGCCGTGGGCGGTCGATCGCCCCGCGCCGCCGCCCTTGTCGCGCACGCGGATCCGCGAGCCGCTCGCCACCGGCGTGCGCGCGATCGACGGCTTCCTCACGCTCGGCGACGGCCAGCGCATCGGCCTGTTCGCCGGCTCGGGCGTCGGCAAGTCGACGCTCCTCGGGCAGCTCGCGCGCGGCGCCTCCGCCGACGTGATCGTCGTGTGCCTCGTCGGCGAGCGCGGCAAGGAGGTGGCGGAGCTGCTCGACGACGGCCTCGGCGCCGGCCGCTCGCGCGCGGTCGTCGTGTGCGCGACCTCCGACGCGCCGAGCCTGGTCCGGCTGCGCGCGGTCCACGTCGCGACCGCGATCGCGGAGTGGTTCCGCGATCGCCGCGGCGCGCGCGTGCTCCTGCTCGTCGACTCGCTGACCCGGGTCGCGCGCGCCCAGCGCGAGGTCGGGCTGTCCGCCGGCGAGCCGCCAGCGCGCCAGGGCTACCCGCCGAGCGTGTTCGCGCTGCTGCCGCGGCTGGTCGAGCGCGCCGGCCGCGCCGCGCTCGGCTCGATCACCGCGATCTACACCGTGCTGGTCGCGGGCGGCGACATGGACGAGCCGATCGCCGACGAGGTGCGCGGCGTCGTCGACGGCCACGTCGTGCTCGATCGCCGGCTCGCGGCGCGCGGCCACTTCCCGCCGATCGACGTGCTCGCCTCGGTGTCGCGGTCGATGCCGCACGTCACCACGGACGCGCACCGCGCCGCCGCGGCGGCCGCGCGCCGGCGCCTGGCGATCTACGAGGAGCACCGCGATCTGGTCACCCTCGGCGCCTACAAGCCCGGCAGCGATCGCGCGCTCGACGACGCGATCGCGCACCAGCCGGCGCTCGAGGCGTTCCTGCGCCAGGCGGCGGACGAGGCGACCCCGCTCACCGAGACGCTCGCGCGGCTGGAGCGGCTCGCGCGCTGACGCCGCGGCCGTGGCGTTCCTCCCCACCGTCGATGCCTCGACGTCTCACCGGGACGACTGACCCGGGTCGCGCCCCGTCGCACCTACATCGTCGCCACGGAGGAACGTCACGAGATCGTTGCGGCCGCGACAACCCTGGCCGCGCCGGTCTGGCTGGCCCGGCCCTTGTAATGAAGGGGGGAAGGCGCACACGATGACTCGCACGGCCAAAACGGTGACCAGCTCCACCTCTCCGTCGCAGGGTCTCCCCACCGGGCCGCGTCCGATCCCGTTCGTCGGGCGCAGCCGCGAGCAGGCGGAGCTGCGCGAGCAGCTCGCGATCGCCTCGCTCGTCGTCGTCCACGGGCCGGTCGGCGCCGGCAAGTCGCGCCTCGTCCGCCACCTCGCGGCGCAGCTCGACGCGCCGGCCGTCCATGTCCGCGCCTACCCCGGCGACCGCGGCGCCGCGCTGCGCGCCCGCGCCGAGCGCGCGCTGCGCTGCCTGCCCGGCGGCATCACCGACGCGCTCGCGGCCGAGGTCCGGCTGCTCGTGGTCGACGACATCCACCACCTGAGCGACGACGATCTCGCGGTCACGCTCGAGGCGATGGTCCCGCCGTCGCCGGCGCTGGGCCGGCTCGTGGTGATCGCGCGCGAGGCGCCGCCGTTGCCGCGTGGCCTCGACCGTGGCGAGCTGACGCTCGGTGGGCTCGACGACCTCGCCGCGCGCGAGCTGTGGGGCGTGCTCGAGGACGCGTTCGGCCGCGGCGGCGGCGCGCCGGCGGGCTCGTTCGACGCGGCGCTCGCGCGCACCCGCGGCATGCCGCTGGCGCTGCGCCGCGAGTGGGCGCGCGCCGCGCTCGGCGCCGGCGCGTGGGACCTCGCGGCGCTGCCGCGCGACAGCCGCCGCGCGCTCGAGGCGCTGGTCGTGCTGCGCATGCCGGCCGCGCCGGCCGCGGTCGCGGCGCTGTGCCCCGACATCGACGTCACCGCCGCGCTGGCCGACCTCATCCGGCGCCAGCTCGTCGACGCCGAGGCCGACGGCTTCCACCAGATCCACGACGTCGTCCACGACGACGTGCTCGCGGCGATGGCGATCGACACCCGCGTCGGGCTCGAGCGCGCCGCGGCCGAGCTGGTCGCGGCGACGGGCAAGGGCTCGGGCGGCCGCCGCGTCGCGTGGGAGGCCGGTGACGACGGCGCGCTCGGCTCGCTCGACCCGGTCGACCGGCTGCGCGAGGTCGTGCTCCACCGGCTCGCCGCCGGCGACGTCGCCGGCGCGGTGACCGAGCTGGCCGCGCGCCGCGAGGTCGCGGCGCGCCGCGGCGCCGCCGGCGAGGTCGAGTCGCTGCTCGCCGCGGTCGGCCCGGGCGCCGATCCGCTGGTCCGCACGATGCGGATCGAGCTGGCGGCGCGCGCCGGGCGGATCGGCGAGGCCGCCGAGCTGGTGGTCGCGCGCGGGCACGCCGTCGATCCGGTGCTCGCGGCCGAGCTGACGCTCGCGGGCGGGGACGTCACCGGCGCCGTGCGCGAGCTCCACGCCCTCGTCGACGCGCCGGTCGTCGCGAGCGCGGGGGCGATCTCCGCCGACGATCGCGCGCGCGCCACCGGCGTGCTGGCGCGGCTCGAGGTGCTGCGCGGCAACCCGGCGCGCGCGGCCGAGCTGCTCGCCGCCGCCGCCGGCGACGAGCGCGGCGTCGCCGGCGAGCTGGCGCGCGCGGGCCTGCTGCTGGCGCAGGCCACGCTCGACGAGCACGAGGGCCGGATCGCCGCCGCGTCGGCCGCGATCGCGCGCGCCCAGGGCGCCGCCCGCGCCGGCGGGGTCGCGGGCGTCGCCGCGATCGAGCTCAACGCGCGGCTCGAGTCGCGGCGCGCGCGCTGCCTGGCGCGCGAGGGCCGGCTCGGCGAGGCCAAGGCCGCGCTCGACGCCGCCGAGGCCGCCGCCCGCGAGGTCGACGCGATCGCGGTCGCCGACGAGCTCCGCCGCAGCCGAGCCCAGGTCGCGATGCGCCGCGGCGACACCGACGGCGCGGTCGAGCTGGCGCGCTCGCTCGTCCAGTCGCGGCGGATCCGCGGCGACGAGCTGGCGGCGCTGATCTCCGAGGTCGAGCTGGCCGAGATGCTGGTGCGCCGCGGCGAGGTCGTGGCCGCGGCCGAGCTGGCGGGCGCCGCGCACGGCTCGGCGAGCCGGCGCAAGCTCGGGCTGCTCGTCGCGCGCGCCGAGCTGACGCTGGCGACGATCGATCTGCTCGAGCACCGCGTCGACGCCGCGCAGGTCACGCTCGACCGGCTGGCGCAGAGCCCGGCGCTCGACGCGTGGTCGCGCGCGGCCGCCGCGGTCCTCGCCGCCGAGGCGCGCGCGATGCTCGGGCTGCGCACCGGCGCGCTCGACCAGGCGCGCACCGCCGGCGGCGACGAGGTCCGCGACGAGCTCGATCGAGATCTCGCGGTGGCCCGCGTCGCGCTCGCCGGCGGCGACGTCGGCCCGGCGCTCGACGCCGCGCGCCGCGCCGCGCAGCGCGCCGAGCGCGCCGGCCGCGGGGCGGAGCTCGCCGAGGCGCTCGTCGTGTCCGCGCGGGTCGAGCTGGCGCGCGGCGAGCGCGCCGGCGCCAAGTCCGCCGCGACGCGCGCCGCGCGCGAGGCCGCGACCGCGGGCCTGGTGCGGTGCCGGGTCCAGGCGCTGCTCGCGCTCGCCGCGCTGGCGCGCGACGACGGCGACTGGGCCGCGGCCTCGGCCTACGCGCGCGACGCCGCCGACCTCGCCGGGACCGCCGGGCTGCCGGTCGAGCGCCTCGCCGCCAACGCCGCGCTCGACTCGATCGCCGGCGCGCCGGCTCGCCCCGATCCGTCGAGCGGCGCCGCGGCGACGCTCGCGCCGGCCGCGCTCGACGCGGTCGGGCGGCTGCTCGCCGACCTCGGCCTCACCGCGCTGCGGCCGTTCCGCGTCGTCGCCCACGACGGCGCCGTGTCCGAGGTGTCGGACGCCGATCCCGAGATCCTGCGCCTGCCGGCGCGCTCGCTCGCCGTCGACGGCGTCCGCGAGACGATCTGGCGCCAGGGCACCGAGCTCGCCGACCTGCGCCGGCGCAGCCTGCTCAAGCGGCTGCTGTTCCTGTTCGCCGCCGCGCCGGGCAAGGTGTTCTCCAAGGAAGAGATCGTCCAGTCGGTGTGGAACGTCGAGTACCACCCGCTGCGCCACGACGCCGCGCTGTTCACGAACATCATGCGGATCCGGCGCCTCCTCGGGGAGGACGGCGCCGAGATCATCCGCGTCACCGAGGACGGCTACCGGTTCGTGCCGCCCAAGGACTTCGTGTTCGTCTACAGCGTCTGACGCGCCCGCGCGCGGGCGCGGCGGTCACAGCTCGCACTGCGCGCTGCCGGCCGGCACGCACGTGTCGGTGCCGGCGCCGCCGTCGAGCAGGCCGACGCCGTCGCCCTGATCGAGCGTGTCGTCGCCGGCGCGGCCGTGCAGCGTGTCGTCGCCGCCCTGGCCGTGGAGCACGTCGTTGCCGCCCTGGCCGACGAGCGTGTCGTCGCCGCCGTTGCCGACGAGGTCGTCGTCGCCCGCGCCGCCGATCACGACGTCGTCCTCGCCGCCGCCGCGCAGCACGTCGTCGCCGTCGTCGCCCATCACGAGGTCGCGGCCGCCGCCGCCGTCGATCGTGTCGAGCCCCGGGCCGCCGGCGACGCAGTCGTCGCTGCCGCCGCCGTCGATCACGTCGTCGCCGTCGCCGCCCTCGATGTCGTCGGTGCCGCCGGCGCCGTCGAGCGTGTCGGCCCCGGCCTCGCCGAACAGCTGGTCGGCGCCGCCGTTGCCGGTCATCACGTCGTCGCCCGCGCCGCCGCGCACGACGTCGTCGTCGCCGCCGCCCTGCAGGTTGTCGGCGCCGTCGCCGCCGTCGATCGTGTCGGCGCCGGCGACCCCGGCGATCACGTCGTTGCCCGCCTCGCCGAACACGACGTCGGCGCCGGCGCCGGCGTGGACGACGTCGTCGCCGTCGCCCGCGTAGATCAGGTCGTCGCCGCCGCCGGCGAAGATCACGTCGTCGCCCTCGAGCGCGAGGAAGCACTCGCTGGCCGCGGTCCCGCTGAGCACGTCGTCGAGCTCGGTCCCGGTGATCACGACGTAGCCGTCCGGACACACCGGCGGCGCGTGGAGCGCGCCCGGCGGCGCGGGCGCGTCCGTGCCGCGCGCGGGGCGGCGCACCTCGCGTGCCCACCGCAGGAACGCCTGCTCGTCCGCGAGCGGGTCGTCGTCCGCAAGCGCGAGCGGGTCGTCGTCGTCCGCGAGCACGCGCGGCCCCGGCGGCGGCGCGGGCTCGTCCGAGGGCTCCACGCACCCGGGCAGCGCCGCGATCGCCGACAGCCCCACCACCCACGATGTCCACGTCGCCCTTGCCATGTTCGTTCCACGCATCGTGATCTCTCCTGTGATCGGTTGTGCGCGTCCGGAGATCGGACCGCTCGTCGCTCGTCGTTCGTCGCTCGTTGCTCGTCGTTCGTCGTTCGTCGTTCGTCGTTCGCGTGGCGCGGCTGGCGCGCCCGGTCAGGTCCGCGCGTCGCCGGGCTCGGCCCCGAGGATCCGCGCCCACGCCGCGGTCGCCGCGGCGTCGTCGGTGTCCACCACGTCGACGCCCAGCACGAGGTCGCCCGCGCCGTCGTGGGCCTCGAGACACCACACCGCCGCGTCCGCGCGCGGCTCCCGCACCGCCCAGCACGCGGCGTCCGGTGCGGTGCGCAGCGTGGACCGGGCGGTGGCGCAGCGCGCGACCACCGCCTCGGGGGTGACGCCGTCGAGCCGCCACGCGCCCGTCGCGGTGTGGGTCACGCCGTCGTTGCCGACGGTGATCGCGAGCGCCACGCCAGCGGCGTGCGCCGCGGCGAGCGCGCGGGGCAGGGCGTCGGGCGACAGCCGCCGCGCCCAGCTGTCGCCGATCGCGCGCAGCACCCGCCCGCGCGTCGCGGCGTGGTGGCGGACCAGCGCGCCGCCCTGCGCCGGGCCGACCAGGGAGAACCACGCGGCGCGGACGTCGCGGGCGCCGGCCTCGCGCGGGGGCGCCGAGGCCGGCGCCCGACCGGCCGCGTGGAGCGGGATCGGGAGCCTCGGCGACGAGCCGTGCGCGAGCGGGCCGCGCGCCTCGCGCAGCGCGGCGAGGACGTCGGCGAACGCCGCGATCGCGATCGGGTCGGCGAGGTGGACCCGGTGCAGCGGGTGGCCGGCGGCGTCGGTGAACTCGACGCACCAGCCGGGCGCCTCGCCGGCCGACGCGATCGTGCGCGCGCGGGTCCACGCCGCGAGGCGCACGCGCAGGTGCATCGATGGCGCGTCGACGCGCCCGACCGCGCGCTCGATCCGCAGCGCCCCGTAGTCGGCGACCGACGCGATCGCCGCCGCGACGTTCTCGGTCTCGATCCGGAGCGATCCGAGCCACGGCAGCGCGCGCAGCAGGTCGAGCGACGGCAGGTCGTCTTGGGGGGCGCGCGCCGGGGCGGCGCGATCGTCGGGCGGCGCCGCCGCGGCGTGCGCGCGGCCGTGCAGGTCGATGGTCATCGGCCGCCGGCACTGCACGCGCGATGCCAGCGCGCGTGCGGCCGCTCACGCGAGGTGGCGGTCGTCGCCGTCGTCGCTGCCGTCGCCGCGATCGAGGCGGCCGCCGTCGTCGCCGTCGCGCGTCGCCGGGCGGGCGCGTGGGCCGCCGAGCAGGCCGTACTTGCCGAGGCGATAGCGCACCTGATCGCGGTGGAGCCCGAGCAGGCGCGCCGCCTCGGTCTGGTTGCCGCCGGTGCGGGTGATCGCCTGGAGGACGAGGCTGCGCTCGAGCTCGTGCAGCGCGATGCCCGCGGCCGGCAGGGTGAAGCTGTCGGGGCGGGTCGGGCTCGACGCCATCTGGACGTCGGCGGCGTCGACGGTCCCGCCGTCGAGCAGCAGCATCGTCCGCTCGACGACGTTGCGCAGCTCGCGCACGTTGCCCGGCCAGTGGTGGCCCTCGAGCACGCGCCACGCCGCGTCGGTCACGGCGTGGACCGGCTTGTGGAGGTCGCGGCCGATCGTGTCCATGAACGCGCGCGCGAGCAGCGGGACGTCGCCGGGGCGGTCTCGCAGCGCCGGCAGCGGCAGCTCGAGCACCGCGAGGCGGTAGTAGAGATCCTCGCGGAACGTCCGGCTGCGCACCGCCTCGGCCAGATCGACGTGCGTCGCCGCGACGATCCGCACGTCGACCCGGACGTCGGCGGTGCCGCCGACCCGGCGCAGCGTCCGGTCCTCGAGGAACCGCAGCAGCTTGGCCTGCAGCGCGGGCGGCATGTCGCCGATCTCGTCGAGGAACACGGTCCCGCCGTCGGCGGCCTGGAGCAGCCCCACCCGCGCCTGGCGGGCGTCGGTGAACGCGCCCTTCTCGTGGCCGAACAGCTCGCTCTCGAGCAGCGCCTCGGGCAGCGCGGTGCACGTGATGTTCATGAACGGCCGCGCGGCGCGCGGGCTGTTGTGGTGCAGGACCTTGGCCGCGAGGTCCTTGCCGGTGCCGCTCTCGCCGGTGATCAGCACGGTGGCGTCGTTGGCGGCGTAGCGCGCGAGCAGCGCGCGGCTGCGCGCGATCGCCGGCGACTCGCCGAGGATCGAGCCGAGCGCGTAGGGGGCCGCCTGCGCGGCGCGCAGCGCGCGCAGCTCGCGCCGCAGCTGGGTCGTCTCGAGCCCGCGCTCGACCAGCCGGCGCACCGCCGCCAGCTCGAGCGGCTTGGTCGCGTAGTGGTAGGCGCCGCTGCGCATCGCGTCGACGGCGGACTCGACGTTGGAGTACGCCGTCAGCAGGATCACCACGGCGTCGTGATCGTGCGCCTTGATCCGCTCGAGCAGCGCCAGCCCGTCCATGTCGGGCAGGCGCTGGTCGAGCAGGACGAGATCCACCTGCCCGTCCTCGGCGAGGTGCGCCAGCGCGGCCGCGCCGGTCGCGGCCGCGCGGACGCGGTACCCCGCGGCGCTCAGCTCCTCCGCCAGCGCCCAGCGGATCTGCGGTTCGTCGTCCACGACCATGACCTTCGGCGCCACCATGACGAGCGGACTCTATCCGCCCGCGCCGCGGCTCGCCAAGCACTGGGGAAAATCTCACGCGACGTGCGGAACAGTCCGCACCTGCGCCACGCGCGCGCGGCACGCCCGCGCTCGATTGCGCGACCCGGCTTGCACTCGCGCGGTCCAGAGATCGGAGGACCAGACGCGTCCGCCGGCGATCGCGCTCGCCGCGCGGATCGGGGTAGGGTCGCGGCGGACGAGGAGAGGGCGACGATGACGATCCTGCGGCGGTACGACCCGAGGGGCCTGCGGACGCGGCGGCAGGCCCGCCACCACTACCTCGACCTCTACCACCACGCGCCGACCGCGTACCTCACGCTCGACGCCGCCGGCGTCATCCTCGACGCCAACTGCGCCGCCGAGGCGCTGCTCGGCGCGCCGCGCGCCCAGCTCGTCGGCTGTCGCCTGCGCAACTTCGCCGAGCGCACCAGCGTCGCGGCGCTCGAGCGCCACCTGGCGGAGGTGTTCGCCGCGCGCCTGCGCCGCGCCCGCGAGATCGAGCTCCACGCGTTCGACGGGGCCGCGCGGTCGATCCGGCTCGAGAGCGTGGTCGTGACCGGCGGCGCGCGGCCGCGCCGGTGCGTCGCCGCGCTGATCGACGTGACCGAGGACCGCCGGCGCGAGGCCGAGCTGCGGCGGCTGGCGGCGGTGGTGTCGAACTCGCCCGACGCGATCGTCGTGCTCGATCTGCGCGGCCGGATCCTCGCGTGGAACCGCGGCGCCGAGGCGCTGTACGGCTACCCCGCGGCCGAGATGCTCGGCCGCGACCTGCTCGCGCTCGTCCCGACCGCGCACCGCCCCGCGCTCGTCGCGATCGCCGAGCGCATCCTCGACGGCGAGGCCGTCGCCACGTTCGAGAGCCAGCGGCTCACCCGCGACGGCCGCGTGCTCGACGTGTCGGTCACGGCGGCGCTGCTGCGGGGGCCGGGCGGCCGCCGCGAGGCGTACACGACGACCGAGCGCGACATCACCGCGAGCAAGCAGGGCCAGGCGGAGCTGCGCGAGCGCGAGAAGCTCGAGGCGCTCGGGCAGCTCGCCGTCGGGGTGGCGCACGACTACGCCAACGTGTTCATGGGGCTCGACTCCTGCCTCGAGCTGGCGCGGCGCCACGTCGACCCCGACGCGCCGGCGGTCCGCTACCTCGATCGCTGCGTCGCCGCCGTGCGCCGCGGCGCCGGGCTGTGCACGCAGCTCAAGTCGTTCGGCCGGCCGCAGCCGGGCGCGCCGTGCCGGGTCGCGGTCGATCCGGTCGTCGCCGACGCGGTCGAGCTGCTGCGCCACGTCCTGGGCGAGCCGTACGAGGTGACGTTCGCGGCCGGCGGCGCCGGCGCCGAGGTGCTCGCCGATCCGGGGCGGCTCGAGCAGGTGATCGTCAACCTCGCGCTCAACGCGCGCGACGCGATGCCGACGGGGGGGCGGGTCGAGGTGACGAGCGCGGTGCGCGCCGGCGCCGCGGACGGGCGCGACGCCGTCGAGCTGACGGTGCGCGATCACGGCGCCGGGATCGCGGCCGCGGCGCTCGGCCGCATCTTCGAGCCGTTCTTCACGACCAAGCCGCGCGGGACCGGGCTCGGCCTGGTGATGGTGCGCCGGACCATCGACGAGCTCGACGGGCGGATCGTCGTCGACAGCGCGGTGGGGCGCGGCACGACGGTCCGGATCGTGCTGCCGGTCGCGCCGCCGCCAGCGTCCGGCGCGGCCGCCGCGCTCGTCGCCCGCGCGGGCTGAGGCGAGGGTCCGCCCCAGCCGACTCCGTACAGGCGCCGCGAGCCCGTCTTCGGGCGAGCCAGCCTGAGACGCCGTCAGTTCGGCGGCTCGGGCGGCGGGACGCGGCGGCGGCGGGGGCGCGGCTCGTCGTCGTCGTCGTCGTCGTCGTCGTCGCCCTCGAGCACGGCGTCCACGTCGACGTCGTCCTCGACCGGCTCCACCACCCGCGCGCCCGGCGGCGCCCACGACGGGCCGGACCACACCGGCACCGCCGGGACCAGCCGCGGCAGCGGCGGCGGCGCGGCGCCGCGCGCCGCCCGCGCGGCGGCCTCGACCTCGGCGGCGCGCCGCGCCGCG